>NZ_AKKF01000295.1 GCF_000281955.1 Caulobacter sp. AP07 | reverse complement strand
TCTCCCTCTGGGAGAGGGGTTCCGTACCTAGCCAGGAACGTCTCGACCGCGTCCTGGCAGATCGCCTCCAGGTTCCGCCCCGGCTGCACATGGTCGCCGGCGGCCAGGCCGAGCACCAGGGTGGCGTGATCGAGCATGCCCAGCAGCTGGCCGGCGGCCCAGGAGGGCTTGTCGACCGACAGCTCACCGGACCGGACCAGGTCCTGGATCAGGGCGATCGCCGCCCCGCCCAGTTCGTCGCGGGCGCTGCGCAGGAAATGGTCCGCCAGGGATTCGAAGCGCCGTCGTTCGGCCGTGATCAGCCGGAACATCGCGCGCGTGGCGGGGCGCGCGGAGAAGGCGGCATAGGCGCGGGACAGGGCCATCAGCCGCACCTGGGCGTCGCCCCGGACCGCGGCGCTCTCGCGGACCGGAGCGGCCATGTCCTGCACGGTGTCGTGCACCACCACCTCGAACAGCTTCGCCTTGCTGGGAAAGTAGGCGTAGAGCGTGGCGGTGGAGACGCCGGCCGCCCTGGCCACGACCTCCATGCCGGTGTCCGGATAGCCCTGGCGCAGGAAGACGCCACGCGCCGCCGCCAGGATTTCGGATTTCTTGCGTTCGGGCCTGTTCAGCCCAGCGCCCATAAGCATGCGACGGTGACTCGATCTACGGTGACGTTCACCATAGTCATTCAACCCTAGCGCAAGCAAGCCGCCGTGCGGGACGTGGGCGGAACTTTCCGCTATGGGGACGCCGCGCCCGGAATTTTGGCGCCATGGGCTGGGTTTGGGACGGGGTTTGGGCGTGATCAAGGACGCGGAAACGGTTCGCGAGCAGGAAGTGGCCGCCTGGCTGGGCGAACGGGCCGATCGGGTGATCGAGACCTCCTGCGCCCGCGTGTTCCTGGTCGGCGAGGCCGCCTGGAAGGTCAAGCGTCCGGTCAATTTCGGCTTCCTCGACTATTCCACCCTGGAGCTGCGTCGCTGGGCGCTGGAGCGCGAACTGTCGTTCAACCGCTCGGCCGCGCCCGACATCTATCGCGCCGTGCGCCGGCTGACCCGCACCGAGGACGGCGGGGTCGAGATCGACGGGGCGGGCGAGACCGTCGAGTTCCTGCTGGAGATGCGCCGCTTCGACGAGCAGGGCGTGCTGTCGGTCCAGCCCTGGGCGATCGACGACGCCCTGGAGGAGGCCCTGGGCCGGACCATCGCCCAGTTCCACGCCGGGGCGCCGCTGCGGCCCCAGGGCGGCGGGGTGGGGGCCCTGGGCTACACCATCGCCTCGAACGCCAACCTGCTGCGCGGCCTGGCCCCGCGCCTGGGCGCCCAGGCCGTCGAGCGGCTGATCGCCGAGACCGACCTGGCGCTGGAGCGCCTGGGTCCGCTGCTCAACGCGAGGGCCGGGCAGGGCTTCGCCCGCCACTGTCACGGCGACCTGCACCTGGGCAACATCCTGATCGAGGCGGGCAAGCCGATCCTCTTCGACTGCATCGAGTTCAACGACTCGCTGTCGGACATCGACATCCAGTACGACCTGGCCTTCCTGCTGATGGACCTGGATTTCCGCCGCCGCCGCGACGCGGCCGGCCGGGTGCTGAACGCCTATCTGGACGAGGCCGGCCGCACCTTCGGTGAGGGCCTGTGGACAGGCCTTGCGGCTTTGCCGCTGATGCTCAGCGTGCGGGCCGCGGTGCGCACCCACGTCTGGGCCTACAGCAACGACGACGAGGCGGCGCGGGCCTATCTGGCCACGGCGCTGGAGCACCTGGCCCCGCGTCCGGTCAGCCTGGTGGCGACCGGCGGCTTCTCGGGATCGGGCAAGTCGACCTTCGCCCGGGTCTGCGCGCCCGGCCTGGGCAGCGCCCCCGGCGCGGTGGTCCTGCGCACCGACGAGATCCGCAAGCGCCTGTGGGGCGTGCCGTCGCTGCAGCGCCTGCCCAAGGAAGCCTACGCCGCCGAGATGAGCGACCGGGTCTATGACGAGCTGTTCCGTGACGCCGCCCTGACCCTGGAGGCCGGCCGCTCGGTGGTGGTCGACGCGGTGTTCCTCAAGCCCGAGCAGCGGGCCCGCGCCGAGGCCTTGGCCAGGAGCGCCGACGTGGCGTTCCAGGGCGTGTGGCTGGAAGCCCCGCCCGAGGTGCTGCGCGCCCGCGTCGCCGCCCGCGTCAACGACGCTTCGGACGCCGACGTGGCGGTGCTGGAAAACCAGCTGACCCGCGACACCGGCAAAATCACCTGGCGCCGGGTCGATACGGTCAGCGCCTTCGAGGACGAGGCTCGGGCCCTGGCGGAGACGATGGGGTAGGGGCGACTATCCTCGGCTCGAGATCTGAAACGGGTTGCCGTCCGGATCCTTGCCGTCGCACAGGTCGAAGGTCGTCGTGGACTTGACCGGCCCCAGGGTGGCCGCGCCGCGTCGTTGCAGCATGGCCTTGGCGGCGGCGACATCGGCGGCGAAGAACACCAGCTTTGGCGGGCGTTGGCCCACCACCGGCTTCCCGTGGTGCAGCGCCAGGCGGCAGGCGCCGGCGTCGAACTCGACCCATCCGTCTTCCCGACCGAGCACGGCGAGACCGATGACGTCCTGGTAAAACCGGGCGAGGCCAGGCACGTCGGCCGTAAAGACCACGATACGCTTCAGATCGAGTTTCAACGGCGGCTCCCAACGCGACAGTCAGATGTTGGAAGGGATCGGTCGGGATTTATTTTTGCAAGCGCCGTCGCGTCGAAAAGCGGCCCCTAGGACTGCGCCGCTTCCACGCAGCGTCCGGCCTTGCCGCGCGCCGCCGCGCTGATCGCCGACAGCAGCTCGATCGGGCGGACCGGCTTGCCCAGGTAGTCGTCGAAACCCATGGCCAGGAAACGCTCGCGGTCGCCCGACATCGCCGAGGCGGTCAGCGCGATCACCGGCATGGCCGGATCGCCCGCCTGGCCCGCGCGGATGGCGGCCAGCGCCGTGATCCCGTCCATGACCGGCATGTTGATGTCCATCAGCACCACGTCGAACGCGCCGCCCTGGAGGGCGTCCAGGGCGGCCCGGCCCTCCTCGGCGACGGTCAGGGACGCGCCGGTCGCCTCCAGCATGGTGCGGACCACGACCTGGTTGACGGCGTTGTCCTCGGCCATCAGGATTCGCAAGGTGTCGAAGTCGGGCGTCGCATCGTCGATCCCGTCGTCCTCGAGGATCGACGCGGGCGGGGCGCTCATCGCCGCGCGCAGGGTGAAGGCGAAGGCGGCGCCGTCCGCATAGCTCTCCAGCGCCAGGTCGCCGCCCATCTGGCGGGCCAGGGCGCGCGAGATGGTCAGGCCCAGGCCGGTGCCGCCGTGGTTGCGCGAGACGGCGTTGTCAGCCTGGGTGAAGCTGTCGAAGATCCGGTCGTGGAACTGGGGGGAGACGCCGATGCCGGTGTCGATCACCCGCAGGCGGATATCCTGCAGGCCGTCGGCGCGGGGCGTCGACGCGGTCAGCTGGATGGTGACGCCGCCCTGGCTGGTGAACTTCAGGCCGTTGGAGATCAGGTTCATCAGCACCTGGCGGATGCGCAGCGGGTCGGCCAGGATCCAGGCGGGCGCATTGGGGGCGATCTCGGTCTTCAGCCACAGGCCCTTCTCGCGGGCGGCGTCGCGCCAGGCGTCGCCGGCCGCCAGGACCAGTTCGGGCAGATTGGTGGCCACATGGTCCATATCGACCTTGCCGGCCTCGATCTTCGACAGGTCCAGGACATCGTTGAGCACCTGCATCAGGCTGTCGCCGGACTTGATCATCAGGCGCACGTGGCGGCGCTGGCTTTCGTTGAGGTTCGAGCGGTCCAGGGCGTAGGCCATGCCCAGCAGGCCGTTCATCGGCGTGCGCAGTTCGTGGCTGGTGACGGCGATGAAGGTCGACTTGGCGCGGTTGGCCTCCAGGGCCCGCTCGCGCTCGTCGCGCAGGTTGCGGGTCAGTTCGTCCATGCGCCGCGCGGCCGCCCGGTTGGCGATCATGACGCTGACGGTGGTCAGCACCACCAGCGCCAGCCCCCAGCGGGCGGTGTCGGGACCGACGCCGCTGGCCTCGAAGAAGAACATCGGGAAGATGACCAGGCTGGCCAGCGGCGCGGCGGCGCTGACGGCCAGCAGGGCCGCGGGCTGATGCCGGAAGTTCTGGGTGTAGATGATCTGACCGGCCCAGATGGCGACGGCGGCCAGCTTGAAGTCGGCGGCGTGCGACAGCCACAGCATCGCCGCCAGCCAGGCCCAGATCAGGTTGATCGGCAGGGCGGCCAGGACGAAGGCGGCGCGCATGGGCCGCGAGGCGGGAACGCCGGCCTTGAACCGCCGGGTCGCCAGCCGCGCCAAGCCTTCGCCCAGCGCCAGGGCCGCCAGCCAGGACAGGGCGAGGCGCAGGCCCAGGGGCGCGGTCATGATCGCCGTCACCAGCACCGCCGGGACCAGCCGCGACGTCAGGAGGCGGTGGGTGTCCAGCGCCACCTCGTCCAGCCGGTCATCGGCCCACGGGGAATCCAACCATCGCACCTTGGTCAGCCTCACTCACCGAACGGCGTTGTTCGTGTCGCACAGTAGCGGATAGCGAGTTGCGCGGGGTGAACACGCGCTGCGGCTGATCAGCGCGGGGGCGCCGTCGTGGCGCGACGGTCCAAAGGTTCGCTCAAGGCGCGCGCCGCGTTGCGCCGCCGCCGCCGCCCCGCTAGCCTTGTCTGAACAACGATAATGATGCGGGAGCGTGGGATCGATGCAGGGCTTGATGCAGCACGGGGCCTTGACGGTCGACAAGATCATCGACCACGCGGCCCTGTGGCACGGCGGCCGCGAAGTGGTCACCCGTTCGGTCGAGGGGCCGATCGTCCGCACCACCTACGCCGCCATCCACGACCGGGCCAAGCGGGTGTCCAACGCCTTGCTGGCCCTGGGCGTCAAGCCTGGCGACCGGGTCGCCACCCTGGCCTGGAACACCGCCCGCCACATGGAAGCCTGGTACGGCATCATGGGCATCGGCGCCGTCTGCCACACCCTGAACCCGCGCCTGTTCCCCGAGCAGATCGCCTGGATCGCCGACCATGCCGGCGACCGGGTGATCTTCACCGACCTGACCTTCCTGCCGATCGTCGCGGCCATCCTGCCGCGCGTGCCCAGCCTCGAGCACGTGGTGGTGCTGACCGACCGCGACCACATGCCCGTCGACTTCAAGCCGGCCGGCGAGGCGCCCAACTACAAGGGCGTGCTGTGCTTCGAGGACCTGGTCGCCGAGCATCCGGCCGACTGCGCCTGGGGCGGCTTCGACGAGGGCACGGCCGCCGGCCTCTGCTACACCTCCGGCACGACGGGCGACCCCAAGGGGGTGCTGTATTCGCACCGCTCCAACTTCCTGCACACCCTGATCACCCTGCAGCCCGACGTGATGGGCCTGTCGCAGAAGGACGTGATCCTGCCGGTGGTGCCGATGTTCCACGCCAACGCCTGGGGCGTGGCGTTCTCGGCGCCCGGCACCGGCGCCAAGATGGTGATGCCCGGCGCCAAGATGGACGGGGCCTCGATCTACGAACTGCTCGACGGCGAGGGCGTCACCTTCTCGGCCGCGGTGCCCACCGTCTGGCAGATGCTGCTGCAGCACCTGCGCGAGAACGACCTGAAGCTGCCGGTCCTGAACAAGGTGGTGATCGGCGGGGCGGCCTGCCCCGAGCACATCATCCGCGCCTTCCAGGAAGACTATGACGTCGAGGTGGTCCACGCCTGGGGCATGACCGAGACCTCGCCGGTCGGCACCCTGTCGGTGATGACCGACGAACTGGCCAAGCTGCCCTATGACGAGCAGATGCCCTACCGTCTCAAGCAGGGCCGCCCGCCGCTGGGCGTCGAGCTGAAGCTGACCGACGACGCCGGCCAGCGCCTGCCGCACGACGGCAAGAGCTTCGGCAACCTGAAGATCAAGGGCCCGATCATCGCCGCCGAATATTTCCGCGGCGCGGGCGGCAAGATCCTCGACGCGGAAGGCTTCTTCGACACCGGCGACGTGGCCACCATCGACGACCACGGCTTCATGCAGATCACCGACCGGGCCAAGGACGTGGTCAAGTCGGGCGGCGAATGGATCAGCACCATCGACATCGAGAACATCGCCCTGGGCCATCCCAAGGCGGCGATGACGGCGGTGATCGGCGTGGCCCACCCCAAGTGGGACGAGCGGCCGATCCTGCTGGTCAAGCTCAAGGAGGGCGAGACCGCCACCAAGGAGGAGTTCCTGGCCTTCCTGGAGGGCAAGATCGCCAAATGGTGGACGCCCGACGACGTGGTGTTCGTCGACGACATCCCGCTGGGCGCGACCGGCAAGATCGACAAGAAGCTGATCCGCCAGCGCATGGCCGACTATGTGCTGCCCAGCCTGGCGGCCGCCGCGGTGGTCGCCGAAGCGGCGGCCGAACCCGAGCCCGAACCCGAACCGCCGGCCCCCACCCTGGCCGCCGCCGACGGCGCCCAGGCCGCGCGCATCTATGCGCCCGAGCCGGAGGAGCCGTTGTCGGAGCCGCCGCCGCTGCTGGAGCCGCAGGTGGTCGAGGCCCTGGCCGAAGCGCCGTCCGAGCCCGTGACGACGCCCGAGCCCGAAGTCGTTCCCGTCGCCGCCGCCCCCGAAGCCGAACCGGCGTTCGAGGCGCGGGGCGAGACCGAGCACTTTCCCCTCGGCCCGTTGACGGCGACCGCCGCGGCCGCCCTGGCGCCGGTCCCGGAGGAGGCCTTCCACGCCGAGCCGGTGTTCGTCGCCGAGGAGCCGCCGCTGGCCATGCCGGTGATCCCGCCGAGGGGTGGAAAGAAGGCCCGGAAAGCCGACGCGAAGGGCAAGTCCTCGGGCGCGGCCGGCGGACTGCTGGACGTGGCGATCCTGGTCGCCCTGGCGCCGGCCCTGCTGGTCGCCGCCGGCGCGGTGGGGGTGAAGCTGAGCCTGTTCGGCCAGCCGGTCGGCTATGATCTGCTGACCCTCGACTGGGCCCCCAAGGTGGCCACGCTCGGCGTCGCCACCGGCGTGCTGGGCCTGATCGTCGCCCTGTTCGGCGGCTTCTCGAAGCTGTGGAAGAAGGCGCTGCTGGCCCTGGCGATCACCGTCGCCACCCTGGGCGTCATGGTGGCGGCCAACGCCATCGGCGGCCGCGCGCCGCCG
>NZ_AKKF01000294.1 GCF_000281955.1 Caulobacter sp. AP07 | reverse complement strand
TGCGGCGCGGCGGCCTCGGCCACCGGCTTGGGCGCCTCGACCGACGGGGCCTGCATGGCGGCGATCAGGGCCGCGGCGGCCAGGGTGGCGGCGTCGGCCTGGCCGGCGGTCGCGTCGGCGGTGGCGGCGTCTTTAACAGGGGCGTCCGCGGCCGTCTCGGCCTGGCCCTTGCTGTCGACGTCCTTGGCGGAGGCCGTCTTGGTCTTGTCGGTCTTGTCGGCCGCCTTGGCGTCCGAGGCCTTGTCGGCCTTCACGTCCGAGGCGCGGTCGGCGGCCTTGGCGTCCGAGGCGCGATCAGCGGCCTTGGCGTCGGAAGCCCGGTCGGCGGCCTTGGCGGTCGCGGCCTTGCTATCCTGGGCCCGGCTGTCCCGCGCGGAGGTCCTGTCGTTGGCGGCGGTCGCGCTTCCGGCCTGGGCCAGCAGCGCGCCGAACCCTTCGGCCGCGTCCTTGTCGAAACCCGCGGCGGGAGCCGGGGTCGACGGAGCGGCGGAAGCGGGGGCGGCGATCGCGGTCATGCGGCGAGAAAGTCCACGGCGGATGGCGGCCCGGAGAGGAACGCCTTGATCCGCCCTTCCCTGAGCAACCGCCGGGCCAACTCGCGAATGACCATTAAGTCATTGTTTTTACTGATATTAAAGAAGAATTTACGACTTCAGATAGGCCGACCACGGCGCTTTTTGCCGAGCCAAACGCGGTAAAAGCAGCCCCTGTTGCCGCGTCGTCGCGCCTCACCCCCGGTTGGCGCCCTCCTTGCGCATAGGGTCCTGTCGCTTGCTCGACGCCAGGAACCAAACGCCATGAAATTCAATGGCTTGCACATTATCGAAGGGGGCTACCCCCGCCACGCCCGGCAGTTTTCGCCGGGCAAGGCCGCGTCGTGCCGTTCCTGGTTTGCCGAGCGGGCTGGAGAATAGCAGATGTCGCTGAACACCATCCTCAACATCGCGACCTCGGGCATGATGGCGTCCCAGACGGGCCTGCGCGTCGTTTCCGACAACATCGCCAACATCAATACCCCCGGCTACGTCCGCAAGACGATGGCGCAGTCCAACCTCGTGTCGAACGGCATGGGGGTGGGCGTCAATATCGACGCCATCAAGCGGGCCACCGACAAGTTCATGGCCGCCGCCAGCCTAAACGGCGCCTCCAGCGCCGGCAAGGCCAACGCCGTGGCGACGGCGATGGACAACGCCCAGAAGCTGTTCGGCGACCCCAGCGCCAAGACCAACTACTTCTCGACGCTGAACGACGTCTACGCGGCGTTCTCGATGGCGGTGGACGACCCCTCCTCCACCCTGCTGCGCAGCTCGGCCACCACCAAGCTCCAGGACTTCCTCAGCGAGAGCAAGCGCATCACCTCGTCGCTGTCGGGCCAGATCAAGGACACCGACAACCGCCTGGGCGCCGACGTCGACCGGGTCAATGTCCTGCTCAAGCAGATCGACGACCTGAACGTCGACATCACCCGCGCCAAGATGGCGGGCGCCGACGGCACCGGCTCGGAGAACATCCAGAGCGGCCTGATCGACGAGCTGTCCACCTATATGAACGTGCAGATCAGCGACCGCGCCAACGGCGGCGTCACCGTCCGCTCGGCCGAGGGCGTCAGCCTGGCCGGCAGCGGCGCGGCGACCCTGACCTATGTGCAGTCGGGCCCGGCCAACGGCTACCTGACCGTCACCACCGCCAACAGCGGCGGCGAGGTCATGCCGCTCTACGTGGCCAATGGCGAGCTGCAGGGCCTGCTGGAACTGCGCAACAAGGAACTGCCCTACCTGTCGGACCAGCTGGGCGAGTTCGTGACCCGCGCGGCCGAGGAGCTGAACCGCGCCTCCAACGCCTCCAGCTCGGTGCCGGCCCCGGCCGTGATGAACGGCAAGGACACCGGCCTGGACGCCACCACGGCCTTCAGCAATTTCACCGGCAAGACCACCATCGCCATCACCAACGCCGCCGGCGTGATCCAGAAGCGCGTGGACATCGACTTCACCGCCGGGACCATGACCGTCGACGGCCTGCCCGGCCCGGCCTTCACCAACGCCAACTTCACCGCCCAGCTGAACACCGCCCTGGGCGGCACGGCCACCGCCAACTTCGCCAATGGCGCGCTGAGCCTGAACACCGCCGCCCCGACCAACGGCGTCGCCATCGTCGACGACGCCACCACGCCCTCGACCAAGGCCGGCAAGGGCTTCAGCCAGTTCTTCGGCCTCAACGACGTGATCCGCTCGGACGGCTATTCGCCCTACGAGACCGGCATGACGGCCGCCGACCCCAGCGGCTTCACCCCCGGCCAGACCCTGACCCTGCGCCTGACCGACGCCGACGGCAGCCGCATCCGCGACGTGCAGGTGACCATTCCCGCCGGCACGGGCACGATGCAGGAGACGATCGACGCGCTGAACTCGCGCAACAACGGCGTCGGCCTGTTCGGGTCCTTCGCCCTGGGGCCGAAGGGCGAGCTGTCCTTCACCTCCAACACCGCCTCGCCGGTCAGCCTGTCGGTGGTGGCCGACACCACCCAGCGCGGCGTCGGGGGCCCCTCGCTCAGCCAGCTGTTCGGCGTGGGCCTGAGCGAGCGCAGCACCCGCGCCGGCCTGTTCAAGGTGGATCCGGCCATGGCCGCCGATCCCTCGAAACTGCCCTTCGCCAAGCTGAACCTGGCCGCGGCGGCCGGCACGCCGGCCCTGGCGGTCGGCGACGGCCGCGGCGCCCTGGCCCTGGCCAAGGCCGGCGACGTCACCACCAGCTTCTCGGCCGCCGGCGACATCGCCGGGGCCAGCAAGAGCGTCCTCAACTACGGCGCCGACTTCAGCGGCTCGATCGCCCGCAAGGCGGCCGCCGCCACCAGCCGCAAGGAAGCCGCCGAGTCCGTTCAGACCGAGGTCAACGCCCAGCGCCAGTCGCAGGAGGGCGTCAACCTCGACGAGGAACTGGTCAACCTGACCACCTTCCAGCAGGCGTTCAACGCCTCCGCCCGCCTGATCCAGGCGACGAAGGACATGTTCGATGTCCTCACCAATATCGTTTGAGGTTAAGCCATGACCCGCGTCTCCACCTCCGGCAATTTCGGCGTGATGACCAGCAACCTGATGCGCGCCCAGGTGCTGCAGAACACCGCCGGCGAACAGGTCTCCAGCCAGAAGAACGCCACCGACCTGAAGGGCTACGCCAAGAACGCCGAGGTCCTGACGGCCATGCGGGCCTCCCAGGCCAAGGTCGCCGGCTTCCTGGACCAGACCACCCTGGTCTCCAACCGCCTGGACGTGCAGGACGTGGCCATCGGTCAGGTCTCCGGCGCCGTCCAGACCGCCCGCGAGGCGATCGCCAACGCCGTGGCCGCCGGCAGCGCCGAGACCATGATGCAGGCGCTGGGCGGCGCGTTCGGCGACGTGCTGCAGGGGCTGAACGCCAAGTCCAACGGCCGCTACGTGTTCGCCGGCGCCAAGTCCGACATCCAGCCGACCACCACCACCTCGATGGCCGACCTGACCGCCGCGGCCAGCGTCGCCTCGCTGTTCCAGAACGACCAGTACGTCACCAGCAACCGCATCGACGACACCACCTCGGTCGACACCGGCGTGCTGGCCGACAAGCTGGGCACGGGCGCCTACAACGCCTTCAAGCAGGTCCAGGCCTATGTCGACGCCAACGGCCCGTTCACCGGCAAGCTGACCCAGGCCCAGACGACCTTCCTCACCGGCCTGCTGCCGACCTTCGACGCGGTCAAGACCGGCCTGATCACCGACCAAGCCAAGAACGGCCTCAACCAGAAGCGCTTCGACACCGCCCAGACCGACCTGAAGGACCAGGCCGACACCCTGAGCACCATGGTCGGCGGCATCACCGACGTCGACATGGCCGAGGCCATCACGCGGCTGGAGTCCGCCAAGCTGGCGGTCCAGGCCTCGGCCCAGGTGTTCGCGTCCTTGCAGAACTCATCGCTGCTGAACGTGCTGAAGTAAAATCGTCGCCGGCTCGGCGAAGACCTGGAACGCCGCCCCGCAAGCAGGCACTCTCGGACCATGTCCAAGGTTGCGAAGATCGCTAGCGCCCTGCTCCTGACCGGCTTCGTTGCGCCCGCCGGCGCGGCCTGGTCAGGTCCCGCCCAGGCGCCGGCGTGCCAAGCCTCCGAAGGACGTGTGGATATTGAAGGCCGCCAGTGCGTCGCTTCGCCCGACGGCCGCAGGCGCGTCGTCATCGACCGAGGCCGGATCACCGTCGAGGAAAACGGAAACGCCCGCGCCGCTGGCATGATGGACAATGGCGACATCGCCTGGAACGCCGCCTCGACCGGCTTCGTCGTCGCCGACAGCGGCGGCTCGGGCCAGACCAGTTTCTTCAGCTATGTCGACGTCCGCCAAAAGGTGCTGCATCGCGACAAGCGCCTGCGTCTCGCGGCGGTCCAGCGATACGCCGCAGTGTTCAAGTGCGCGGGTCCGGGCGTGCAGGTCCATGCCTGGTTCAGCGGCTGGGAGGACGACCACCGCGTGAGACTGTCGGTTCAGGAGGGCGTACACAGCAAAGGCTGCGTTCATCGCGATACCGAAGCGATCCAGATAGGCTTCATCGCCAACGTCGTGACTGGCCGCATCGAACAGGTCCTGACCCAGGCCCAGTTCCAGAAATGGTGCGCGCCGGACCAGCACCCTGAATATGGCCTCTGCCTCGTCCCGCCGGAGCCCGTCTATTAAGAAGGCCGCGACACCCCAAACCTCGCAAAACCAGCCTCGAACCGCTATATGGCCGCGATGGACGCCGACATCGCTCTCTTCGACACCGCCCCGACCGACCCCGCCATCCTCGACCGCGCCGTCATCGCCGCGCGCGAGGCCGTCGGCCTGCCGGTCGGCGCGCGGATCGTCGCGGCGATGTCCGGCGGGGTCGACTCCACCGTCACCGCCGCCCTGCTGCACAAGGCCGGCTACGACGTGGTGGGCGTCACCCTGCAGCTCTACGACCACGGCGCGGCGATCTCGAAAAAGGGCGCCTGCTGCGCGGGCCAGGACATCATGGACGCCCGCATGGCGGCCGAGCGGATCGGCATTCCGCACTACGTTCTCGACTACGAAAGCCGCTTCAAGGAGCAGGTGATCGAGGAGTTCGCCGACGCCTATCTGCGCGGCGAAACGCCGATCCCGTGCGTGCGCTGCAACCAGACCGTCAAGTTCCGCGACCTGCTGGACGTGGCCCGCGACCTGGGCGCCGAGGCCATGGCCACCGGCCACTACGTGCAGCGCAGCTTCGCGGGCGGCGGCAATCGCCCGCAGCTGCGCCGCGCCGCCGACCCGGCCAAGGACCAGAGCTACTTCCTGTTCGCCACCACGGCCGAGCAGCTGGACTTCCTGCGCTTCCCGCTGGGCGGCATGGACAAGCCGACCGTGCGCCTGGTGGCCGCCGAGCTGGGCCTGTCGATCGCCGACAAGCCCGACAGCCAGGACATCTGCTTCGTGCCCGAGGGCAAGTACACCACGGTGATCGACAGGATCCGGCCGCAGGGCGCCGTGCCCGGCGACCTGGTGCACATGGACGGCCGGGTGCTGGGCCGCCACGAGGGCGTCACCCGCTACACCATCGGCCAGCGCCGGGGCCTGAACATCGCGGTCGGCGACCCGCTGTTCGTGGTCCGCATCGACGCCGACAAGCGCCAGGTCATCGTCGGCCCGCGCGAAGCCCTGCTGACCCAGGGCCTGTCGCTGAAGGAAGGCAACTGGCTGGGCGCCGAGGACAGCCTGGAAGCCGCCGCCGCCGCCGGCGCGCCGGTGCTGGCCCGCGTGCGCTCGACCCGCGAACCCGTCCCGGGCCGCCTGGCCCTGGTCGACGGAGCGGCGCACCTGATGTTCGACGTCCTGGAAGAGGGCGTCGCGCCCGGCCAGGCCTGCGTGCTCTACGACCCGGCCGACCCCGAGCGCGTGCTGGGCGGCGGCTTCATCGTCGCGACTCAGCGAGCGGTCGTCTAGGCGGCCGCCGAGCGCGTTCGCCCTCAAGGCTGCGAGCGTTCGATCCCGAAGGTGGGTCGCCAGCGCCCGACGCATGCCTGAAGCGGGCTTCATCGACATTGCGGCGGCTTGCTTCACAACCAGCACGCCCCTACGAGAGGTTGCGCTTAACGTGGGATTGTAAAAAACCCTTCAGTGTCATCGATGATCAATAAGCCAACGGTAGATTATTGCTCTTTTGTAATGATCAAGGGGTCTTCTCCACAATATGTGGCCGTTATGCGACACGCGAATACCGTTTAGTTGCAGGATCGCAATGTTCATTGACCCGAGGTCGATTGTTCCCCTAGCTCCGCGACAATCGGGCTCAAAGATCTGAGCGGCCGAGACCATGGATGTCGTCCCGTGTGGCACACCGGGACTACTGGGGGATTTTGACCTTGAAGACTATCACTGCGCGGGAGCGCCTGCTGGCCTCCACGATGATCTGCGGTGCGGCCGTGGCCCTGTTTGGCGCCAGCCAGGCCATGGCTCAGACCGCTGCTCCGGCCGCCGCGCCGGAAGAAACCGCCGTCGAAGAAATCGTCGTCACCGGCTCGCTGTTCCGCCGTACCGACACCGAAACGCCTTCGCCCGTCACCGTGCTGACCACCGAGACGCTGCAACGCGCCGGCATCACCACGGCCACGGACGCGATCCGTTCGATCTCGGCCGACGGCGCCGGTTCGATCGGCACCGGCTTCCAGAGCGGCTTCAGCGCCGGCGGCTCGGCCGTTTCGCTGCGCGGCCTCGGCGTCTCCTCGACCCTGGTCCTGGTCGACGGCCTCCGCTCGGCCAACTTCCCGATCAGCGACGACGGCCACAACGCCTATGTCGACCTCAACAGCATCCCGTTCAGCCTGATCGACCGCGTCGAAGTGCTGAAGGACGGCGCCTCGTCGACCTACGGCGCCGACGCCATCGGCGGCGTCGTCAACCTGATCATGAAGAAGCAGTTCACCGGCATCGCCGGCAGCGCCGAATTCGGCCAGAGCCAGGAACGCGACGCGCGGCACACGCGCGGCGACCTGACGTTCGGCATCGGCGACTACGCCGAACAGGGCTGGAACTTCTACGTCAACGGCGAATACCAGAAGGACGGCCGCGTCACCAACCACAGCCGCGGCTTCCCCTACAACACGCTGGACCTGAGCCGTATCGGCGGCCTCGACAACAACACCGCCGACAGCACGCTGACCACCGCGACCCCCAGCGCGGTCGTCGTCCGCACGAACCAGACCGACCTGAACAATCCCCTGGCGGGCGGCGCCGTCCCGTTCGCCAACGGCACCTACGTCGACTCCAAGGGCGTGACTCAGAACTACAGCAACTACACCACGCTGAACCTGAACTGCGCCAACGGCACGTACAACGTCACGGGCGGCGGCGCGCGCGGCGCCGGCTGCAAGTACGATCTGGTCGACCTCTACAACCAGATCGCGCCGAAGCAGGAGCGCTATGCGTTCAACACCCGCCTGAGCGTGCGCCTGGCCGACAACATCGAGGCCTACGCCACCGCCGGCTACTCGCGCGACTTCGTCAGCATCAAGAACCAGCCCCGCGCCCTGCGCAACACCCAGCCCTTCGGCGGAAAGGCCACCCAGGCCTCGACCAACCCGGGCCTGGTGCTGCCGGTCTACATCTGCTCGGCCGGGACCAACTGCGCCACCGCCTCCGATCGGCGCCTGAACCCGAACAACCCGTACGCGACCGCCTTCGCCAACGATCCGGCGAACGGCGCGGCCCGCACCTACTACCTGTTCGGCGACATCCCCGCCGGCAGCGATCGCACCAACGAAGTGATCCGCGGGACCGTGGGGCTGAAGGGCGACGTCGACGGCGACTGGAACTGGCGGGTCGAAGCCGTCGGCGCCAAGGACAAGCTGAGCATCACGCAGTACGGCTTCCTGAACATCGCGAACCTGATGAACGCGATCAACACCGGCGCCTACAACTTCGTGAATCCGAACGAGAACAGCGCCGCGGTTCGCAACTTCGTCTCGCCCAACATCAAGACTCCGTCGGACGCGACGATGATGTCGCTCGACGCCTCGGTCACCAAGCGACTGTGGGCCCTGCCGGGCGGCGACATGCAGTTGGCCGTCGGTGGACAGGTTCGTCGCGAAGAACTGACCAACAACAACCAGAACGCCAAGCTCGACACCTATACGCTGACCACCTCGTCGGCGTTCGGCAAGCACACCGTCTCGGCCGCCTACGCCGAACTGCTGGCCCCGGTGCTGGACAACCTCGAAGTCAACGCCTCGGGCCGCTACGACCACTATTCGGAAGGCTTCGGCCACTTCTCGCCGAAGATCGGCGTGAAATATACGGCGCTGCGGCAACTGGCGTTCCGCGGCACCTTCTCGAAGGGCTTCCGGGCCCCAACTTTCGCCGAGTCGAACGCCGCCAGCCAATATGCCGGCTTTGCGACCTACGCGACCCCGGCCTCGTTCCAGAACGCCCACGGCGGCCTGGTGTCGGGCGGTAACACCAACCCCTACGCCCAGTCTTATGCGCTGGGCGGCGGTTATGGGGGTAACCCCAAGCTGAAGCCGGAACTGTCGCGCAGCTTCACCGCCGGCCTGATCGCCGAGCCCACCCCGTGGCTCAGCCTGACGGTCGACTACTACAACGTGAAGAAGTCGCGCCTGATCGTCGCCGGCCCGCTGCTGCTCGACGCCAAGAACGCCTACTACACGAAGACCAACGCCACGGACGCTTGCGCCGCGGTCGCGGCCATCGGGCCGGGCTATTCGTGCAACCTGGTCGACGCCGTCGATCCGCTGTTCCCGACCGCCCTGCCGCGCGTCCTGATCATCAACGCGCCGTACGAGAACGTGAACTTCGCCAAGACGTCGGGCATCGACTTCTCGGCGACGGCCAAGGCGACCCTGCCCTACGACGTCAAGTTCACGAGCCGCCTCGAAGCGACCCACGTGATCCAGTACGACCTGCACACCTCCAATGGCGTGCAGAAGTACGCCGGCACGCTGGGCCCGTACCAACTGTCGTCGGGCAACGGCACGCCGGATTGGCGCGGCAACTGGCAGAACACGTTCGAGTTCGGCCGCTACAGCCTGTCGGCCACCGCCTACTATGTCGGCAAGATCAAGTCGGTCGCCGCCGACCAGCGCGCGGACACCAGCTGCCGGGGCAACGTGTACTCGCCGGTCAAACCCGGCGAGGACGCGACGATCGCGAACCGCTTCTGCCACATCAAGGAGTTCATCAACGTCGACATGAACGGGACGATGGACGTGACCGACAGCGTCACGGCCTATGTCAACGTGGGGAACGTGTTCAACGAACGGGCTCCGGTCGCGGCGGCTGCCTATTCCAGCGCGCCGAACTACCTGACCACCTTCCACTATGCCGGCCTGGTCGGCCGGACGTTCAAGGCGGGCATCCGCTTCAAGTTCTAGTTTGAACCGAGCGAACCTACGGAAGGGGCCGGCTTCGAAAGAAGCCGGCCCTTTTCTTTTGCTCCAAGCAGACACGCTCCGGGCAGATGGGCCTGAGCCACGCCGCGAATCCCGCAGCCGACCTGGCCGATGCCCCCGACCCGCAAGGTGAGCGCGGGTCGCCTTGCCATTTTCCAGCTCAATAAATCAGCAAGACCTGCCTGAATAAGTCTACATTTGACAAGTATGTCAAATTATACTGACGTATGCGTCAAAAATTGAAATTAATCCTATTGAATCGCGATTTTTCGCCGGCAAGGCGAGTGACATACGAAACTTTTGTGGCATGGAGTGCATACACGACTGTGCGCCGCCCCGAGCAATTTTGACAAATCTGCAAATTTGAGCTGAAGACCATGCAAAGCACCGCCTACATCTATGCGTCGCGGCAAAACGAGCGCCGCTTTTCGCTGAACAAGCTGAACGTCGTGCTCGCCAGCTTCGCGCTGTGGGCGACCCTGATCAGCGGCGTGGCGCTCGTCCTGGGCTAGCACCCGGCCTCACCCGATCTCGTCGAAGCTCATGCCGATCTTGAACAGGCAGTAGCCGGTCTCGTCCACCAGCCGCGCCACGTCGGGATTGGTGTCGGCTCGTTCGCGGACCCGGGTGAAGCGCCAGTCGGCCTCCGCCGCGCCAGCCGGAAACCCCGCCCCGTCCGCCGTCACCAGCCGGAAGGCCGGCAGGGCGCGGTGGACGTGGAAGCGATAGCTCACTCGGCGGCGAAGGCGATCGAGGCTTCCAGCGCCTCGCCGACCGTCAGGGACGGCTGATCATGGACCACCCGGGTCAGGTCGCGGCCGTCGACGATCTCGCCGCAGGCCTCGCAAGCCAGCTTGGGATGGAAATCGCAGCCGCAGGTCTTGTGAACGAAGTGCACCGGCCCCTTGCCCAGGCCGTAGACGTGCTGGTCGCCCCATTCGGCCATGGTCAGCAGCACCGGCGACAGCGCCCGGCCCTTGGCGGTCAGCACATATTCCCGGCGCGGCGGCCGCTCGGAATAGCGCCTCGGCTCCAGCACGCCGTGGCCGACCAGGCTTTTCAGCCGCGCGGCCAGGACGTTGCGGGCCACGCCCAGGCGTTCCTGCCACTGCTCGAACCGCTTCACGCCCTGGAAGGCGTCGCGCAGGATCAGCAGGGTCCAGGGATCCCCGACCACTTCGAGGGTGGCGGCGATGGCGCAGCGTTCATTGGTGTAGTCGGCGGTGCGTCCCATGAGCGGAAGGTGAAGCCTTCCGCCGGGGAATGCAAGGGTTGCTTTTGCAGACGAACGGCGTAAGTTTCCTAAAGCAATTGACTCTCTCGGTTGCGCACTGCGCGCTGGCGGCCGGGAAATCCGCGTCCCGCCGCCGGCGCTTTTTGCGCAACGCCCTTGCGCCCGACGCGCCGGAGGGGGTTTATTCCGCCACGTTTCCCAGGCCGGAGTCCATCCATGTCCACCCCCGCTGATCCTGTCGTCATCGTCTCGTTCGCCCGCACGCCGATGGGCGGTTTCCAGGGCGCGCTGGCCGGGGCCAAGGCGACCGAGCTGGGCGCGACGGCGGTGAAGGCGGCGATCGAGCGGGCCGGAGTCTCGGGCGATCTCGTCGAACAGATCTTCATGGGCTGCGTCCTGCCCGCCGGCCTGGGCCAGGCCCCGGCCCGCCAGGCGGCGGTCGGCGCCGGCCTGCCGCTGTCGGTCGAGGCCACCACGGTCAACAAGATGTGCGGCAGCGGCATGCAGGCCGCGATCATGGCCCACGACGCCCTGGCGGCCGGCAGCGCCGAGATCATCGTGGCCGGCGGCATGGAGAGCATGACCAACGCCCCCTACCTGCTGACCAAGCACCGCTCGGGCGCGCGCATCGGCCACGACCAGATGATGGACTCCATGTATCTGGACGGGCTGGAGGACGCCTACACCCCCGGCAAGCTGATGGGGGCCTTCGCCGAGGACAGCGCCGCCACCTACCAGTTCGGCCGCGAGGCCATGGACGCCTACGCCGTCGCCGGCCTGGCCAAGGCTCAGAAGGCGGTGACGTCGGGAGCCTTCGCCGCCGAGATCACCCCGGTGACCATCACCACCCGCAAGGGCGTCGAGACGGTCAGCCAGGACGAGCAGCCGCTGAAGGCCGACGCCGCCAAGATCCCCACCCTGCGCCCGGCCTTCAGCCGCGACGGCGGCATCACCGCGGCCAATTCCAGCTCGATCAGCGACGGGGCCGCCGCCCTGGTCATGACCCGCGAGAGCGTCGCCAAGCGCCTGGGCCTGCCGATCGTCGCCCGCGTGGTCAGCCACGCCGCCCATGCCCACGAGCCGGGCCTGTTCACCACCGCTCCGGTGCCGGCCATGAGGAAGGCCCTGGCCAAGGCCGGCTGGGCCGTCGCCGACGTCGACCTGTTCGAGGTCAACGAGGCCTTCGCCGTGGTGGCGATGATCGCCCAGCAGGAGTTGGGCATCGATCCGGACAAGCTCAACGTCAACGGCGGGGCCTGCGCCCTGGGCCACCCGATCGGCGCCTCGGGCGCGCGCATCCTCTGCACCCTGATCTCGGCCCTGCAGGCCCGGGGCGGCAAGAAGGGCCTGGCGTCCCTGTGCATCGGCGGCGGCGAGGCCACGGCGATGGCGGTGGAGCTGGTCTAGGGCGCGGACCGGGCACGAACGGGGACACACACTCACTCCACGATCGTGGCCTTATCGAGCAAGGCCGCGGGGGTGAGTGTGTGTCCCCAGCCGCACGCGCCCCCTATCCGCCCGCCACCGCCTTCGTCAGCAGGTTCATCCTTCGGCCGCCCGGCATCTCGACGTCGCCGCCGGCCCAGCCCGCCGGACAGGCGCCGGACCATTCGGCGGCGATCGTCATCTTGTGTTGGCCGTTCATCGCCGCCTGGGTCGCGCCCGTCGTGACGTTGTCGAGTTCCATCAGGTAGCGGCTGTTGAAATCGCCCGATACGCGGACCGTGCTCTGGGTCTTGCCGGCCGGGCCCATGTCGCAGGCCGAGGTCACCGTCCAGCCGCCGTCGGCCGTACGGGTCATCTGGCCCTTCGCGCACCGGGTGTCCATGCCCTGGGAATCGAGCCCCAGCTTCGCGTCGGTCGCCGCGTCGATACAGAACCGGAAGCTCGGGCTGAAGTCCCGATCCTTGATCTCCACGGTCTGGGTCCACAGGCCCGGCTTGCGCTTGGGCCAGCCCGCCGCGGTCAGCTGTGACGGGGCCGACGCCGCCGGCTTGGCCTCGCCGCCGGCCTCGGTTTTCGTCGCCGGCTTCTCGCCGCAGCCCGCCAGGGCCGCCAAGACCCCGGCGGCCAGAATTCCAGTCAGAGCCCGCATCGCCCACCTCCCTCGCGCGTTAGCCCCCAATCGCCAGTTGAGCCTTGGCGCGACGGCGCGTCCAGCCCATATCGGAACCATGACCGACGCCTTCAGCCACAACCCCGCCCAGAGCCGCTACGAACTGCAGGTCGACGGCCTGATCGCCTTCGCCGACTACCGGCGCGACGGCGACCGCCTGGTGATCCCCCATGTCGAGGCCGCCCCCGCCCTGCGCGGCACGGGCGCGGCCGGCCGCCTGATGGCCAGGGTCGCCGAGACCGCCCGGAGCGAGGACGTGAAGATCGTGCCGCTATGCGGCTATGCGGCGGCCTGGCTGAAGCGGAACGATCCGGAGCTGATCGCTTAGGCGACCGCGCGGGGACATGCACTTGTGCGTGTCCCCAATCGTGGCGAGGCGCTATCCGGATCGGGCGGTGCGATGGTTGGGGACACGCACAAGTGCATGTCCCCGGCTAGCGTTCAGCCGACTCCGCCTCCAGCCACCCCCGGAACGCCACCAGCGCCGCCGTCGGGGCGCGGGACTTCAGCCAGGTCAGCCAGTACCGCCCCGCCGACACCTCCAGCGGGAACGGTCGCACCAGGCGGCCCTGTTCCAGGTCGCGGGCGAACATCATCGAGGGGGCCAGGGCCACGCCGGCGCCCTGCATCGCCGCCTCGACCATCACCCACGAGCTATCGAACACCGGGCCGCGGATCGGCGGCGGGGCTAGGCCGGCGGCGGCGAACCAGTCGGGCCAGTCGTCGGCGCGGTAGCTGCGCAGCAGCACCTCCGAACTCAGGGCCCCGGGCTCGCGCAGCCGCTCGGCGACCGCCGGGGCGCACAGCGGCGTCATCGGGGCGGCGAACAGGGCGACCGCCTCGGTGCCGTGCCATGCCCCGTCGCCGAACCGCACGGCGCAGTCCAGCCCCTCGCCGGCGATGTCGATGCGGTTGTTGTTGGTGAACAGCCGCAGGTCGACGAACGGATGGGCCTCGCGGAAGGCCGGCAGGCGCGGCAGCAGCCAGCCGACGGCGAAGGTGCCGACCACCCCGACGCTGAGCACCTCCATCACCCGGCCGCCCGAGAACCGCTCCAGCACCTCGCCCATCCGCTCGAAGCTGTCGCGCAGCACCGGCAGCAGGGCCAGGCCCTCGTCGGTCAGGGCCAGGCCGCGCGGCAGGCGGCGGAACAGGCTGGCGCCCAGGCGCTGCTCCAACCCCTTGACCTGGTGGCTGACGGCGGCCTGGGTCACGCACAGCTCGATCGCCGCGCGGGTGAAGCTCAGATGCCGGGCCGAGGCCTCGAAGGCCCGCAGGGCGTTCAGCGGAAGTTGCGCGCGACTCATCTTCAATACCCAAATTCTTCTAGGGTCAGCAGCGAAGTATCATCGTTTGATCAGGTGGTCACCGTTCGCGCATCCTGCCGGCCATTGGAGACCCACATGCTCGACAGAAGACTTTTGATCACCGCTCTCGCCGCCCTTCCCGTGCTCGGCGCGCCGCGCGCCGGCCTCGCCGCCCAGAGCGTTCGCCTGACCAGTGGCATGAGCCGGAGTATCATCGCCCTGGAGGCGCGCAGCGGCGGCCGCCTGGGCGTGGCGGCGCTGGACACCCAGACCGGCGCGACCTTCGCCCACCGCGCCGACGAGCGTTTCGCCATGTGCAGCACCTTCAAGGCCCTGGTCGCGGGCCTGGTCCTGGCCCGCGTCGACCAGGGCAAGGAGCGGCTGGATCGCCGCATCGCCTATGGCAAGGACGTGCTGGTCACCCACTCGCCGGTCACCGAGCGGCATGTCGGCGACAGCATGACGGTCGGCGCGCTGTGCGAGGCGACGGTCACCGTCAGCGACAACGCCGCCGCCAACCTGCTGCTCGACACGTTCGGCGGACCGTCGGCCGTCACGGCCTTCGTCCGCGCGCTCGGCGACAAGGTCACCCGCCTGGATCGCCGGGAGCCGGAGCTCAACGTGGTCAGGCCGGGCGAGCAGCACGACACCACCTCGCCCCGCGCCATGTTGGGATCGCTGCGCGCCCTCACCCTGGGCGCGGCCCTGTCGCCCGCCTCCCGCCAGCAGATGGTCGACTGGCTGCTGGCCAACCAGACCGGCGACAAGCGCCTTCGCGCCGGCCTGCCCGCCGGCTGGAAGGTCGGCGACAAGACCGGCAGCTGGGGCGACGGCAAGGGCGGCACGACCAACGACATCGCCGTGATCTGGCCGCCGGGCCGCGCGCCGATCCTGATCGCCGCCTACCTGACCCAGGCCAAGGTCGACTCGGCCGCGCGCGACGCCGTCATCGCCGAGGTCGCGCGGATCGTCGCCGGCGGAGGGTTTGGCAAATAGCTGACGGAGCGTTTCGCGCGAACGCGGCGATGCGCCGCGCACCAAGCCACTGTTCTTTAAGGCGTTCGCCCTAGTCGTGTGGGGGCGAACGCCCTAGCTTGAGCTTGCGGGGCTTCAGCTTGCGGGCGGCCCCGAAGGCAGGGTGGATGGCACACACGACGACTTCCGCGCCCGCCTGGTCGGGCGGCGACATTCTGAAGACGGCGACCTATGCCCTGGTCGCGGCGGTGGGCTACGCCCTGCTGGCCTATCTGTGCGTCGAGTTTCCCCGCAACCATGGCCAGGTGGCGCCGATCTGGCTGTCCAACGGCTTCGGCGTGGCCTGCCTGCTGTCGACCAAGGACCGCCGCTGGCCCGCCCTGCTGCTGGGATGCCTGGCCGGCGGCCTGGCGGCCGGGGCCCATGTCGGCGACATCCTGCCGGTCAATCTGGTGCTGGTCAGCTGCAACATCGCCCAGATCTTCATCTGCGCCTGGGCGATGCGGCGGATCGTCGGAGAACAGGTCGACCTGGGCCGGGCCCGCGACATGATCGCCTTCGCCCTGATCTGCGGCCTGGCCGCCCCGATCGCCACCGGCGTGCTGGCCGCCACCATCCATACGATCATGCGCGGCGGCCAGTTGCTGACCAATATCGGCGTCTGGTCGCTGGGCGACATCCTGGGCCTGATGACCATCACCCCCTGCCTGCTGGCCCTGGTGCGGGCCCGGGGCTATCTGCGCGAGCGGCCGCTGTCGATCAGCGGCGTCGCCTCCCTGGTGGTGCTGCTGGCGGTCACCATCGGGATCTTCTCGCAGACCCGCTATCCGCTGCTGTTCATCATCCCGCCGGTGATGCTGCTGGTCGCCTGGCGGCTGGAGGTGCTGGGCGCGGCGCTGAGCGCCACCCTGGTGGCGGTCGTCGCGGTGATCTTCACCATGGCCGGCAAGGGTCCGATCACCCTGATGCCGAACGGCTCGCAGGACCAGGCCATCGTCCTGCAGCTGTTCCTGGCGGTGGCGATCTTCATCAGCCTGCCGGTCGCCTCGATCCAGCGGCACCGCCGCTACATGCTGCAGAGCATGACCGAGGCCAACGCCGCCGTGGCCCGCAGCGAGGCCCGCTTCCGCCAGTTGGCCGAGAACGCCCAGGACATGATCATCCACAGCAACATGCGGGGGATCATCCAGTACGCCTCGCCCGCCTGCCTGGCGATGGTCGGCTTCGCGCCCGAGGAGCTGGTCGGCCGCGAGGGCATGCTGACCGTGCACCCCGACGACCGCGAGGCCGTGCGCGCCATGGTCGTGGCCGAGATGGCCGAGCTGATGGCCGGGCGCCGCAGCGGCCCCAGCCGGGTCGAGTACCGCGCCCTGCGCAAGGACGGCGTGGTGATCTGGCTGGAGTCCCGCCCCGCCTTGCAGCGTGACCCGCTGAACGGCCGGGTCACCGGCATCACCGATATCGTCCGCGACATCACCGACCACAAGGCCATGGAGCGCCAGCTGCGCGAGGCCCGCAACGCGGCCGAGGTCGCCGCCGCGGTGAAGGGCGAGTTCCTGGCCAATATGAGCCACGAGCTGCGCACGCCCCTGACCTCGGTGCTGGGCTTCGCCCGGCTGGTCGACGGCGAGCCCGACCTGTCGCCCGACGCCCGCCGGTTCATCGCCCGGGTGCTGAGCGGCGGCAGGGCGCTGCTGACCACCATCAACGACATCCTCGACTTCTCCAAGCTGGAGGCCGGGCAACTGGAGCTGAACCTGGAGCCGACGGCGCCGGCCCAGTTGATCGGCGAGGCGCTGGAGCTGTTCTCGCTCGACACCGAGGCCAAGGGCGTGGCGCTGCGCGCCGAGGGCCTGGAGACCCTGCCGGCCGACCTGCTGATCGACGGCGGACGCCTGCGCCAGGTGCTGCTGAACCTGATCGGCAACGCCGTGAAGTTCACCGAGGCCGGGTCGATCACCGTGCGGGCGGCCTATGACGCCGCCGGCGAACGCCTGCGCCTCTCGGTCGCCGACACCGGCCCGGGCGTCGCGCCCGAGGACATCGACCTGCTGTTCCGGCGCTTCTCGCAGGTCGACGCCGGCCTGACCCGCAAGCACGGCGGCACCGGCCTGGGCCTGGCCATCTGCAAGGGCCTGGTCGAGGCGATGGGCGGCGAGATCGGGGTGGCCAGCCTGGCCGGCCAGGGCGCCGAGTTCAGCTTCGACATCCTGGCCCGCTCGGCGGCCCATGCGTCGGCCTCGCCCGCCGAGCCGGTCGCCATGCCGCTGCTGCCGCCCGCCTGCCGCGTGCTGATCGTCGACGACAATCCGGCCAACCGCGAGCTGGTCAACGCCATCCTGACCGCCATGGGGGCCGAGGTGGCCGAGGCCGTGGACGGCGAGGAGGGCGTGGCCGCCGCGACGGCCCGGCCGTTCGACGCCATCCTGATGGACCTGCGCATGCCCCGCCTGGACGGCGCCCAGGCCGCCCTGCGCATCCGCGCCGAGGGCGGCCCCAACGCCCGCACGCCGATCATCGCCTTCTCGGCCGACGCCCGCCCCGAAGGTCCCGGCGACATCTTCGACGGCGCGGTGTCCAAGCCGATGACCGCCGCCGGCCTGATCGGCGCGCTCAACCGCGCCATGGCCGCGCCGCCCGCCCGGACCCTGGAGCCGCTGGCCTAGTCAAAGAACATCGATCGCTCAAGGTTGCGCCCGCCGTCGCGCGCGCTAGGATCGCGCCGGATTTCAGGAGCCCGCCATGAGCGACGAACTCGTCTTCTACACCAACCCGATGTCACGCGGCCGGATCGTCCGCTGGATGCTGGAGGAGGTCGGCGTCCCCTACCGCACCGTGACGCTGGACTACGCCACCACGATGAAGGCCCCCGACTATCTGGCGGTCAACCCGATGGGCAAGGTCCCGGCCATCACCCACCGCGGCGTGACCGTCACCGAGGGCGCGGCGATCTGCGCCTATCTGGCCGACGCCTTTCCCGAGGCCGGCCTGGCGCCGGCCACGAGCGACCCGCAGCGCGGCGTCTATTATCGCTGGCTGATGTTCGCCTGCGGCCCGATCGAGGCGGCGGTGACCAACAAGTCCATGGGCTTCGAGGTCCCGCCCGAGCGGCGGATGTCGGCGGGTTACGGCTGCATCGAGGACGTGCTCAACGCCCTGGAGCAGGCGGTGACCGGCAAGCAGTACCTGGCGGGCGGCAGGTTCTCGGCCGCCGACGTCTATGTGGGCTCGCAGATCGGCTGGGGCATGATGTTCGGCACGATCGAGAAGCGTCCGGCCTTCGAGGCCTATTGGGCGGGCCTCAGCCAGCGCCCGGCCGCCAAGCGGGCCTCCGAGATCGACGACGCGCTGATCGCGGCGGCGAAGGCGGCGCAGCCGGCTTAGGCGGCGGCAAAAAAGGTCGTCATCCCCCGACTTGTTCGGGGGACCCAAGCAACGCCGACCGATAATTCTGGATCAGCTCGGCTTGGGTCCCCCGCATAAAGCGGGGATGACGGCGTTTGGGGATGAGGGGACGCCGTCGCTACAGCGCCGCCGCCCTCGTCGCGAACTCCCGCGTCAGCCACTCCATGAACACCCGCACGCGCGGCGAGATCTGGCGGCTGTGCGGATACAGCAGCGACACCGGGGTCTGGCTGGGCGGGTAGCCGGCCAGGATCTCGACCAGGGTCCCCGCCGCCAGGTCGGCCGCCACGTGGTAGCGCGGGACCTGGATGATCCCCAGGCCCAGGCGGGCGGCGACGACGTTGGTCTCGGCCCCGACCACCGACAGGGTGGCCGGCAAGGTGACGTGGCGCGGCGCGCCGTCGACCGTGAACTCCAGCGGGAAGAACTCGCCGGTCGCCGACGACAGGAAGCCGATCATCTGGTGGCCGGCCCCCTCCCTGGCCAGGTCGTCGGGCGTGGCCGGGACGCCGTGCTTTTCCAGATAGGCCGGACTGGCGCAGGTGGCCTCGTCCAGCATCCCCACCCGGCGGGCAATCATGGCGCTGTCCTTCAGGTCGCCGACCCGCAGCACGCAGTCGACGCCCTCGCGCACCAGGTCGACCAGCCGGTCGCCCTCGCCCAGGTGCAGCTTCAGGTCGGGATAGCGCTCCAGGAAGGCCGGCAGGCCCGGCAGCAGGAAGTGGCGCGCCAGCGTGCCGTGCACGTCCACCCGCAGCAGCCCGCGCGGCTTGGCGTCGCTGAACTCGGCCTCGGCGTCCTCCAGGTCGGCCAGGATCGCCAGGCAGCGGCGGTAGAAGGCCTCGCCGTCCAGGGTGGGGCTGACATGGCGGGTGGTCCGTTGCAGCAGCCGCACGCCCAGCCGCCCCTCCAGCTGCTTGACCCCCTCGGTGGCGGTCGAGGCCGGCAGGTTCAGGTCCAGCGCCGCCTGGCTGAAGCTGCGGCGCTCCACGATCCGGGCGAACAGGCGCATGGCGTCGAAGCGGTCCAGGGGCGCCCTCCTATTATTCGGCAATCTGAATAATGTTATCGTATCTTCGCTGATTATCCAACCAGCGCCAAGGAGCATCTTGTCATCACCGCCGACACGGGGTCGGCCTGGAGAGACGAGATGACCAATCAAACCCACAAGGTCGCGATCGTGACCGGCGCCTCTGGCGGCATCGGCGCGGCGGTTTCGGAACGCCTGGCGAAGGACGGCTTCACCGTCATCGTTAATTACGCCGGCAAGGTCGAACCGGCCGAGGCCCTGGTCCGCAAGATCGAGGCGGCCGGCGGCAAGGCCCTGGCCCACCAGGCCGACATCGGCGACGCCGAGGCGGTCCGCAAGATGTTCGACGCGGCCGAAACGGCCTTCGGCGGCGTGGACGTGCTGATCAACAACGCCGGGATCATGATGCTGGCCCCGATCGCCGACAGCGACGACGCCCTGTTCGACCGCCAGATCAACGTCAACCTGAAGGGCACTTTCAACACCCTGCGCGAAGCCGCCAAGCGGCTGCGGGACGGCGGCCGGATCGTCAACTTCTCGTCCAGCGTCACCGGCCTGCTGCAGCCCGGCTACGGCGTCTACGCCGCCACCAAAGCCGCCGTCGAAGCCATGACCAGCATCCTGACCAAGGAACTGCGCGGCCGGGCCATCACGGTCAATTCGATCGCTCCCGGGCCGACGGCGACCAAGCTGTTCCTCGACGGCAAGCCGCAGGAGGTCGTCGACCGCCTGGCCAAGCTGGCCCCGCTGGAACGCCTGGGCCAGCCCGAGGACATCGCCGCCGCCGTCGCCTTCCTGGTCGGCCCGGACGGCGCCTGGATCAACGGCCAGACCCTGCGCGCCAACGGCGGGATCATCTGATCCCGGCCTGCGCCCGACCTTCGAACGCCCCCTTCAAAGGAACATCGTCATGACCACCCAAGCCGAGAAGCAAGTCATCGTCATCACCGGCGCCTCCAGCGGCTTCGGCCTGCTCAGCGCCAAGGCCCTGGCCCATGCCGGCCACACCGTCTACGCCTCGATGCGCGAGACCGAGGGCCGCAACGCGCCGCAGGTCGCCGAAGTCGCCGCCTACGCCAAGGCGAACGGCGTCGACCTGCGCACCGTCGAACTGGACGTCGCCAGCGACGCCTCGGTCGAGGCCGGCGTCGCCCGGATCATCGCCGACAACGGCCGCCTGGACATCGTCGTCCACAACGCCGGCCACATGAGCTTCGGGCCCGCCGAGGCCTTCACCGCCGAACAATTCGCCCAGCTCTACGACATCAACGTGCTCTCCACCCAACGGGTGAACCGCGCCGCGCTGCCGCAGCTGCGCAAGCAGGGCAAGGGCCTGGTGATCTGGGTGTCGTCCAGCAGCACCCGCGGCGGCACGCCGCCCTATCTGAGCCCCTATTTCGCGGCCAAGGCGGCGATGGACAGCCTGGCGGTGTCGTACTCCACCGAGCTGTCCCGCTGGGGGATCGAGACCTCGATCATCGTGCCGGGCGCCTTCACCAAGGGCACCAACCACTTCGCTCACTCCGGCAAGCCGGCCGACGCCGCCCGCGCCGCCGAATACGAGACCGGCCCCTATGCCGGCGTCGCCGAAAAGGCCCTGGGCGGCCTGGCCGCGCTCGAACCGGCCGACGCCGACGTGGCCGACGTGGCCAAGGCCATGGTCGCGGTGGTCGACGCCCCGTTCGGCAGGCGCCCCTTCCGGGTCCACATCGACCCGTCGCAGGACGGCGCCGAGGTCGTCAACGGCGTCGCCGACCGGGTGCGCACCGAGATGTACCGCCGCATCGGCCTGGAAGACCTGCTGAGCCCGGCCATCAAGGGCTGAGTTCGCGAGGGCGGGCGGGGTCCCAGGGACCCGGCCCGCCTTTCTCCTCATATGACTCTCGGGAACTTCGACATGACCGCTTCCGCCAACGCCGCGCCGCGCGGCCCCCTGTTCTTCCTCGGCTTCACCGCCATCGCCGCCGCCGTGGCGGCCACCGCCGCCTTCGCCAGCGTGGCCCTGAGCCTGGCGCCCTGGGCGATGTTCGTCGGTTGGGTGGCGTTCTTCACCCGCGCGCCCTCGGCCCGCGAGGGCGCGGCCAGCCTGGCCACGGTCCTGCTGGGCCTGGTGTTCGGGGTCTGTGCGGTGCTGGCCCTGGGCGCCCTGGCGCCGATCCTGGGCAAGGGCGCGATCGTCCTGGTGGTGTTCGTGGTCGCCATGCTCGTCGTGTCGCTGCGCGCCGCGCCGGTGATCAACAACGTCCTGGGCTATTTCCTGGGCCTGATCGCCGTCTTCGCCGCCCACCTGGAGCCGAGCCTGGCTTCGCTGGCCGAACTGGGCGGGGCCTGCGCCCTGGGCTCGGTCGCCGGCTGGGCCTCGCACGCCGCACAACGCCGTCTGGCCGCCTGATCGACAGGCGGCCAGAGGCAAGCCACTACTCATCGTTCGCCATCGCCCGGTTCACGGGCGATGGCGAAAGCCGTCTAGGTCAGGACCTGGATCACGACCCGGCGGTTCTGGGCGCGACCGTCCGGCGTGTCGTTCGGGGCCACCGGATCGTCTTCGCCATACGAGATGGTCGCGATCCGGTTCAGGGGCACGCCCTGCTTGGCCAGGAACTTACGCACCGCCTCGGCCCGGGCGCCGCCGAGCTCTTCGTTATAGGCGGTTCCGCCGGTCGCGTCGGTGAAGCCCTGGACCTCAAGATAGACGTTCTTGTTGTCCTGCTTCAGCTTGTCGGCGAACTCGGTCAGACGCTGTTGGGCTTCCGGCGACAGTTCGTGCTTGTTGAGCGGGAACTTGACGCTGTCGTCGCTCAACACCACCGAATACAGGAACTTGCCCTCGGCCAGCTTGCCAGCGTCGGTAGCGCGCTTGAGCGCATCCTGGCTGGTGCGGTCGACCTCGCCCAGCTTGGTATCGGTAGCGTCGACCCGCGTGTTGACCACGCCGACCTGTTTGTTGACGAAGTCCTTGGTCGCGCAGGCGCTGAGAGACAGGCCACTCGCGATCAGAGCGGTCACCGCCAACATCTTATATTTGCCACTGATCATAAGATCACCCTTCCATCAGTTTCTTCATAGAGACACCAAGCTTGACCGTTCCCGGGCAAGCAGCGGCGCTTCAACAATTGAAACCGACATTCGAAAAAGGCGAATTCTGGGCCTGTTCTTGACGAACTTAGCCCTACCGGAACCCACCTTAGCGCCGCTTTAAAATAACGCGCGCGTACGCGGAAATGGTTCAACGGTTCCCGAGAAATATTTACGATATTTGGGGCGAATAGTAATTCGAAAGTACGCGAAACCGCCGACCGTGCAATCCTAAATGGACGCGCCTCGCGACGCGCCCATTCCAGATTCGCAGGGCCCGGCGCCCTACTGAAGGGTCGCCTTGCCGATCGCCAGACCGCCGTCGCCGGCCCCGACCGAGATCACCCCGCCATCTTCCAGCTCGCCGGCCAGCAACTTCCTGGCGATCGGGTCGATCAGGTCCTTCTGGATCACGCGCTTGAGCGGGCGCGCGCCATAGACCGGATCGTAGCCCTTGTCGGCCAGCCACTGCAGGGCCGGCGCGTCGAGCGCCAGGGTCATGCGACGCTCGGCCAGCATCTTGTCGACCCGCTTCAGCTGGATGCGGACGATGTCGCCCATGTTCGCGCGGCTGAGACGCTTGAACAGGATGATCTCGTCGATCCGGTTGAGGAACTCGGGGCGGAAGTGGCCGCGCACCGTGTTCATCACCAGCGGCCGCACGGCCTCCACATCATCCCCGTCGTCCTGGTTGGCCAGGTACTCGGAGCCGAGGTTCGAGGTCATGATGATCAGGGTGTTCCTGAAATCGACCGTCCGGCCCTGCCCGTCCGTGAGGCGGCCGTCATCCAGCACTTGCAGCAGCACGTTGAAGACGTCCGGGTGGGCCTTCTCGATCTCGTCGAACAACAGCACCTGGTAGGGCCGCCGGCGCACGGCCTCGGTCAGCGCCCCGCCCTCGTCGTAGCCGACATAGCCGGGGGGCGCGCCGATCATCCGGCTGACCGAGTGCTTTTCCATGTACTCGCTCATGTCCATGCGGGTGATGGCGTGCTCGTCGGCGAACATGAACTCGGCCAGGGCCTTGGTCAGCTCGGTCTTGCCGACGCCCGTCGGGCCCAGGAACAGGAAGCTGCCGATCGGCTTGGACGGGTCGTGCAGGCCGGCCCGCGCGCGGCGCACCGCGTCGGACACCGCCTCCAGCGCCTCGTCCTGGCCGACCACGCGGCCGCGCAGGGCGTCCTCCATCTGGAGGAGTTTCTCGCGCTCGCCTTCCAGCATCTTCTCGACCGGCATCCCGGTCCAGCGGCTGACCACGGCGGCGATCTGCTCGGCGTCGACCACTTCCGGGGTCAGCGACTTTTGGGCCGCCCCGCCGCCGTTCTCGCCGGCCTCGGCCTCCGCCAGGCGGCGCTCCAGGGCCGGGATCTCGCCGTACTGGATCTGGCCGGCCCGGGCGAAGTCGCCGGCCCGCTGGGCGGCGGCCAGGTCGGCGCGCAGACGGTCCAGGGCCTCGCGGGCCTGGGCGGCGCCGCCGACCTTGTCCTTCTCGGCCTTCCAGCGGGCGGTCATGGCGTCGGACTGGGCCTGCAGGTCGTCGATCTCGTCTTCCAGCTTCTCCAGCCGCTGGCGGGAGGCCGCGTCGGTCTCCTTGCTCAGGGCCTCGCGCTCGATCTTCAGTTGCACCAGGCGGCGGTCGATCTCGTCCAGCTCCTCGGGCTTGCTGTCGATCGCCATGCGCACCCGGCTGGCGGCCTCGTCGACCAGGTCGATGGCCTTGTCGGGCAGGAAGCGGTCGGCGATGTAGCGGTTGCTCAGGGTGGCGGCGGCGACGATGGCGGAGTCCGAGATCCGCACCCCGTGGTGCACCTCGTACTTCTCCTTCAGGCCGCGCAGGATCGAGACGGTGTCCTCGACCGTCGGCTCGCTGACGAACACCGGCTGGAACCGGCGGGCCAGGGCGGCGTCCTTCTCGACGTGCTTGCGGTACTCGTCCAGCGTGGTGGCGCCCACGCAGTGCAGCTCGCCGCGCGCCAGGGCGGGCTTCAGCAGGTTGGAGGCGTCCATCGCCCCCTCGCTCTTGCCGGCCCCGACCAGGGTGTGCATCTCGTCGATGAACAGGATGATCGAGCCCTCGGCGGCCGTGACCTCGCCGAGCACGGCCTTCAGCCGCTCCTCGAACTCGCCGCGATATTTCGCGCCGGCGATCAGGCTGCCCATGTCCAGCGACAGGAGCTTCTTGTCCTTCAGGCTTTCCGGCACGTCGCCCTCGACGATGCGCTGAGCCAGGCCCTCGACGATGGCGGTCTTGCCGACCCCGGGCTCGCCGATCAGCACGGGGTTGTTCTTGGTGCGGCGCGACAGCACCTGGATGGTGCGGCGGATTTCCTCGTCGCGGCCGATCACCGGGTCGATCTTGCCGTCGCGGGCCGCCTGGGTCAGGTCGCGGGCATAGCGCTTGAGAGCGTCATAGCCTTCCTCGGCGCTGGCGCTGTCGGCGGTGCGGCCCTTGCGGACGGCGGCGGCGGCGGTCTCCAGGGCCTGGGCCGAGACCCCGGCGTCCTTCAGAACCTTGGCCGCGTCGCCGCCTTCCTTGGCGATGGCGATCAGCAGGCGCTCGGTGGTGACGAAGGCGTCGCCGGCCTTCTTGGCGCCGGCCTCGGCGGCCTCGAACACCCGGGCGGTGTCGGGCTTCATGTACAGCTGGCCGCCGGCCCCGTCGACGCGCGGCGTCTTGGCCAGCAGGGCGTCGGTCGCCGCGTCGGCCGTATCGGGCCGGCCGCCGGCGCTCTGGATCAGGGCGCGGCTGAGGCCGTCCTTCTCCTCGAGCAGGACTTTCAGCAGGTGCTCGGGGCCAAGCTGCTGGTGGCCGCGAGCGAGCGCCAGACTCTGGGCCGACTGGACCGCGGACTTGGCGTGGTCGGAATAGAGGTCAATCTTCATGCGGTATCCCCTCCAAAGGCGGATGTGGCCCGTTCGCCTTGATCAAGCACGAACGGTCCTGGGGAGGGATGTAGGTGTGGCCGATACGCCACACAAGGCTCACCAGCCGCGCGTCGCGATATAGGTTTCCAGCGCCACGATCCGCGTGCCGTCCGACGGGTGGGTCGAGGCGAATTGCGGGGTGGTGGAGCCGCCCTGGGCCTGCATGTGCCGCCACAGCACCACCGCCTCGCGCGGCCGGTAGCCGGCCCGCTGCATGTAGTCGACGCCCAGCCGGTCGGCCTCCAGCTCCTGCTTGCGCGAGAACGGCAGCAGGAAGCCGTACTTGGCCCCCGCCCCGCCATAGTCGGAGATCGCCCGCGCCGTGTCGCTGGAGCCGGCCGCCGCGCCCAGCACGCCGAGCACCAGGCTGGAGGCGACGGTCTGCGACTGCCGCTCGGCGGCGTGGCGGGCGACGACGTGGCCGGCCTCGTGGCCGATCACCGCGGCCAGCTGGTCGTCGTTGTCGACGATCTGCAACAGGCCCGTGGTGACCCCGACATGGCCGCCGGGCAGCACGAAGGCGTTGGGAGCGGTGTCCTCGAACACCGCGTAGTTCCAGGGCCGGTCCCACAGGCTGGTGGCGGCGATCACCTTCTGGCCCACGGCGCGCACCCGGGCGTTCATCGCCGGATCCTTGCTGACCTTGCGGGTCTGCAGCGCCTGGTTCCAGGCCTGCTCGCCGGCCTTGGACAGGCCGGCGTCGTCGACGATGGTCATCTGCTGGCGACCGAGGTCGGGATTGTAGGCGCAGGCGCCCAGGGCCAGCGCCGCGAAGATCGGGAGGACGGGACGCAAATCGAAACTCCGGCGAGGCGGTGGGCTTGGCCCGCTACAGTGAAGCATCGCCCCCCCGATTGTCTATCGGGCGGCCGGTCGAGCGCGTCGCCTCAGTCCCGGTCGATGGCCTTGATCACCCGGGCCAGATGTCGCGGATCTATGGGTTTCGAGAGTATGGGCGCCTCGCGCAGGTCACCGCGCACGCCCTGCTCGCCATAGCCGGTGACGAAGGCGAAGGGAATGCCGCGGCCGCGCAGGATATCGGCGGCGGCGAACGACGTCTCGCCGTCGAGATTGACGTCCAGCAGCGCGAAATCGAGCATCGCCGTCCGCGCGGCGCTCTCGGCCTCGCCCGCCGACGCGGCGAATCCGGCGATGGCGCACCCCAGGTCGCCCAGGATGTCCTCGACCAGCATGGCGACGAACAGTTCGTCCTCGACGACCAGGACCCGAAGCGGATCAGGCGGAGCCTCGGATAAAGCGGCTGGGCTCTCCAGGCTTGGAGAGCGCGGAACTGATCGTGCAGACGACTCCGGTCTCGGGATATTCGAGCCGGACCTCACCGCCCAGTTCCCGCGCCAGCCCTCCCGTGATGAGGCGGCTGCCGAAACCCTGGCGACTTGGCGTGGAGACCTTAGGGCCATCGATTTCCTCCCACCGCAGATCCAGCCGTTCAGTGTCGGCGTCGCTCACCCGCGCCCAGCTCAGGGCCACGCGTCCCGACTCGTTGGACAGCGCGCCGTACTTGGTGGCGTTGGTCATCAGCTCGTGCAGGGCCAGGGAAAGCGACAAGGCCACCTTGGGCGCCAGGCGGAACGCGGGACCGTCCACCGCGAACCGCTCCGTGTCGCCGTGGGAAGCGATCAGCGAGGCGACCACGTCGCGCAGTTCGGCGCCGTCCCAGCTCTCGAGCGTCAGGATGTCGTGCGCCCGCGCCAGGGCCAGCAGCCGGGTGGTCAGCGAGTCGCGCGCGTCCTCCAGGTCCGCGGCGTTGCGCAGCGTCTGGCCCGCGACCGACTGCACGGTGGCCAGGGTGTTCTTGACGCGGTGGTTCAGCTCGTTGACGAGCAGGCGCTGCAGCTCTTCGGCGCGCCTTCGTTCGGTGATGTCGCGCATCACCCCGGTGAAGAAGCGCTTTCCGTCCTCGCGCCATTCGGCGATCGACAGTTCCAGGGGAAAGGTCGAGCCGTCGCGCCTCAGGCCGGAGACCTCGCGGCCGATGCCGATGATCCGGCGCTCGCCGGTCTGGCGGTAGCGGTCCAGATAGCCGTCGTGCTCGCCGTGGTAGGGCTCGGGCATCAGGACGCGGATATTGCGGCCGATCACCGCCTCGGCCGGATGGCCGAACAGCCGCTCGGCCGCGGGGTTGAAGGCCTCGACCCGCCCCATCTCGTCGATCACCACGATCGCATCGACCGCGGTGTCGACGATGGCCCGGTACCGCGCCTCGACCCCTCTCGACCTTCGGGAAACGGCCTTGGCGCGGCGCTTCTCTTCCTTGAGTTCAGTCATCGCCGACTTCGCCCCTGCGAAGCCGCGACCTTATCCTTATAGTTGTGCTGCGCCTAGAACCTTATCCTTTTCCGAGAGTGACGACGTCGACGCCGGCGCTACTTTCCGTCGGCGTACAGCTTGACCACCTCGTACAGGAACCGCCGGCCGTTCATCAGCGCCTTGACCTGGATGCGCTCGTTCAGGCCGTGGATGTTGTCGCCGTCCGGACCGGCCATCAGGCCCGACAGGCCGTAGGTCACGGTGCCGGCGGCGTTGGTGAAGCGGCCGTCGGTGGCGCCGGTCAGCATGGCGGGGATGAACGGCACGCCCGGCCAGATCTTCGCCGCGACCTTGGTGGCCGGGCCCATGATCTGCGGCGTCAGGGGCGGCGGCGGGCTGACCGGGTCGGGCTCGGCGGCCAGGGTGATCTTGATGGCCGGGTCGGCGACGATCTGCTCCAGCTGGTCGCGGATGACCTTGGGGTCGTTGCCCGGCAGGATGCGGCAGTTGACGTTGGCCTTGGCGCGCTGCGGCAGGGCGTTGGGGGCGTGGCCGGCATTGACCATCGTCGCCACGCAGGTGGTGCGCATCATGCTGTTGCGGGCGGGATCCCGGGCCAGGATCGCGGCGGCCGCGGCGTCGGACGGGTTCTTGACCAGGGCCGCCATCGCCCCGGCCACCTCGGCGTCGGGCTCGATCCTGGCGTTCTGCTCGAAATACGACTTGGTGGCGTCGTTCAGGGCGATCGGGAAATCGTAGGCGCCCAGCCGTCCCAGGCCATTGGCCAGGTGGTAGATGGCGTTGTCCTTGGTCGGCCGCGACGAGTGGCCGCCCGGATTGGTCACCTCCAGGTCATAGTCCATATAGACCTTCTCGCCGACCTGGATGGACAGCAGCTTGGGCTGGCCCTTGTCGTCCAGGCGGCTGTCGTCGCCCTCGTTGAGGGCGAAGGTCGCCTTCATGGTCTCGGGATGCTTCTCCAGCAGCCAGGGCACGCTGTTGAACTGGCCGCCCTCCTCGCCGCAGGTCAGGGCCAGCTTGATGTCACGCTTGGGCTGAAAGCCCTCTTTCTTGTAACGCACCAGGCCGTCGGTGAAGATCGCCGCCATGGCTTTGTCGTCGCTGGCCCCGCGGGCGTAGAGATAGCCGTCTTCCTCGACCAGCTTGAAGGGATCGCGGACCCAGTCCTCGCGCTTGGCCTCGACCACGTCGATGTGGGCCATCAGCAGGATGGCGCCGGCCTTGGGGTCCTTGCCGCGCAGGGTGGCGACCAGGGCGCCGGCCTTGGGGTGCTCGGGCGGGAACAGCACGCGCACGTCGGCCTCGGGCAGACCGGCCGCCTTCAGCCGCGCGCCCATGGCTTCGGCGGCGGCCGTGCAGCTGCCGGCCGAGGCGGTGGTGTTGATCTCGACCAGTTCCTTGTAGAGGCCGCGGAAGGCGGTCTCGTCGGCGGTCAGGGGGGCGCTCTGGGCGCGCGCGGCGCCGGCCAGGGCCAGGGCGGACATCGCCGCCGCCGTCATCAGGATGGTCTTGGATTTGCCGCGCATGGTCGCCCCCGGGATGTGAGGGGGCGAGGCTAGGCGGGAGTCTGGGCGCAGTGCAATGGCCTGCCGCCTCAAACCCCGTCATCCCCCGACTTGTTCGGGGGAGCCAAGCCACATCGGCCAAGTCAGTTTGGGTCCCCCGCATAAAGCGGGGGATGACGGGTTTAGACCTCTTCCGACTCCGGAGCCGGGTTGCCTTCGAAGCTGCGCGGGGCGCGGCGACGCTTGGGCTTGGCGGGAGCCGCCTCGGCCTCGGCCGCCAGGACCGACGAGGTGGACACCGGGCCGGCGTCGGCGGCGCCTTCGGCGCGCGGCGACTTGCGGCCCAGGAAGGCCGGGGCGTGGCTGACGTCGCCGTCCTGGCCGCGCAGCAGGGGCGAGCCCTGGCCGGCGGCTTCGGTCAGCGGCGTGGCCTGCGGCTCGATCACCGCCAGCGGATCACGGTCGCGGGGCGCGCGTTCGCGGCGCGGACGCTCGCGGCGGGCCTCGACCGGCGCGGCCTCGACGGCCTCGGCGGCGACGGCCGGACGATCCTCGCGAACGCGGTCCTCGCGGGGGCGCTCGTCACGGAAACGGTCTTCGCGCGGACGGTCGTCACGGGGACGGTCATCCCTCGGACGGTCGTCACGGGGACGATCGTCACGGGGACGATCTTCGCGAGGCCGGTCGTCGCGGGGGCGATCATCGCGCGGGCGGTTGTCGTCGCGGGGACGGTCGTCGCGGTCGCGCCAACGGTCGCGGCGGCCCTGACCCTGGCCTTGACCCTGCTGGCCTTGGCCGCCCTGGCCCTGGCCTTCGAAACGGTCGCGGTTCTGGTCGCGGGGCCGGTCGTCGCGCTGGCGGTTGTCGTCGCGGGGACGATCGTCGCGCTGGCGGTTCTCGAAGCGGTCGCGACGGCCCTCGCCGCCCTGGCCGTCGGCGTTGTCGCCGTCGCCCTGGGTCTCGGCCTGGGTCGGCTCGGGAGCCTCGGGCTGCTCTTCCGGCTCGGCCTCGAAATCGATCTCGTAAGCCGAATAGGCGTCCTTGCCGATGATGTCGCTGACCGGGCGATTCGGCTGGATGGCGCGCAGGACCCGGAAATAGTGCTCGGCGTGCTGCAGGTAGTTCTCGGCCAGGACCCGGTCGCCGGACGACGTCGCGTCGCGGGCCAGCTGCTGGTACTTTTCGTAAACGCCCTGGGCCGCGCCGCGCACCTTCACGCCGTCGGGACCGTTCGAATCGAAGGCCCGGTTGGCGTTGTGCTGCTGAGGCTTTCCGCCG
>NZ_AKKF01000293.1 GCF_000281955.1 Caulobacter sp. AP07 | reverse complement strand
GGGAGAGGGTTTAATGCGCCGCCTTCGGGGCCCCCGCGCCCAGCACCCGGAAGTCGATGTCGCTGTCGGCCACCAGGTAGAGGAAGCTGGCCCAGGCCGCGACGTTCTGCGCCAGCTCGTCCGGACGCACCTTGTTGAGGGTGTCGTCCATGGTGTGGTGGTAGTCGAAGTAGCGGCTGGCGTCCTGGTTCAGGGCGACCACCGGCACGCCGGACTCCTCCAGGCCGCCGATGTCGGCGCCGGCATGGGCGGGCGGGGCCTTGTCGAGATAGATCTTCAGCGGGGCCAGCACGCGCACGGCGGTCTTCATCGCCGGATGATCGGCCGAGCCGGCCGGGATCTGCAGGCTGTAGACGCGGTCGGCGCCGGTGTCGCTCTCGCCGGCCAGGACCATCTTCGGCAGTTCGTCCTTGTGGGCCGCCAGATAGGCCTCCGACGAGCCGCCGCTTTCCTCCGAACCGAACATCACCACGCGGATGGTGCGCTTGGGATGCTTGGGCAGGTCGCCGATCAGCTTGGCGGCGGCCGTGGTGATGGCGACGCCGGTGGCGTCGTCCAGGGCCCCGGTGCCGACGTCCCAGCTGTCCAGGTGGCCGCCGACCACGATCACCTCGTCAGGCTTTTCCGAGCCCTTGATCTCGCCCGAGATGTTCCAGGCCACGCCCTTGGGATCGCTGGTCGAGGCCAGCTTCAGCCGGATGCGCAGCGGGCCCTTGGCGGCCAGGCGCTCCAGCTGCTCGGCCTCCGGCACGCCCAGGGCGGCCGCGGGGATGCTGACGACGCCCTCGCCGAACGCGGTGACGCCGGTGTGCGGCACGGTGGAGTCCGAGGTCGAGATCGAGCGGATCAGCACGCCGACCGCCCCGCGCTTGGCGGCCTCGACCGGGCCCGAGCGGCGCGAAATGCCGGCCACGCCGTAGCCGGCGCCGTCCTGGGCGCGGACCATCGGCTGGGTGATGACGACGATCTTGCCCTTCACGGCGCTCTCCGGCGCGGCGATCAGCTCGGCATAGGTGCGAAACAGCGCCACCTCGGCCTCGATCCCCTCGGGCGGGGTCGGGACGGTGCGGCCCAGGCCGACGATGTCCAGCTTCATCGGATAGGGGGCGGTCAGCTGCGCCGACTCCGCGCCGCGCGTCCACGACGGCTTGGCGAACTCCTCGACCTTGACGTTGGTGAAGCCCAGCGCCTTGAACTTGGCGACGCTCCAGTCCTTGGCGCGGGCCATGGCCGGCGAGCCGACGATGCGCGGGCCGATGGTGGTGGTCAGGTCCTCGGTGACGTCCCAGGCGGTGCGGTCCAGCAGCGCCTTGTCACGCAGCGCCTCGGCGGTGCGGGCGTCCTGGGCGTGAGCGGCCCCGGCGAGAAGGGCGGAAACGGCGGCGGCGGTGAGCAGGCTGCGGAACAGGCGCATGAAATCTCCCTCGTTTGAGGGTTTCATAGCACCGCTCCGCGCCCGGAATAGGCAACAACCGGATGAACTATCCGTAACCTTTGGCGTGCTTGGGGTCCGGACGCCGTGGGCGAAGATGGGGACACACACTCGCGGCGGGGCCTCTGCAAGCTGGCGACAGCGGTGGAGCGAGTGTGTGTCCCCGCCGTCGCGCTCGGCCTTAAGCCTTGCGCCCGATCCGCTTGATCTCCCAGTCCAGTTGCACGCCGGTCTTGGCCAGGACGTCGGCGCGGACGGTGTCGCCCAGCCCCTCCAGGTCGGCGGCCGTGGCCTCGCCGGTGTTGATCAGGAAGTTGCTGTGCAGCGGGCTGAACATCGCCCCGCCATACAGTTTGCCGCGCCAGCCGGCCTCGTCGACCAGCTTCCACGACGAATGGCCGGGCGGGTTCTTGAAGGTCGAGCCGCCGGTCTTCTCGCGGATCGGCTGGGTGGTCTCGCGGCGCGCGGTGATCTCGGACATCCGGGCCTTGATGGCGGCGGGGTCGTCGGGCAGCCCCTCGAAGGTCGCGTCCAGCACGATCAGGCCGGCGTCCTGCAGGGCGCTGTGGCGATAGGTGAAATGCAGCTCGGCGGTGGTCAGCTCGCGCACCTGGCCCTGGCGGTCCATGACCCGGGCCGAAACCAGCACATTGGCCGTCTCCGAGCCGTAGCATCCCGCGTTCATGATCGTAGCGCCGCCGATCGTGCCGGGGATGCCGGCGTAGAACTCCAGCCCGGCGATGCCGGCCTCGGCCGCCTTGCGGGCCAGGAAGGCGTCGGGCACGGCTGAACCGGCCTTGATGCGGCTGTCGCCCAGGGCCTCGACGGTGTTGAAGCCCTTGCCCAGCCGGATCACCACCCCCTCGACGCCGCCGTCGCGGACCAGCAGGTTGGAGCCGACGCCGATCGCCAGCACGGGAACGGCCGGGTCCAGGGCCTTGAGGAAGTCCGCCAGATCCTGCTCGTCGGCCGGCAGGAACACCACGTCGGCCGGCCCGCCGACCCTGAACCAGGTGAACGGCGCCAGGGCCTCGTCGGTGAGCAGCTTGCCGCGGACGGCGGGGAGGTTGGTTTTCCAGGTCATCGGATGCTCTTCCCTTCTCCCCTTGCGGGAGAAGGTGTCGGCGTAGCCGACGGATGAGGGGTCGCACCGGACTGTCCGGCGATATCGTACGCAGCTGTTACTTTCATCGCCCCCTCATCCGGCGCTGCGCGCCACCTTCTCCCGCAAGGGGAGAAGGGGAGAAAGGCCCCGCGCTCACTTCGCCAGCGCTTCCAACTGACCCGGCAGCGCATAGGCCCAAGCCGTGATGTCCCCGGCCCCCAGCAGCACCACCAGGTCGCCCGACTGGGCCTCGGCGGCGATCAGGGTCGGCAGGGCGGCGGGGCTTTCCAGCGGCAGGGCGTGGCGGTGGCCGAACTTCTTGAGGCCTTCGACCAGGTGGTCGCGATCGACGCCTTCGATCGGCTGTTCGCCGGCCGTGTAGACGTCGGCGACGATCACCGTGTCGGCGTCGTTGAAGCACGAGCTGAACTCGGTCATCAGGTCGCGCAGGCGGGTGAAGCGGTGCGGCTGGACCACGGCGATCACCTTGCCCAGCGTGACCGCGCGAGCGGCCTTCAGCACGGCGGCGATCTCGACCGGGTGGTGGCCGTAGTCGTCGACGACGCGGACGCCATTGGCGACGCCCGTGGTGGTGAAACGGCGCTTGACCCCGCCGAACCCGGCCAGGCCGACCCGGATGGCGTCGGCGTCGACGCCCAGCTCGCGGGCCACGGCGACGGCGGCGGTGGCGTTGAGCACGTTGTGGTGTCCGGCCATCGGCATCATCAGGCCGTCATAGCGGACCGGGTCGCCGATCAGGGGCGAGACGATGATGTCGAAGGTCGAACCGTCCGGCCCCATCTCGATGTTGGAGACCCGCACCTCGGCCTGCGGGTTGGTCCCGTAGGTCACCAGGCGGCGGTTCTCGATCCGGGCGGTCAGGGCCTGGACTTCCGGATGGTCGGTGCAGACGGCGGCGAAGCCGTAGAACGGGATGTTCTCGATGAAGTCCTGGAAGCCCTTCTTGACCGCGTCGAAGGTGCCCCAGTGGTCCAGGTGCTCGGCGTCGATATTGGTGACGATGGCCACGGTGGACTTCAGCTTGAGGAAGCTGCCGTCGCTCTCGTCGGCCTCGACCACGATCCAGTCGCCCTCGCCGACCTTGGCGTTGGTGCCGTAGGCGTTGATGATCCCGCCGTTGACCACGGTGGGGTCCAGCGCGCCGGCGTCCAGCAGGGCGGCGACCATCGAGGTGGTGGTGGTCTTGCCATGCGTGCCGCCGACGGCGACGGAGAACTGAAGCCGCATCAGCTCGGCCAGCATCTCGGCGCGGCGCACCAGCGGCAGGCGCTTGTCGCGGCCGGCGGCCATCTCGGGGTTGTCGGCCTTGACCGCCGTCGAATAGACGATGGCCGAGGCGCCTTCGACATGGGCCGCGTCATGGCCGATGAAGATCCGCGCGCCCAGCTTCTCGAGGCGTTCGGTGTTGGCGCTGGCCTTGGCGTCGCTGCCCTGCACGGTATAGCCGATGCGCAGCATGATCTCGGCGATGCCAGACATGCCGATGCCGCCGATGCCGATGAAGTGCACGGGGCCGAGTTCGAAGGGTACGGGGCGTCGACGCTGGATCATGAAAAGCCGATTAGACGATTTGAGGCGGGGGTGGAACGGGATGTTTAGCGCGAAAGGCACGGTTCTGGCCGTGATCGCAAGCGTGACCACGTTCGGCGCGCCCGCCCAGGCCCAGGCGCCGCTCGAACTGCGCCTCGCCGACGTCGGCCGCTTCGCCGCCTTCGTCGACATGGATAGCGTCCGGTGGACCGGTCGCACCGCGCGGCTGCGCGTGCTGCAAGTGACCGAGGACGGCTTCACGGCCGGGACCGAGGCGTTCTGGGGCGGCTGGCGCTACGAGGTCCTCGACTGCGAGGCCCGCACCATCGCCCACGCCGGCTTCTCCAGCGTCCGGGTCGGCGGTCGCGAGGGGCCGATCAGCGGCGACCTGCGGCCGGCGACGGCGATCCCGGCGGGAAGCGCGGATGCGGCGGTGGCCAGGGTGGTCTGCGATGGGTGGCGGCCGTATGCGGATGCGCCGGTGGCGACGAGCATCGCACAGGCTGTGCAAGTAGGCCGCCCGTTGATCGCGACGGGGGCGGAGCCCTAGAAGCTCCCTTCCCCCTTGATGGGGGAAGGAACTATCTCGCCGTCCGCTCCACCAGATCCGCCAGCTTCTCGGCCGCGTCCGGCGTCGCCACCGACCGCGCCCCAACCGCCATCCGCGCCAACCGCTCGGGGTCCTTGAGCAGGGCGTTCAGCGCTCCGGCCATGGCGTCGACGGTCAGTTCGTCCTCCAGGCACACCGCCGCGCCGCCGGCCTCCTCGAGCAGGCGGGCGTTGAAGCGCTGGTGGTCGTCGGCGGCGATCTTCAGCGGCACCAGGATCGACGGGCGGCCGGCCACGGCCAGCTCGCAGCAGGTCGAGGCCCCGGCCCGGCCGACCACCAGATGGGCCTGGCGCAGGCGGCCGGCCATGTCGCGGAAGAACGGCGCGACCTCGCAGTCGACCATGGCGTTGCGGTAGATCTTGCGGGCGCTTTCCATCGACTCGGCGCGCGACTGCTGCTGCACCTTCAGGCGGCCGCGCATCTCCTCGGGCAGCTTGGCGATGGCCTCCGGAACCAGTTCCGACAGCAGGCGCGCGCCCTGGCTGCCGCCGGTCACCAGCACCCGCAGCTGCACCTCGGGCGGCAGGTAGGGCACGTCGTACAGCGCGCGGATCTCGGGCCGCACCGGGCTGCCGACCACGTGGGCGCGGGCCTTCACCGACGGCTTGGCCAGGTTCAGGGTCGGGAAGGCGCAGGCCACTTCGGTGACGCGCGGAGCCAGGAAGCGGTTCACCCGGCCCAGCACGGCGTTCTGTTCGTGGATCACCGTCGGCCGGCGCTCAAGCAGGGCGGCGATCAGGGCCGGCAGGGCGGGATAGCCGCCGAAGCCGACCACCACGGCCGGGTCCAGGCGCTTGAAGGCCGCCTTGGCCTGCATCACGCCCTGGAACACCGCGACGCCGGCCTTGACCATGCCGATCGGGTCGCCGGCCTTGGCGGTGGCGGCCGACAGGGCCAGGCGCTCCTGCGCCGGGAATTTGTCGGCGAACAGCGCGCCGCGCTCGTCGGTGGCCAGCACTACACGCCAGCCGCGGGCCTTGAGGGTCTCCGACAGCGCCTGGGCGGGAAACAGGTGTCCGCCGGTGCCCCCGGCGGCGACGACGACAAGCTTGCTCATGAGAGGCGGGCTCCAGAACGCGAGCGGATGATGGGCAAGACTGGCCTCCTTGGGAGAGCCCTCGCTAGGCCCCCGCCTGATCGAACTCTCCGGCCCCGCCATAGGCCCCCGGACGCTTGCGCGTCAACGCCAGGGCCATGCCGAGGGTCAGTCCCATGGCCAGCATCGACGAGCCGCCATAGCTGATGAACGGCAGGGTCATGCCCTTGGTCGGGATCATGTTGAGGTTGACGGCCACGTTGATGAAGGCCTGCTGGCCGACCAGCACGAACAGCCCGGCCGCCGCCACCTGCTCGAAGGTGTCGGTCAGCTTCATGGCCTTGTAGAGGCCGCGCACCACGATGAAGGCGAAGATGCCGACCAGGGCCAGGGAGAACACCAGGCCGTATTCCTCGGCGGCCACCGAATAGATGAAGTCGGTGTGCAGGTCGGGCACGTGGCGCTTCATGACGCCCTCGCCCGGACCGCGCCCGAACAGGCCGCCGGCGTGGATGGCCTCGGCGGCGCGGGTGATCTGGTGGGTGTCGGCCTGGTCGGGGCTGAGGAACTTCTGCACCCGGGCGTGGACGTGGTCGAACAGGAAATAGGTCGACATCAGCCCGCCCACCGCCACCGCGCCCAGGCCCATGATCCACGAGATCGGCACCCCGGCCATCCAGAAGGCGGCCCCGAAGGCGATGGTGATCAGCACGGTCTGGCCGACGTCGGGCTGGACCAGCAGCAGGCCGACGGCGATGCCGTAGAGCACGAAGGCGATCGATACGCCCGGCACGCCCTCGCCCTTCTGGCCCTCGGAGAACATCCACGAGACCAGCACGATCAGGGCCGGCTTCATGAATTCCGACGGCTGGAAGGTGAAGCCGCCGATCAGCAGCCAGCGGGCCGCGCCCTTGGCGCTGTGACCGATGAACGGCAGGGCCGCCATCACCCCGATGGCCACCACATAGATGAAGAACGCCGAACGGCGGATGCCCTTGGGCCCCAGCATCGACACCGACAGCACGATCATCGCCGCGCCCAGACCGAACACGCACTGGCGGACCGCAAAGTGGAACTGGTCGTCCAGGCCGATCCGCGCCGCCGCCGCCGGGCTGGAGGCGAACGACAGCAGCATGCCCAGGGTGACCAGGATCGCGGTGGCGCCCAGCAGCCAGTGGTCGGTCGTCCACCACCAGACGCCGAGCCGCGATCGGTCGGTGCGGGCGAAGGCGTGGGTCGTCTGGAAGTTCATGCTGGGAGGGTCGGAGTTTAGGGTTAAGCGAGTGTTGCGGCAGAGGTTGGCGAGGGTGTGGCGAATGGACTCGTGGACGCAGATGGGGACACACACTCCCCCTCGAACGCTCATCCAGTTTTATCGACGCCTTGCGGGGAGTGTGTGTCCCCGCCTTCGCCCGCCGAGCCTTACGCCCGCTTGACCGAGGCCGCCGGCTTGCCCAGTCCGTTGACCGCCGCGCGGAACGCCTCGCCCCGCTGCTCGAAGTCGCTGAACTGATCGAACGAGGCGCAGGCCGGCGACAGCAGGACGATGGCCTCCTCGCCCGACGCCGCGGCGTCGGCATAGGCGGCGGCGACGGCGGTCTCGATGTCGCCGCACTGGCGCACCGGGGCCTTGCCGTCCAGGGTCTTGCCGAAGTCCTCGGCCGCCTGGCCGATCAGATAGGCCCCGGCGACGCGCGGGAACAGGTCGGTCAGGTCGTCGATGCCGCCGGCCTTGGCCACGCCGCCGGCGATCCAGTAGAATTTCGGATAGCTGCTCATCGCCTGGCGGGCGGCGTCGGCGTTGGTGGCCTTGCTGTCGTTGACGAAGCGCACCTTGCCCAGCTTGCCGACCGTTTCCATGCGGTGGGCCAGGCCCGGGAAGCTCATCAAGCCATCGACCGCCTGGTGCGGCGGGATGCCCAGGGCCCGGGCGGCGGCGTAGGCGGCCGCGGCGTTCTGCCAGTTGTGGCGGCCCGGCAGGCTTCTGGCGCGCAGCAGGTCGGCCATCTCGGTGACCCGCTCGCCGGTGGCGTCGTACAGCACGCCCTGCAGGGCGTAGACCCCCCGGCCCATGGCCTTGCCCGCGCTGATCGGCCAGATGGTGCGGCGGTTGGCGGCGGTGATCTCGGTGCAGATCTGCTGGCACCAGGGGTCGTCCACCCCGATGATCGCGGTGTCGCCCTTGCCCTGGTTCTGGAAGATCCGGCGCTTGGCGGCGATGTAGCCGTCCATGCCGCCGTGACGGTCCAGGTGATCGGGCGAGATGTTGAGCAGCACCACCGCGTCGGGCTTCAGGCTCGAGGTCAGGTCCAGTTGGTAGGACGACAGCTCCAGCACGTAGACGGCGCCGCCGTGCATGTCGTCCAGACCCAGCACGCCCGTGCCGATATTGCCGCCGACCCGGGTGTCGCGGCCGGCCTGCTGGAACAGGTGGCCGATCAGCGCCGTGGTGGTCGACTTGCCGTTGGTGCCGGTGATGGCGATGATCTTCGGCTTCTTGTGCTCCGGCGCGGCGTTGACCGTGCGGGCGAACAGCTCGATGTCGCCCAGGATCTCGACCCCGGCCGCCTTGGCCTTGCCCACCGTCCAGTGCGGCTTGGGATGGGTCAGCGGCACACCCGGCGACAGCATCAGGGCGGCGTAGTCGCTCCAGTCGCTGCTCGACAGGTCGACGACGTTCAGCCCCTCGGCCACGGCCGCCTGCCGGCTTTCGGGCTTCTCGTCCCACAGCGCCACCTTGGCCCCGCCGGCGATCAGGGCGCGAGCCGCCGTCAGCCCCGTCCGGCCCAGGCCGAACACGGCGACAGTCTTGCCCTCGAAACCGCGGACCGGGATCATGGCGCGCCCCTTCCTATCTCAGCTTCAGGGTGGCGAGGCCGACGAAGCTGAGCATCATCGCCACGATCCAGAAGCGGATCACGACGGTGGACTCGGCCCAGCCAAGCTTCTCGAAATGGTGGTGGATCGGCGCCATCAGGAAGATGCGCTTCTTGGTCTTCTTGAAGTAGGCGACCTGGATCATCACGCTCAGCGCCTCGGCCACGAACAGGCCGCCGACGATACCCAGCACCAGCTCGTGCTTGGCGCAGACGGCGATCGAACCCAGGGCCCCGCCCAGGGCCAGCGAGCCGGTGTCGCCCATGAAGATCTTGGCCGGCGGGGCGTTGTACCAGAGGAAGCCCATGCCCCCGCCGATGATCGCGCCGCACACCACCGCCAGCTCGCCGACGCTGGGCACGAAGTGCAGGTTCAGATAGTCGGCGAACTTGTAGTTGCCCACCAGGTAGGCGATCAGGCCGAAGGTCGAGGCGGCGAACATCACCGGCACGATGGCCAGGCCGTCCAGGCCGTCGGTGAGGTTCACGGCGTTGGAGAAGCCGGCGATCGTGAAGGCGGCGAAGGCCACGTAGAACCAGCCCAGATTGATCACCAGGTTCTTCAGGATCGGGAAGACCAGCGAGGTCTCCAGGCCCGGGGTCATCTGCGACTTGGGCGCGAAGATGATCAGCGCCACGGCCGCCAGGATCGAGACGATGAACTGGGCGATCAGTTTCTGCCCGCTGGAGAGGCCGGCGGTCGTCTGCTTGGTGACCTTGGCGTAGTCGTCCATGAAGCCCAGCACGCCGAAGGCGGCGGTGATGCCCAGCACCACCCAGACGTGGACGTTGCGCAGGTCGGCGAACAGCAGCGAGCCGACGAACAGGCCGGCCAGGATCATGAAGCCGCCCATGGTCGGGGTGCCCGATTTCTCCAGCACGTGGCGTTCGATGCCGTCGGTGCGGATCGGCTGGCCCTTGCCCTGCCGGGCCTTCATCCAGCGGATGAAGCGCGAGCCCATGGCGACGGCCACCACATAGGCGGTCAGCATCGACATGCCGGTGCGGAAGGTCAGGTATTTGAGCAGGTTGAGCACCGGCACGTGCTCATGCCCGCCGCGCGACAGCCACTCGTAGAGAAAGTACAGCATCAGACCTGTTCCTCGAGGTCGAGCGCGCCCAGGGCGGCCGCGACCACCCCCGCTTTCGATCCGTTCGAACCCTTCACCATCACCACGTCGCCCGCCCGCATCGCCGAGACGACCAGAGGCGCGAGCTCGGCGGCGGTTTCGGCGTACGCGCCTCGCCGAGTCGGTGATAGCGCATCCCATAAAGATTTCATTAACGGTCCGGCGCAGAACACCAGATCGATGTCGGCGGCGGCGATCGGGGTGGCCAGATCGCTGTGGAAGCGGGCGCTTTTGGGGCCCAGCTCCAGCATGTCGGTCAGCACCACGACGCGCCGGCCGGCCACGTCGCGGGCCCCCAGGGTGGCCAGGGCGGCCTGCATCGACACCGGGTTGGCGTTGTAGCTCTCGTCGACCAGGGTGAAGGTCCCGCCGGGGACCTTGATCACCCGCTCGGCGCCCCGGCCCTCGATCGGCTCGAACGCGGCCAGGGCGGCCAGGGCCGTCTCGCGGTCGACGTCCAGGGCCTCCAGCATCAGCAGCACGCACAGGCTGTTGAGGCCCCAGTGGACGCCGGTCTGCAGGATCGGGAAGCTCAGGGTCTCGCCGCGCAGGACGGCGATGACCGTCGCGCCCTCGGCGTTGGCGGCGAACCCGGTCAGCTGGGCGGTCAGGCCTTCGCCCGTCCCGAAGCTCCAGACCCGGGCGCCGGCCTTCTCGGCCTCGGCCTTCAGCAGCGGGAACCAGGGATTGTCGGCGTTCAGCACGGCGACGCCGGCCGGCTCCAGACCCGCGAAGATCTCGGCCTTGGCGCGGGCGACGCCCTCCTCGCCGTCGGCGAAGTTCTCCAGGTGCACCGGGCCGACCGTGGTGATGGCCACGGCGTGCGGGCGGATGAACCGCGACAGCGGGGTGATCTCGTCGGCATGGTTCATGCCGACCTCGAACACCGCGCGCTGGGTGTCGCGCGGCATGCGGGCCAGGGTCAGGGGCACGCCGATATGGTTGTTGTACGACTTGACCGAGGCGTGGGCCTTGCCCGCCCGGCGCAGGCCGGCCTCGACGGCGCGGGTGACGCTGGTCTTGCCGACCGAGCCGGTGACCGCGCCGCGCCGCGCCTGGGGGGCGCGCTCGCGGGCGGCGACGCCCAGGCGCTCCAGGCCCCGGAAGGTGTCCTCGACCAGCACCGCCGGCGTGGCGACCGGCTTGGAGACCAAAGCCCCGGCCGCGCCCTTGTCGGTGATCTGGACGATGAACTCATGCCCGTCCCGGGCCCCGGTCAGCGCCACGAACAGGTCGCCCGGCTCCAAGCTGCGGCTGTCGATCGACACGCCGGTGGCTTCGAAGTCGCCGACCACCTGGCCGTGGGTGGCGGCGGCGATCTCGTCAGCGGTCCAGAGGGGTTCAGACATCGGCGCCCTCCAAAGCCAGGGCGGTTTCGGTCACGTCGTCGAACGGATGGTTGACGCCGGCCACCAGCTGGCCCTGCTCGTGGCCCTTGCCGGCCACCACCAGCACGTCGCCCTCGGCCAGCAGCGCCACGCCGGCCCGGATGGCCTCGCGGCGGTCGCCGATCTCGCGGGCCCCGGGGGCGGCGTCGAGGATGGCGGCGCGGATCAAGGCGGGCTCTTCCGAGCGCGGATTGTCGTCGGTGACGATGGCGACGTCGGCCAGGCGGGCGGCGATCTCGCCCATCAAGGGACGCTTGCCGCGGTCGCGGTCGCCGCCGGCCCCGAACACCACGATCAGCTTGCCGCGCGTGTGCGGACGCAGGGCGGCCAGCACGGTCTCCAGGCCGTCGGGGGTGTGGGCGTAGTCGACATAGGCCTCGCCGCCGCGCGCGCCGGTCCCGACCCGCTGCAGCCGGCCGGCCGCGCCTTCGAGATGGGCCAGGGCGGCGATGACGGCGTCCAGGTCCTCGCCGGTCGCCAGGCACAGGCCCGCCGCGACCAGGACGTTGGAGGCCTGGAAGTCGCCGGCCAGCGGCAGCAGCACGTCGAACTCGCGATCCTGGGCGGCGATCTTCAGCCGTTGGCCTTCCGGAACCGGGGTGCGGGACAGAAGCTTCAGCCCCTGCCCCTCCCCGCCGACCGACAGGATGGTCTGGCCCGAGGTGACGGCGGCCGAGGCGAAGGCCGGGAAGGCGTCGCTGTCCGCGTTGAGCACGGCGGTGCGGGCGCGCGGCAGCAGGGTCTCGAACAGGCGCAGCTTGGCCGCCCGGTAGCAGCCCATGGTGCCGTGATAGTCCAGGTGGTCCTGGGTGAAGTTGGTGAAGCCGGCGGCGGCCAGGCGCACGCCGTCCAGGCGGCGCTGGTCGATGCCGTGCGACGAGGCTTCCACGGCCAGGTGGGTGACGCCCTCGGCGGCCAGGCGGGCCATCATCTCGGCGACGTCGGCGGCGTCCGGCGTGGTCAGGCCCGGCGGGGTGATCTGCCGGTCGGGGACGCCGGGCGCGCTGACCACCACGCCCAGGGTGCCCATGCTGGCGGCCTTGCGGCCCAGCCGAGCGTAGATCTGGCGGCAGAAGCCGGCGACCGAGGTCTTGCCGTTGGTGCCGGTCACCGCCACGCAGGTCTCGGGCTGCGCGCCCCAGAACTGGGCGGCGGCCAGGGCGTAGGCGCGGCGCAGGTCGCCGGCGTGGGCGGCCGGCACCGGCAGGTCCAGCACGTCGTCCGGGGCCAGGATGGCGGCGGCGCCCGAGGCGATCGCCCCGGGGATGAAGCTGCGGCCGTCGGCCTTGCTGCCCGGCAAGGCCGCGAACAGGAACCCTTCGGCGACCTTGCGGCTATCGGCGGTGACCCCGGTGATGACGGGGTCGACCTCGAACGGCCGGTTCAGAATCTGCGAAAGGGTCTTGCTCAAAGTCCCGCCTCCGGTGCGGCTTTCGGCTGCTGGGCGGCCACGGTGAAGATGTCGGCCTGGCGTCGCACGCCCAGGAACGGGGCGATACGGTCGATGACCTTGCCGGCGGCCGGCGCGGCCACGAAGCCGCCGGTCGAGAAGCCGGCGGTGCGGGCGTTGCCCTTGGGCTCGTCCAGCAGCACCAGCACGAAATAACGGTCGGCCTCGATGGGCCCCTCGGTCGGGAACACGGCGGCGAAGGACGAGACCTGGCGCTGGTGGTTATAGGCCCGGATCGCCGGGTCGTACTTCTCGCCGGTGCCGGTCTTGCCGCCCACGCTCAGGCCCGGGATGTTGGCCGACTTGCCGCTGCCGCCGGTGACGTTGGCGCGCATGATCTGCAGCATCTGCTGCGAGGTCTCTTCCGAGACCGCCCGCGGCCCTTCGGGACGCACGCCCGGCGCCATCCTGAGGATGGTCATCGGCTGCAGCGTGCCGCCGTTCAGCAGCGCGCCCATCGCCTGGGCCAGGGCCAGGGGCGAGACGTTGATGCCGTGGCCGAACGAGGTGGAGGCCACGGCGTCATCGTCCCACTTGCGCGGGGTCAGCGGCCGGGCCGATTCCAGCAGCTCCACTTTGGCCGGCCTGGTCAGGCCCAGGGCGGTGAAGTAGCGGCTCAGCCGCTCGCCGCCGATCCGCTCGGCCAGCATGGCGGTGCCGATGTTCGACGAGTGCTGGAACACCTCGACCAGGGTCAGGATCTTCCGCGCTGCGTGGAAGTCGTGGATCGTCCGATAGCCCAGCTTGAAGGGCTCGCGGGCGTCGAAGGTGGAGGCCGGCGTCGCCGCGCCGGTGTCCAGGCCGATGGCCACGGTGAAGGCCTTGAAGGTCGAGCCCATCTCGTAGACCGAGGCGGCGGCGTGGTTGACCCGGGCGGCGTCGCCGGCCTGGCCCGCCAGGTTGGCGTCGTAGTCGGGGTAGCTGGTCATGCCGAGGATCTCCCCGGTATGGACGTTGGTCACCAGGCCCACGGCGCCCTTGGCCTGGAACTCGATCGCGGCCTTGCGGACCTCGTCCTCCAGGGCGGCCTGGACGCGCAGGTCGACCGACAGCGGCGTCGCGCCGTCCGGTCCCTTGGCGGCGGCGGCGCGCACCGGCTTGTCCAGCGCCCGCTCGGCCCCGGCCAGGCCACGGCCGCCCTTGTCGACGAAGCCGATGAGGTGGGCGGCGCTGGAGCCCAGCGGATAGACCCGGCGGGCCTGCTCCTCGAACTGCACGCCCGGCAGGCCCAGGTCGAAGATCGCGTCCTTCTCGGCCGGGGTCATGCCGCCGACCACGAAGCCGCGGCGCGAGGCCGACACGGCCTCGCCGATGCGCTTGGCCGGCACCTCGGGCAGGGCCTTGGTCAGGGCGATGCGGGTGGCCTTGGCGTCCCAGACCTCCTTGGGGTCGATGTAGAGGGCGTAGTGGGTCAGGTCGACGGCCAGCAGCTGGCCGTTGCGGTCGACCAGGTCGCCCCGCGCGCCCTCGGTCGAGGCCAGGTAGCCGTTGCCCCCGACCTTGGAGAACACCGCCGCCCAGGTCGCCCCCAGGGCCAGGAGGCAGAACGCCAGGCCGAAGATGGCCATCACGAAGAAGATGCGGATGCGGGTGTCGTCCTCGGGCCGGGCGGCGGCGCGCGAGCGCTCGAAGGCGTGCTCCAGCCGCCAGACCCGCTCGATCAGCCAGCGCCAGGCCGCGGGCGCGCCGCCGGGGGCGAGGTTGGCCAGGCTCATCGCTGAACCTCCGGCGAAGGATAGTCGTCGGGCGTCGCCTCGGGCGCCTCGGCGGCGGCCGCGGCGCCGGCGGCGGCGGCCTCGGGCGGGGCCGGCGCGTGGGCGACCGGCGCGCGGCGCGCCACGTCGATCAGCGCGTCCTCGGTGGTCTCGTGCTCGGGCTTGATCGGGGCCAGTTGCAGGCTGGTGGCCAGTTGCTCGATGCGGCGCGGCTGCTCCAGATAGGCCACCTCGGCCTTGAGCAGGCGCACGCGGACCTTCTCGTCGGCGATCTGCTGCTCGACCGAGGCGATCTGGGCCCGCTCGCGGCCGGCGAAGGTCTTGGCCAGATAGACGCCCATCACCAGGGCGATCAGCAGGCTCAGGCACACCAGCTCCACCACCCGGAAGCCCCGCACGCGGCGCTCGAAGATGTTCGAGAGGCTCATGCGTCGCTCCACACGGGGGCTTGCGTCCGCACCGCGGCGCGCAGCTTCGAGGAGCGGGCCCGGGGATTGACCGCCAGCTCGGCCTCGCCCGGCGCGACGGCCTTGGACGAGATCAGCTGGAAGCTGGCCGGCGCGCCCTGGGCGACCGGCGGCGCGTGGCGCGAACCACCCGGCGTGCGGCCGGCCCGTTCGGCCAGGAAGTTCTTGACGATGCGGTCTTCCAGCGAGTGGAAGGTGACCACCGCCAGCCGGCCGCCGGGCTTCAGCACCCGCTCGGCGGCGACCAGGCCGGCCTCCAGTTCCTCCAGCTCGGCGTTGACCGCGATCCGCAGCCCCTGGAACGAGCGGGTGGCCGGATGGACCTTGGCGCCCTTGCGGCCGCCCAGGGCCCGCTCGATCACCGAGGCCAGGTCCAGGGTCCGCGTGAAATGCCGCTCCTCGCGGCGCTTGACGATGAAGCTGGCGATACGGCGCGAGGCGTGCTCCTCGCCGTAGACATAGAGGATGCGGGCCAGCTCGGTGTGGTCGAGGTGGTTGACCAGGTCGGCGGCAGTCGGACCGTCGTCGCCCATGCGCATGTCCAGCGGACCGTCGCGCATGAAGGAAAAGCCGCGCTCAGCCTCGTCGAGCTGCATGGAGGACACGCCAAGATCCAGGGTCACGCCGTCGACCGACGCGTCTTCCAGATACGCGGTGATTTGCGAGAAACGGTCCTGAATCAGGCGAAAGCGACCATCCGTCGCGGCAAACTCGTTGGCAAACCGCGCGACGCTGGGATCGCGGTCGAAAGCGATGACCGAAGCGCCGGTCGCCAGGATGGCGCGGGTGTAGCCGCCGGCCCCGAAGGTGCCGTCGACGACCTTGTCGCCAGGGCCGACCGACAGGGCGGCGACCACCTCGTCCAGCAGGACCGAAACGTGTGGCGCGGGAGCGGAAACCTCGGTCATGCCGCGCCGCCGATCCGCGCGGTGCGCTGCTGGGCCCGCATGGCGGCCAGACCGTCGCGGGCCAGTTCGCGCTGGGCGGCGCGGTGGGCCTGGAAGGCCTCGCGCGACCAGATCTGGAACCGCTCGCCCAGGCCGACCACCGCCACCCAGTCGGTCAGGCCGAACATCTCGCACAGGGTGTCGGGCAGGGTGATGCGGCCGGCGGTGTCGAACGACAGCCTGGCCATGCCGCCCAGGACGCTGGTCTCCAGGGCCGAGCGCAGCGGATCGCCGAACGGCAGCTCCTCGATCACGCCCTGGTAGCGGTCGAACAGGCCCTTGCCGCCGGCTTCCAGGCAATCGGCCTCGATCGAGGGAAAGCAGAAGATCCCGTCGAACGGACCCGAGAGCGCGGCGCGGAAGTCCTGCGGCACGACGATGCGCCGCTTGCTGTCCAGCTGCTTCTCGAACGTCGAGAGAAACACCCCACTACCCCTGCTTGCGCCCGTCGCCGGACGCTCCGCCAGGACCGCCCTGGCGCAATTGGGTTAACATGGGATTGACTGGGAAACAATGACACCAAATGCCATTTCGCCGCGAAAACAAAGGTGTCCGAAGGCTCCTTCACAGAGCATCGAAGCTTATCAACAGAACATACACAGAACCCGTTAAGACTTGCGGCGCGCTAGACTCCGCGCGCGCCCTTGCGGGCTCACAGGTTGGATGAAGTGTGATGGACCAGACGGTCTATAAGCCGGGTTCTGTCTAGGCCCGCTCCTCCCGAAGGAAGAAAGGGCCCGAGACGACCATTCCTCTGGACCGCCCATCGCTGGACGGTTCTCGCGACCTACCCGGACCCTCTCAGCCAGTGACGGCCTATCCGACGCGAGGCCGGCGCGGGGTCCCTATTCGGTCTTGCTCCAGGCGGGGCTTGCCATGCCGTCCCTGTTGCCAGGTCCGCGGTGGGCTCTTACCCCACCCTTTCACCCTTCCCGCCCCGAAGGGAGGAGGTTTGCTTTCTGTGGCGCTATCCCTGGGATCGCTCCCGGCGGGCGTTACCCGCCGCCTTGTCACCGTGGAGCCCGGACTTTCCTCGACCTTCTTTCGAAGACCGCGGCCGCCCGACCATCTGGTCCGGGGTCTGTGTGACGGCAGCGGAGGCCCGGGTCAATTGCAGATCGTCGCGGCACGGACCAAACCCCGCTGGACTTGGCCTGGCCGAGATCGACAACCTCTGACGCTTCCCCAACCGAACGATCCCATCGAGGGTTGCGACGTACGCCTCAGCGCCTATCGTCGCCGCAAGCCAGAGCAGGGAGGCGGCACTTGGCGAAACGACCCGCGGCGACGGCCCCGAACCTGGCGCGAGACCCAAAACCGCTGGCTTTCGGCTTGCTGGCGGCGGCGCTGCTTCTCCTCGTCGGCGGGCTGGCGATATCGAACGCAAGACCTGACGATCCTCCGCCGCCACGCCCAAACCCCTCAAGGATTCAGGCGGCGGTATTCGCCGATGGGCGCCTCTGGCTGCTGGACGGCGCCGGCGGCCTCTCCACGATCACCGAGCGCAGCCGCGTCCGCGCGCCCGAGCCTTTTGAGACGAAGGCCGTCGCACTCTGCGTCCAATCGGGACGGCTTCTGGTGCTCGACGCCGGCTCAAGCGAGCGCTGGACTTTGCGTCGCAAGGAAACCGCCGGCTGGGCCAAGGTCGCGGACATCGGCTCCCGGGGCGACACCTTCATCGGAATGGCCTGCGACGCGGCGGGCGTGAGCCTGTTGACCAACCGGCGCATGATCACGCTGAGCAATGCCGCGCCCCGGTCGGTCGGGCTTTCAGACAGGATCAACCCGGGCGTGACCAGCAGTCTTCTCAGAGTGGGCGACCAGGTCTTCGTCGGCGCCAACCTCGGCGAGTTCGGCGGCGGCCTTCAACGGATCGACCAACGGACAGGAAAGGTTTCCGACCTTCAGCGCAACGACGCCGTCGATCCCTGCGAGGCCGTTCTCGACAAGCAATGCGATCCCGTCAACGGCGTGACGCCCGCGCCGTGGGATTCCAACTGCGTCATCGCCGCCGTGGGCTTGGTCCACATGTTCACGAGCGGTCGACTGGTCGAGGTATGCGGCGACCGGATCGAGCCCTTCTACGCAAAACCCATCCCTCAGTTCGGCGACAAGATGGGAAAGGAGCCGTTCAATCACATCGCCTTCTTCGGCGCGAACCGGGCCGGCGACACCCTGTGGGTTGTCGGCATCAACGGCCTCTACCAGTTTCGGGACCGCAAGCTCGCCAACTTCGCGCCCTTGCCCGCCTTCCGGAGGGTCGGCGGCGTGAGGGTCAGTTTCGACCTGCCTGGCGTCGTGCTGGTGAAGACCGACATCAACCAGAGCGTCTCGCTGTCGGGCAGCGTGCCAATGCTGGTTCCGCGCTAGGCGTCGCCCCGCATCAGCCCCGCGATCGGATGATCCCCCAGCGCCGCGACCACCCCGGCGCGATCCGTCTCGCCCTTGTTCTGCGACAGCTTGAACGTTCCCTCCAGCCGGTCGACGGTCAGGCGGGCGCCGATGATGGCGCGGGTCATGGTCTCGAAGCGGCCGGGGCTCATCTTGTGGCGGGTCCAGGGCGGCTTGGGCAGCAGATGCGCCTCCTCCTGGGCCGACAGGTCGTCGAGCAGGGCGACCAGCTCGTCGTCGTTGAACGGCGCGACCGAGCCCTCGGCCTCGACCGACAGGTAGTTCCAGGTCGGGACCTGGTCGGCGGCCTGGTACCAGTCGGGACTGACATAGGCGTCGGGGCCGGTGGCCAGCACCACCGCCCGGAAGCCCTGGACGATGTGCGGCGACAGCACGTTGCCGCGCGACAGGTGGAAGTCGAGCGCCAACTCGCCGAAGTCGAGCTCGCGGACCACCACCGGGGCCTGGGCGACGAACGGCCGACCGCGCACGGCGGCGGCGACCGTCACGAACGGATGCTGGCGGATGAAGGCCAGCAGGGTCTCGCGGTCATCGACATGGAACGGCTTGGCCGGATGCATCAGGCGGCGGCCCGCAGCAGGGCCACCAGCCGGGCCCGGGTCTCGCCGTCGGCGACGCCGTCAAAGCGGGTCTGCAACCAGTGGCGCTGGAAGGCGGCGACCACGGTCGAGGTCCATTCGTCGTACTGGCCGGATGGCGGGCAGTTGTAGCCCAGGCGGGTCAGGCCGGCCTGCAGGGCGAAGACCCCCGTGCCCTCCTCCCCCTGGCCCAGCGGCGCGCCGGGCGACGGCGGCGGCTCGACCCACAGGCCGTGACCGGCCTCGGCGAGGCGCTTCCACGGGAACAGCTCGCCCGGGTCGATCTTGCGGCCGGGGGCGATGTCGGAATGGCCCAGGATGCGGTCGTCGTCGATGGTCCAGCGCGAGCGGATGTCGGCCAGCAGGTTGATCACCGCGGCGACCTGGGCGTCGGGGAACGGGCGGTAGCCGAACTCGTGGCCGGGATTGACGATCTCGATGCCGATCGAGGCCGAGTTGATGTCCTTGACGCCCTTCCAGAAGGCGGCCCCGGCGTGCCAGGCGCGGCGCTCCTCGGGCACCAGGCGATAGACCGCGCCATCCTCGTCGACCATGTAGTGGGCTGAGACCTTGGCCTCGGGATCGCGCATCCGCGCCAGCGCCGCCGCGCCGCTCTGCATGCCGGTATAGTGCAGGACCACGCAGTCGGGGACGCTCTTGCGGGCGTCGAAGTTCGGCGACGGGGCGTCGATTGGCGTCATTGAGAACGGTTCCTCGTCAGCATCAGCAGCGGCATGACCTGGTTCTTGCGCAGGGCGATGATCAGCACCCCCACCAGCGCCAGGATCGTGCCGATTCCCATGCGGATGTCGAAGTGATCGTGCGTGATCAGCACGCCCAGGCCAATGGTCATCAGCGGGGTCATCAGGGTCAGCGGCGCGATCAGGTTGGCCTCGTGGCGCTGGATCAGGCCGTAATAGGCCGTGTGGGCCAGGACCGAGACGATCAGGGCCGAGAACGTCACCGCCGCCACGAACGGCCAGCCGGCGTGGGCGGCGGCCGCGACGCTCCCAGGTTCGAACGTCCAGCTCAGGGCCGCCAGCGGCGCGACGGCGGTGAAACCGACCCAGGCCTGGAACTGCAGGGGCTTCACCCCCTCGATCTGCTTCATCATCACCGCCCCCAGCGAGCCGGTGAAGGCCGAGCCGACGATGAACCACAGGCCCGGCGACAGCTGCAGGCCGTGCGGGTTCCACATCACCACCACCGCCCCGGCCAGGGTCAGGGCGATGCCCAGCCCGCGCTTCCAGCGCACCTTCTCGCCCAGCATCAGCATCGACAGCAGGGTGGTGAACGGCACGCCCAGCTGGATGACCACCGCCGAAGCCGACGGCGAGGCGGTCTTGAAGCCCATGAACAGCAGGGCGAAGTTGCCCACGCCCATCAGCAGGCCGACCACGACGATCCGCCAGGCCGGGCGCGGGGCCGGCAGCAGCCAGGGCAGGGTCACGGCCGCGACGATGGCGAACCGCACCGCCGCATAGAACAGCGGCGGCACGCCCCAGTGGGCGACCACAATCTTGGAGATGATGTTGTTGCTGGCCCAGACCAGGCAGACGAGGGTCAGCAATCCGAAGTCGCGCAAGGACATGGAACGACCGCATACGCGGCCTGGACCAAGGCGCCAATCAAAACCCCGCGCGAAAATCGAAGGGCCGGTACGCCGCCGCAGTTGACCGAACGCCGAAATGGTCGCCTGATACATGAACGATGATCAGATAAAGACGTCCGGACGCGCCGGACCAGGCATCGGGGAGCGGAGCGAGCGCATGGCGGTGGAGCATTTCGACGTCCTGATCGTGGGGGCGGGCCTGTCCGGCGTCGGGGCCGGCTACCACCTGCAGACCCATTGCCCGGGCAAGACCTATGCGATCCTCGAAGGCCGCGACGCGATCGGCGGCACCTGGGACCTGTTCCGCTATCCCGGCATCCGTTCCGACAGCGACATGTACACCCTGGGCTATTCGTTCCGGCCCTGGCGCGAGGCGAAAGCCATCGCCGATGGCCCGTCGATCCTCAACTATGTCCGCGAGACGGCCAAGGACCACGGCGTCGACCGCAAGATCCGCTTCGGCCATATGGTGAAGAAGGCCTCCTGGTCGTCAGAGACCGCGACCTGGACGGTCGAGGCCGAGCACGACGGCAAGGTCGTGGCCCTGACCTGCGACTTCCTGCTGATGTGCAGCGGCTATTACGACTACGCCGCCGGCTACACCCCCGACTTCGCCGGCGTCGAGACGTTCGGCGGCCGCATCGTCCACCCGCAGCACTGGCCGGAGGACCTGGACTACGCCGGCAAGAAGGTGGTGGTGATCGGCAGCGGCGCCACGGCCGTCACCCTGGTGCCCGAGATGGCCAAGACCGCGGCCCACGTCACCATGCTGCAGCGCTCGCCGACCTATGTGGTCTCGCGGCCGGCCGAGGACGCCCTGGCCAACTGGCTGCGCGCCAAGCTGCCGATCATGCTGGCCTACGGGATCACGCGCTGGAAGAACGTGCTGATGCAGATGATGTTCTTCAACATCGCCCGCAAGAAGCCGGCCAAGACCAAGGAAAAGCTGATCGCCCTGGTGCGCGAGCAGCTGGGTCCCGACTACGACATCGGCGCCCACTTCACGCCCCGCTACAACCCCTGGGACCAGCGGCTGTGCCTGGTGCCCGACGCGGACCTGTTCGCCTCGATCAAGGCGGGGACCTCGTCGGTGGTCACCGACCATATCGACCGCTTCACCCCGACCGGCATCGCCCTGAAGTCGGGCGGGACGCTGGACGCCGACATCGTGGTCACCGCCACCGGCCTGGTGATGCAGCTGGCCGGCGCCATGCAGGTGGTGGTCGACGGCAAGCCGGCCGACCTGTCGCAGAGCCTCAGCTACAAGGGCATGATGTTCAGCGACGTGCCCAACTTCGCCTCGACCTTCGGCTACACCAACGCCTCCTGGACCCTGAAGGCCGACCTGACGGCGGAATATGTCTGCCGGCTGATCAACCACATGGACCGCACCGGCACGGACCAGTGCACCCCGCGCGTCACCGACCCCGACATGCCGGTCGAGCCTTGGCTGGACTTCAGCTCCGGCTACGTCCAGCGCGGCCTCGGCAAGTTCCCCAAGCAGGGCGCCCGCAAGCCGTGGAAGGCCTACCAGAACTACGCCCTGGACCTGTTCACCCTGCGGCTGGGCAAGGTGGACGACGGGACGATGGTGTTCAGCAAGGCGCAGGCGGCGGAAAAGGTGAAGGTCGCGGCGTAAGCCTGAACCCAAAACGACACCCTCTCCCATGGGGAGAGGGAGGGGCCCGCGCCGGGTGTAAAACGTCAGACGGCGTGCCGGCAGGGCGCTCGAGGAAAACGATGAGGGCGTAATCCCCCCCCCCCCCCCCCCCCGCTTGGGCCCCTCCCTCTCCCGCTGGGAGAGGGTGCGAGTGCCTTGCCGCCCGGTCGATGCTAGAACGGGCCATCCACTCTGAAAGACCTCACCCTTGATCGAACAATACGGCTGGTCCGACCCGCTGGGCCAAGCCTTCGCCCCGTACGCGCGCGCCGGCCAGACCCCCGGGCGCATCCTCGTCCAGCAGCGCGGCGCGTACCTGGTGGCCAGCGACGACGGCGAACTGCGCGCCAAGCCTTCCGGCCGCCTGCTGCACCAGGCCCGGGAAGCGGGTCATCCGGCGGTCGGCGACTGGGTGGCGCTCACCGTCAACCGCGCCGAAGCCACCGCCACCATCCACGCCGTCCTGCCCCGCCGCACCGCCTTCGTGCGCCGGGCGGCCGACAGCCTGCAGACCCCGCAGGTGGTCGCCGCCAATATCGACGTCGCCTTCGTCGTCACCTCGATGAACGCTGACCTCAATCCGCGCCGCATCGAGCGCTATCTGGCGGCCGCCTGGCAAAGCGGGGCGCGGCCGGTGGTGGTGCTGACCAAGGCCGACCTCTGCGCCGAGCCCGAGGTCCAGGCCGCCCAGATCGCCGCCGTGGCGGCCGGCTGCCCGGTGCTGGTGGTCTCCGCCCGGCAGGGCCTGGGGATGGACCTCCTGCTGGCCCAGGTCGGGCCCGGCGAGACCTGCGTGCTGATCGGGTCGTCCGGCGTGGGCAAGTCCACCCTGGTCAACGCCCTGTCCGGCGCCGAGCGGATGGCGACCCAGGAGATCCGCGAGGCCGACGCCCGCGGGCGTCACACCACCAGCCACCGCGAGCTGGTCCCGCTGCCCGGCGGCGGGCTGATCCTCGACACCCCAGGCATGCGCGAACTGGGCCTGATCGACGCCGACGACGGCCTGGGCGTGGTGTTCGACGACATCGAGCGCCTGGCCGAAGATTGCCGGTTCAACGACTGCGGCCACGGAGGCGAACCGGGCTGCGCCGTGCGTGGGGCGCTGGAAAGCGGCGACCTCGACGCCGGACGCTGGGAGCACTTCCAGAAGCTGGGCCGCGAAGTGGCGGCCGTGGACCGCAAGGAGGACCGGGCGGCCAAGGACGCCGAGCGCCGCCGCCTGATCGCCCTCCAGAAGACCCACCGGTCGAGCAAGAAGGTCCGGCGAGACGATTGACGGCGGAAGATTGCCCTCGAGCGAGCAGCGCGCGGCGCTTCGCCTGACCAGTCCCCCGCCCGCCCTTGCCAAGACGGCGCGGGTCCGACAGCTTGACCGCGCGGGCCTTGGGCAGGCCGGGCGGAGGGAACGTGGCGACGGTCCAGGACGAAGACCCCTACTTCACCCGGCGCGAAAACCTCGACGTCTCGCGGCTTCTCAGCTTCGCCCAACCCGGCCAGGCCCCCTCGACCGCCGCCCACTTCCGGCGCGACCGGCCCGACCTGGGGATCACCGCGCCCAATCTCCGGGACGACGCCCTGATGGCGGTGGTCAACCTGCGGCCCCGCGAGGGCAGCGAACTGTGGTGCGACGAGCGCCACATCGCCGCCACGCCGGTGGGGATCGGCGACCTGAGGATGTTCGACCAGCGGCGCAGCTGGGTGGCCAATCTCCAGCTGCCGTTCGAGACGGTCAATTTCTTCATCCCGCTCAGCGCCTTCGAAAGCCTGGCCGACGAATTGCGCGCCCCGCGCCTCGACGACGACGCGCCGTTCGCCCGGGGCGCGCCAGTCCATGACGAGGTCATGCTGCACCTGGCGCGGTCGCTGGGCCCCGCCTTCGACAATCCCCGGGAGCTGAGCGCGCTCTATGCCGAGCACGTGTTCGCCGCCATCCGCCTGCGCCTGGCCTGCGTCCATGCCGGCCTGACGCCGGGCGTCGACCGGCAACGCGGCGCCCTGGCGACCTGGCAGGTGGCGCGGGCCAAGGCCATGCTGCTCGACGATCTGCAGCGCAACCTCAGCCTGACCGAGCTGGCCGCCGGCTGCGGCTTGTCGGCCAGCTATTTCGCCCGCGGGTTCAAGCGCGCGACCGGCCTGCCGCCGCACCGCTGGCTGCTGGCCCAGCGGGTCAGGCGGGCGCGGTCGCTGCTCGAGACCACCGCCCTCAGCCTGGCCGAGGTCGCCCTGGACTGCGGCTTCGCCGACCAGAGCCACCTGACGCGGGTGTTCTCCCAGAGCCTGGGCGTCGCCCCCGGCGCCTGGCGGCGCTTGCGGCGGCACTGAGCAGGGGCTGGGACGCGCGCTAGCCCTAGCCGCCGTACTGCTGAGCGGCCGCGGCGATCGACGGTCCCGCCGTGGCGAGGTCCTGCGGATTCATGATCGGCCGGAACGAGAGCTTGGCGTTGAACGCCAGGAACCACGGCTCCGCGACCCCGGGAATCTGCGATGAATCGGTCATGTCGAACACGATGGCGCCCGCCCTTTGGCCCTCGTCGTCGCCGAAGAAGTAGGCCGCTTCCGGCTTGAGGTCGGCGAGTATTCGCTCGATCGTCGCGCCCAGGGTTCCCGCCTTGGCCGCCGCGTTTCCGGTTTCCACAGGGATCGACACTCTCAGAAGCATGCGCATCTGGGCTTCCTTTCTTGTCCAAGTCACGGAATTGGCTCAGCTCGTGATGGACAGAGAACGCCTCGGCTTACCGATGATCAATCGGCGGTTATGCGTAATGATCAGCGCTAGTAGAGTCGGACTACGAAATACATGCCGCCCCTAGAGCGTCCGTCCTGACACCCATGCTCCCCACGGTCGTCATCCCCCGACTTGTTCGGGGGACCCAAGCAGAGTCTGACACTCTGTCCAACGCCGCTTGGGTCCCCCGCATAAAGCGGGTGATGAGGAGATTTTTGAGCTGAAGAAGCGCTCACGGCGCCTGGGCCCGCCAACTGGCCACGGCGCCTAGTCGGCGAAGCGCAGGACCACGTTCGAACCCGGCCATTCGTCGGCGCGCGCGGGATCAAGGCCCGGCGCGACGGGGGTCCAGGCCTGCTTGCCCAAGGCGCCCAGGTCGTCATAGCGGCCCAGCAGGGTGAACCGATCGAAGGCGAAGGGCAGCCCCTCGGCGCCCAACGGCGCGTTGGCGCTGGCGACATGAAAATGCAGGTGCGGTCCGGTGGTGTCGCCGGAGAACCCCAGGGCGCCGATCACCTGGCCGCGGCGCACGGGGTCGCCGGGCCGGACCTTCACGCTGCCGGGCTTCAGGTGCTCATAGAAGACGACCTGGCCGCCGGGAAGCGCCAGGGCCACATAGTTGCCGGTCGCGTCCCCGAAGCGATGCTTGGGGTTGTGGGAGATGACCGGACTTTCCGTCATGTCGTCACGGGTCGCGGCGACGACCGCGTCGGCCACCGCCAGCACCGCGTCGCCATGGCCCAGGGCGTCGGCGGCGCGGTCCGGGTCGCCCCGCGTGGTCCGCCCCCGGGGATCGACGCGAACGAAGTCGACCGCGAACCGGCCGGGAATGCGCGCGCCGCCATCGACCGTGTAGACGACGCGGCGATGGCCGCGCGCCCAGGACGGGTGATGCACGGCCACCCAGGGGCCACCCGCCAGTGGCGGACCC
>NZ_AKKF01000292.1 GCF_000281955.1 Caulobacter sp. AP07 | reverse complement strand
GCGCTTCCCGCTCGACCACCCCCGAAGGCCGCAGCGGTCGCCGTACGTGCGCCCTCCCCGTGCCTTCAGGTGCGAGCAGTATCGGTGAGGCTGGAAGGGGTGAGGACAAGTTAGGCTGAGAAAGTTCAAGCTTCTGAAATTGCTGAACTCTATTCGCTATCCGCCGAGGACAAGCCGCCTAGCCGGGGACGCGCTCTCACGGCAAGGCCTGGCCAGATCATCCCTGAATTCCAGGGTGAGTGCGTGTCCCCACCGTCATCCGCGGCGTCAGATCTTCTTCCCGAACAAGGGCGTGAAACCCGAACTCAGCGGACGACGAAGGGGACACGCACTCATATCGAGCGCCTCGCGATCTGGGCCAGGCCCTGCCTTGAGTGCATGTCCCCGGCCACGGCGAGGCCGCGCCTTGTCGCCTGATCCTCAGTAGAAGCTCGGTCCCGGCAGCAGCCGGTCCTGGCTGGCGGCGTCGCACAGCGCGTAGGTGAAGCCCTTCTGGATCGCCCAGGCCCCGACCTCGCCCTGTTTGTTGATCGCCAGGAACCCGACCTGGATATCCTTGGCGGCCGGCTTCTTCTTCAGGATGCGCGCGACGGCCTCCTTGCAAGCCTCTTGCGGCGAGCGCCCCTGGCGCATCAGCTCGACGACCAGGAAGCTGCCGACGTTGCGGATCACCTCCTCGCCGACGCCGGTCGAGGTGGCCGCGCCGACCTCGTTGTCGACATAGAGCCCGGCGCCGATGATCGGACTGTCACCGACCCGGCCGCGCAGCTTCCAGGCCATGCCGCTGGTGGTGCAGGCGCCGGCCAGGTCGCCCTGGGCGTCGAGAGCCAGCATGCCGATGGTGTCGTGGTTGCCCTTGCCGCCCGGCGCGCCCAGCTGGCCGGAGGTCTTGCCGTAGTCGCCGACCTCGCTGTTGGCCTTGGGCTGGTACTTGGCGTCCTTGCGCCAGGCCTCCCAGGCCGCGCGGGATTCCGGGGTCAGCAATTCCTCGCGCGGGAAGCCCTGCTCCTGGGCGAACTGCAGGGCGCCGGCCCCGACCAGCAGCACGTGCGGCGTCTTCTCCATCACGGCGCGGGCCACCGAGATCGGGTGGGCGATGTGTTCCAGCGCCGCCACCGCGCCGCAATTGCCGCGCTCGTCCATGATGCTGGCGTCCAGCGAGACATGGCCGTCGCGGTCGGGATAGCCGGCCCGGCCGACGCTGTGGTTCTTGAGGTCCTGCTCGGGAATCCGCGCCCCGGCCTCGACCGCGTCGAGCGCGCGGCCGCCCTTGGACAGCACCGCCCAGGCCGCCTGGTTGGCCGGCACGCCGAAGTCCCAGGTCGAGATCACGCAGGGTTTCGACAGCCGGGTTCCGGTTTCGTCGGCGGACGCGGCGCCGGCGCCCAGCAAGGCGGATCCGGCCATTGAGGCGCCGATTAGGCCTCTGCGATTCAGCATGGGTGTGCTCCAAGAACGCCGTTTGCGAATCCTAGAGCGTGGCGGCCGAAAGTGGATACCGGTTTCGGCGCCCGCCATGCTCCTGCTTAAAATCATGGCTCCCGAAGAGGCGAAGATGTCCAAGCGCGTGATCCTGGAAGTCTGTGTCGACACGCCCGCCGGACTGGCGGCGGCGATCGAAGGCGGCGCGGATCGGATCGAGCTGTGCTCGGCCCTGGCGCTGCAAGGCCTGACCCCGGCGCCCGGCCTGATGGCCATCGCGGCGGAGGCGCCGATCCCGATCTATCCGATGATCCGGCCGCGCCACGGCGACTTCGTCTATGACGCCGGCGACCTGGACGCCATTTTCCGCGACATCGACGCCGCGCGGGCCGCGGGCCTGGCCGGGGTGGTGATCGGCGCCAACTTGCCGTCGGGCGAGCTGGACGCCGAGGCCTTGGCCATGCTGGTCGCCCATGCCGAGGGCCTGGGCGTCACCCTGCACCGCGCCTTCGACCTGACGCCCGATCCGTCCGCCGCGCTGGAGACCGCCATCGACCTCGGCTTCGAGCGTATCCTGACCTCGGGCTGCGCGCTGAACGCCATGGCCGGGGCCGAGACGATCGCCCGACTGGTCGAGCAGGCCGACGGCCGCATCGCCATCCTGGCCGGCGGCGGGGTCAAGCCGTCCAACGTCGCCGAACTGATCGCCCGCACCGGGGTGGTCGAGGTGCATGGCTCGTGCAGCGGCCCGATGACCTACGGCCTGGGCCAGGGCCACGAGGACCGCGCCTACAGGCTGGGCTTCGTGCAGGACGGGCTGCGGGACACCGATCTGGAAACGGTGGCGGCGATGGTCGAGGTGCTGAGCGCGCTCTAGCTGTTCTTGAAACTAGAACCGCGTCTCCATCGCCGGCACGGCGATCACCCCCGCCTCGCCGTCCTCGTCGCCCCAGGCCAGGCGCGTCCCGTCGGCCGACACCGCCAGCGAACTGATCGCCGCGCCCTTCTCGGCCTTCAGGGTCTCGATGCGGCCCGAGCGCATGTGCGCCGCCCAGATCTTGCCGTTGTCCTGGCCGGCGACCGCCACCGGCAGGGCCTCGACGCCCGCCACCTGCACCACCAGCGAGTCGCGCGAGAAGCCGATCTCGGCGGCTTCCTTGCCCATCGGGCCGTTGGCCCCGGCGAACGGCCAGACCACCGCGCCGTTGGCGCCGGCGGTGACCATCAGGTTGCCCTTGTCGAAGAACGCCAGGCTCTTGATCTTGGCCGGATAGCCGCCCATCCGCATGTCCTTGTTGTCGGAGAGGCGCCAGCCGTGCAGCTGGCTTTCCTGCATCGACGAGACCAGGAACTTGCCGTCCGGGCTGAACAGGGCGGCGATGTGGCTGCCGGCCCATTTCAGCTGTTGCGGCTTCTGGCCCTCGATCCGCGCCCACCACAGCGACACCCCGCCATAGCCGGCCGTCGCCAGGCGCTTGCCCTTGGGGTCGAAGGCCAGGCCGGACACGGTCTTCTCGTGCGGGAAGACCCGCAGGAACTTGGGATCGGCCGCGTCGCGGACGTGGGCTTCCTTGCCGGCGGTGAAGGCGATCAGGCCGGAGGCGGCGCTGGTGGCCACATGCTCGATCCAGCGGCCCTTGACCTCGGCGATCAGGGTGGCGGCCACCTCGTCGCCCTCGACCCGGCTCCAGACCACCTTGCCGTCGTCGCCGCCGGTGACCACGCCCCGGCCCGAGGGATGCACGGCGGCGCTCAGAACCGCGCCGGCGTGCGCCTCGACGGTGACGAAACCCGCCTCCCCGTTTTCATGGGCGGTCTCGAATCGGACCGTGCCGTCGCCCAGGGCGAAGGTCGCGCGGTCGGCGCGGTCGAACAGGGCGGCGGTGACATAGGCGTCGAAGGAATAGATCATCCGCGCGCCATACCCCGCTCCAGGGCGGGCGCCTAGTCGCGCCTCACGAGAGTCAGGGCCCGGGAAAGGCCCATCTGAACGGCGTTCGGCCAAAAAGACTCACAAAAGGGGTTGCCATTGCGCCGCGTCGTCGGGCTTTACTTCGTCGCCCGTCTGAGCCAGACGTGGCCATCTAACAATTGCGGGACCGCGCCTGTAGCGGCCCTTGGGAGACAGTCAGGCTATGGCGGCTAAACTCTCTGGCGGTGGTGGCGGTCGCTACTCCCTCGGTCAGAACGCGGACATCAACGTCACGCCCTTCGTGGACATCCTGCTCGTCCTGCTGATCATCTTCATGGTCGCCGTGCCGATGGCCACCGTGGCGATCAAGGTCGACCTTCCGCCCGCGACGATCCCGCCGCCGGACGCGCCGAAGCCGAAGGAGCCGGTGTTCATCTCGATCCAGAAGTCGGGCGCGCTGTACGTCGCCGACAAGCAGACCAGCCTCGACAACCTGCAGTTCGACCTGGAAGCCAAGTTCGTGGCCAATGACCAGGCTGGCCCGAAGGACGACCAGCGCGTCATGGTCCGCGCCGACGCAGACGTGGCCTATGCCGACTTCATGGGCGTGCTGAACCAACTGCAGACCGCCGGCTGGTACAAGGTCGGCCTGATCAACGAAGACATCCACTAGGACGCTTCCACGATCAGCGCGAAAATCAGGGGCCGGACGCCAGCGTCCGGCCCCTTTTTTACGTCCGTAGTTTAGCGCTTTACAAACGCGCGGAAGCCGACAAACTACACCTGTAACTTCAACTGATCCTGGTGGTTCGGAAGGGAGACGGGCGATGGCGGCGAAACTCTCGGGCGGCGGCGGCGGGCGCTATGCGGTGCGGCAGAACGCGGACATCAACGTCACGCCCTTCGTCGATGTCCTGCTGGTGCTGCTGATCATCTTCATGGTCGCCGTGCCGATGGCCACCACGGCCCTCCCGATCGACCTGCCCCAGGCCTCGAAGGAGGTCGCGCGGCAGGAACCCGTGTTCATCGCCATCCAGACCTCGGGCGCGCTGTTCCTGGCCGGCCGGCCGACCAGCCTGGAGACCCTGGCCAACGATCTGAGCGCCCGGTTCGCCGCCAGCGGCCAGGCCGGACCGCGCGGAGACCAGCGGGTGATGATCAGCGCCCAGGCCGATGTGCCCTACGAGGCCTTCATGGGCGTGCTCAACCAGGTTCACGTCGACGGCTGGACCAGGATCGGGATCATCAACGAAGACCTTCACTAGCCCAGACATGAGAAAGCCCCGGAAGCGCTGCTTCCGGGGCTTTTGCTTGGGCGGGGCGGCGGCGGACTTGCCCCCTAAGCCGCCGTCGCCTCGAACCCGGCCTTCAGTTCGGCCTCGTCCAGGTCGCGGCCGATGAACACCATGCGGCTGTAGCGCTTGTCCTTGTCGGTCCAGGCCCGCTGGAAGTCGCCCTCCAGGATCATGTGCACGGCCTGGAACACCAGGCGGCGCTCCTCGCCCCGGACGTCGATGATGCCCTTGGCCCGCAGGATATCGGGCCCGCGCCTGGCCAGCAGCTCGTTGAGCCAGACGGTGATCTTCTGGCCGTCGACCGGACGGTCGAGCGTCAGGGAAATGCCCTTCACGCCGTCGTCGTGGATGTCGCTCTTGTGGTCGTGGCCGTGATGGTCGTGGCCGCAATGCTCGTCGTGCACGTGGCCATGGTCGTGGTGGTGGTGGTCATGACCGCAGTGCTCGTCGTGCACGTGACCGGCCTCGCCGTGGCCCGGATTGAGGAACTCCGGCTCCAGTTCGGTGATCCGCTCCAGGTCGAAGCTGTGCTTGCCGATGATGGCGTCCAGCGGGACGTTCGAGCGCTGGGCGCGGTGGATGGGGGCCAGCGGGTTGATGCGCTTGATGCGGGCCTCGACGTGGCGCAGGTCGTCTTCCGACACCAGGTCGGTCTTGTTGAGCACGATCTGGTCGGCGAAGGCGATCTGCTCGACGGCCTCCTTGCTGTCGCCCAGGCGCAGCAGGATGTGCTTGGCGTCGACCACGGCGGTCACCGAGTCGAGATAGGTGCGGGCCTTGACGTCGTCGTCGACGAAGAAAGTCTGGGCCACCGGGCCCGGATCGGCCAGGCCGGTGGTCTCGACGATGATGGCGTCGAAGCCGCCTTTCCGCTTCATCAGGCCCTGCAGCACCCGGATCAGGTCGCCGCGCACCGTGCAGCAGACGCAGCCGTTGTTCATCTCGAACACTTCCTCGTCGGCCCCGACCACCAGGTCGTTGTCGATGCCGACCTCGCCGAACTCGTTGACGATCACGGCGTAGCGCTTGCCGTGCTCCTCGGTGAGGATGCGATTGAGCAGGGTGGTCTTGCCGGCGCCGAGATAGCCGGTCAGCACGGTGACGGGAATCTTGCCGGGAGCGGGAGCGGCCAAGGAAGGAGAAGACTGGGTCATGGCCGCTATTTAGGGGCGATGAGGGCCGGACGGAAGGCGCTTAGGTTTTCAGGAACGCCACGGCCGCGCCGATGGCGATCAAGGCCACCCCGAGGATGATCTCCTCGTACTGTTCCAGCCGCGCCAGGCCCAGGCGGTTGAAGCCGGCCAGGCTGAGGCCGGTGAAGATCAGCATGCCGGCCGAGGTCGCGGCCAGCAGCACGACGCTCAGCGTGACGAAGCCGGCCACGCCGTGCTCCATGCCCGCCAGATAATAGGGAAGAAAGGCCTCGCACGGCGACAGGGTCAGCAGCACCACCAGGGCGGTGATCGCCGCGCGGTCGGAGGCGAACTTGCGGCTCTTGTCCATCGTCGCGTGCTTGTGGCGGCCGCGCACCAGATAGAAGACGCCGAACGCCGCCATCAGGCCGCCGACAATCCAGTGGAAATAGCCGCCGACGTGCGGCTGGGCGACGAGGCCGGCGGCGACCACCGCCAGGCCCAGCACGATCGTCAGGCTCACATGGCCCAGGCCGGCCAGCAGGGTGACCCCCAGGGTGCGGCCCGTGCTCCATTTCTGCGCGCGGCCGACCAGCACGAACGGCAGCCAGTGCGTCGGCAGGGCGGCGTGCAGGAAGGCCACGGCGAACCCGGTGGCGGCGACGGAGGCGAAGAAGGTGCTGTTCACCCCTGACCCTTTAGACTGTTACATTGTAACACGCCAGTCCTCTTTACGACTCGCGGGAGTCACGGACCAAGCGCGAGCCAGGCGCCGGAATGTCTCATCTCGCCGTTGACTCACAGGTCGTCGGCTGTATAAGTCCGCCCCCTCGCCCGCTGGGTTTCCTCGCGGGCGTTCCCAATTTTGCGAACGCACGTTTCTTAAGGCGCTAACCTATGTACGCGGTGATCAAAACCGGCGGCAAGCAGTACCGGGTCCAAGCCGGCGACCTGCTGGTTGTCGAAAAGCTGGACGGTGAACCGGGCTCGGAAGTCGCTTTCGGCGAAGTCCTGATGCTGGGCGAAGGCGAGGCCGTGACGGTCGGCGCCCCGCTCGTTGAAGGAGCTGTCGTCACCGGCGCCCTCCTCGAAACCCGCAAGGGCGAGAAGGTCAAGATCTTCAAGAAGATCCGCCGCCAAGGCTATCGCCGCACCCGTGGCCACCGCCAGACCGAGTCGGTCGTCCGCGTGACCTCGGTCGCCGGCGGCGGCAAGGAAACCAAGTGGGAAGGCGTCATCGACCTGACCCCCAAGGTCATCCTCAACGCCCGCGCCCGCGGCCTGGGTGACGCCGCCGTCCCGGCGACGATCCCGAGCATGCCGGTGAAGGCCGAAACCGCCGCTCCGAAGAAGAAGGCCGCGCCGAAGAAGGCCGCGACCGAAGCTGCTCCGGAAGCCGAAGCCTGAGACCCTCACGGGTTTCGTTGAACGATTAACTCGATCCAGGTCTCACCTCCTTAGTCAGAGGGGGAAACCGGATTTAGGAACTAGGAGGCCACTATGGCTCACAAGAAATCAGGCGGCTCGTCCAGCAACGGTCGCGACTCCGCCGGCCGCCGCCTTGGCGTGAAGAAGTTCGGTGGCCAGAAGGTGCTCGCCGGCAACATCATCATCCGCCAGCGCGGCACCAAGTTCTATCCGGGCGCCAATGTCGGCATGGGCAAGGATCACACCCTGTTCGCGCTGATCGAAGGCGCGGTGGGCTTTATCACCAAGCGCAACAACCGCACCTACGTGAACGTCGCCGCTCCGGCCCAGGCCGCCGAATAGCGCGAAACGCGTAGAGACCGGGTCGCGCTTTCCACAAGAAAGACGATCCGGACAGACGAACCGAAGCGGGGAGTCCGGAACGCCGGACTCCCCGCTTTTGTTTTGTCCGCGCTCAGGAATTTATTGGCCCTAATTTGAACCCGGGTCTGAAATCCGAGCGTCACGGTCCCCACCTAGAAGGACCGAGCACGGGAGGCGCGCCAGATGTGCGTGATCGAAAAAGGTCCCATCATCGAGACGCGGCGGCTGACGCTGCGGACTCCGCGAATCGACGACGCCGCGCGCATCGGCGAGTTCTGCGGCGACTATGCGATCGCCAAGATGACCACCCGCATGCCCTGGCCCTATAGCCGCGCCGACGCCGACGGCTTCGTGGCCCGCTGCCAGGCCCAGGACCGTCGCCACGACACCACCTTCGTCATCGAGCTGGAGGACGAGGGCGTGGTCGGCGTCATGGGCTTCTTCACGCCCGCCGACGGCCACCTGGAAGTCGGCTACTGGATCGGCCGCCCCTACTGGGGCCGGGGCGTCGCCACCGAGGCGACGCGCGGCGCCCTGGCCTGGGCCCGCAGCGACTGGCGCAAGAAGGTGGTCGTCGCCGGCCACTTCGCCGACAACCCGGCGTCCGGCCAGGTGCTGATCAACGCCGGCTTCCTCTATACCGGCGTGGTCGAGCACAAGGCCTCGGCGGCGCGCGGCGAGAGCGTGCCGACGCGGATGATGGTGTGGCTGGCCTAGGCTAGGCCGCCCGGTGCGTGGCGACGACCTTCTGCGGGCCCTCGCGGAAGCGCTTCTCGGCGGTGATGATGCGTTCGCACAGGGGGTCCAGGTCGCTGAGCAGCGAATAGGTGGCGTAGATGGGGATCTCCATCATGGCCACCTGGGCCCGGGGCATGAACTCGCAGTACTTCTTCCAGGCGATGTGCCCGTCGCGGGCGTTCATGGCCCGCTGGCCCAGCGGGTTCCACAGGCTGAGGCTCATCAGCTCGTCCCGGCACTCCTTCATCACCGGCAGGGCGATGTAGAGGAACAGGAAGGTCGGGGTGGCCGCCCGGCTGAACTGCGGCTGGACCTGCATGTGCCAGATGCGGAACGCCTCGAAGAAGCCGGCCTTGCGGACCGGGTCCGGCGGCAGCCACTGGAGGTCCGGATTGATCAGTTCCTGGGCCGAGCCCGAGCGCTTGAGCAACTCGTCGGCGCTGCGGCCCTCGGCCATGGTCTTCGACAGGGCGCTAACCGGGATCGCCAGGCGCTTGGCCACCTCGGTATAGCTGACCTGGCGACCGGCCATCGGCGTCCACTGGCCGAAGTTCGGAGCGTTGGGCGCCTTGGCCCGCTGGATGGCGGCGGCCTGGTGCAGAAGCTGTTGCTGCTCGCGGTTCTTCGACGCCTGCTGGCGGTCGAACTCGGCCTCGTGCGCGGCCTGCTCCTCGGCGGTCATCCAGCGCGCCCGGCCCGGGCCGTAGGTGCGCTCGTTGCGGTTCAGCAGGACCAGGCCGTGATCGCTGGAGGGCCGCTGGCCGATGTCGGTGAGGAAGCAGCGGAAGTCGCGCCAGGTCCCGGTCACCCCGGTGCCGCGGCTCATCAGGATGTTGCGGTGCACCGACGCCTCGTTGGCGTACTTCCGGCACAGGGTCGGAAGGGTCAGGTCCGCGAGATCCTGCAAGAATTCTTTACTGACGTCCTGATTGTTCGCCAACGCCAGCCTCCCCCGAGATGGGCCTTGAGATCCGGATTCTCGCCCAGGGTCTGTTGTCGCATTGTCAGTTTTAACATTTCGTCACGAACCGAACGCGGTTCGGCCCGTCGCGGCCCCGCGTGATCCGGCGGAAATCGGGACTTTCAAGGGCTTGTGAGGGGCCACGAAAGCCGTTTCGGCTCGACGGGAAAGCCGCCTTAAGACAAAAGACGCTCATGAAATTCTTGGACCAGTGCAAAATCTACGTCCGCTCCGGAAACGGCGGCGGCGGCGCGGTCTCGTTCCGACGCGAGAAGTACATCGAATACGGCGGCCCCGACGGCGGTGACGGCGGGCGTGGCGGCGACGTGTGGATCGAGGCGGTCGAGGGCCTCAACACCCTGATCGACTACCGCTATCAGCAACACTTCAAGGCCGGGACGGGCGTCCACGGCATGGGTCGCGGCCGCCATGGCGCGGCCGGCGACGACATCGTGCTGAAGGTCCCGGTCGGCACCCAGGTGCTGGAAGAGGACAAGGAAACCCTGATCGCCGACATGGACACCGCGGGCATGACCCTGCGCCTGGCCAAGGGCGGCAACGGCGGCTGGGGCAACCTGCACTTCAAGGGCCCGATCAACCAGGCCCCGAAGTTCGCCAACCCCGGCCAGGACGGCGAGGAGCTGTGGGTCTGGCTGCGGCTGAAGCTGATCGCCGACGTCGGCCTGGTCGGCCTGCCCAACGCCGGCAAGTCGACCTTCCTGGCCGCCGCCAGCGCCGCCAAGCCGAAGATCGCCGACTATCCCTTCACCACCCTGACCCCCAACCTCGGCATGGTCGACCTGTCGACCAGCGAGCGCTTCGTGATGGCCGACATCCCCGGCCTGATCGAGGGCGCCTCCGAGGGCGCGGGCCTGGGCACCCGGTTCCTCGGCCACGTCGAGCGCTCGGCGGTGCTGATCCACCTGGTCGACGGCACTCAAGATGATATCGCCGGGGCCTGGACCACCATCCGCGCCGAGCTCGAGGCCTATGGCGACGAACTGGCCGACAAGTCCGAGATCCTGGCGCTGAACAAGGTCGACGCGCTGGACCCCGAGACCCGGGAGGCCAAGCGCGCCGAGCTGGAAGCCATCTCCGGGACCAAGCCGATGATGGTCTCCGGCGTGTCGGGCGAGGGCGTCACCGAGCTGCTGCGCGCCGCCTTCACCCAGGTGCGCATCCGGCGCGGCGAGACCCCCGCCGAGGCGGCGGTCGACGAGGCGCCCGAGGAAGAAACCCCCGGCGGCTGGCAACCCTAGTGAGCGCTTCAGGGGGAGCGCTGTCGGCGGCCAGGCGGATCGTCTTCAAGGTCGGCTCGGCCCTGCTGGTCGACGCCGAGACCGGCGCGCCCGACCGCGCCTGGCTGAGCGCCTTCTGCGCCGACGCCGCCGTCCTGCGGGCCCGGGGCCAGCAGGTGGTGGTGGTGTCGTCGGGCGCGGTGGCCCTGGGCCGCCGCCGCCTGGGCCTCAACAGCCGCAAGTCCCTCACCCTGCCCGAGAAGCAGGCCGCCGCCGCCGCCGGCCAGTCGGTGCTGATGCGGGCCTGGGAAGAGGCCCTGGAGCCGCACGGCGCCGTGGCCGCCCAGATCCTGCTGACCCGCGACGACACCGAGGTGCGCCGCCGCTGGCTGAACGCCCGCGCCACCGCCGAGACCCTGATCGGCTTCAACGTGGTGCCGGTGGTCAACGAGAACGACACCGTGGTCACCGAGGAGATCCGCTACGGCGACAACGACCGTCTGGCGGCCCGCGTCGCCCAGATGGTCGGGGCCGACCTGCTGGTGCTGCTGTCCGACATCGACGGCCTCTACACCGCCGACCCGCGCCGCGACCCGACGGCCACCCATATCGAACGGGTGAGCGAGATCACCCCGGCGATCGCCGCCATGGCCGAGGGCGCCAACACCGCCACCGGGGTCGGCACCGGCGGCATGGCCACCAAGATCGCCGCCGCCCGCATCGCCCGGGCCGCCGGCTGCGCCACCCTGATCACCCTGGGCTCGCGGCCGCATCCGCTGAAGGCCATCGAGGACGGGGCCCTGGCCACGGTGATCGAGGCGGGGGCCAGCCCGGCCGCCGCCTACAAGGCCTGGATCGCCGGCTCCCTGGCCCCCCAGGGCTGGCTGACCGTCGACGCCGGGGCCGCCGCCGCCCTGCTGAAGGGCAAGAGCCTGCTGTCGGCCGGGGTCCGCGCCGTCGAGGGCCCGTTCGACAAGGGCGACGCCGTCCGGGTCCGCGACGAGGCCGGCCGCGAGGTGGCCCGGGGCCTGGTCCGCTACGACAGCGCCGACGCCCACAAGATCGCCGGCCTGCGCTCCGACGCCATTGAGGCCGAGCTGGGCTTCACCGAGGGTCCGATGATCCACGCCGACGACCTGGCGGTGGGCGCCTAGATGCGCCCAACCAAACCCTCTCCC
>NZ_AKKF01000291.1 GCF_000281955.1 Caulobacter sp. AP07 | reverse complement strand
ACCTCTCACCCTCCCACCGCCTGCGGCGGCGGGCCCCTCCCTCTCTCAAAGAGAGAGGGGTTCCGTGTGCACGGCCTTCATCAGAAGCGGGCGCTTCAGACGTCCACCTTCCACCCCTCTCGGACTTTCAGAAAGTCGGCTTGACGGAAGCCCCCGAGACGATACGAGCGCGATCGCGAGGCCGCGGGTCGCTCCGAAACCTAACCCGCCCCATCGCGAATCCGCAGGTCCAGGTCGCGGGCGGCGCCCTGGCCCCAGGCGTAGAGCGCCTCCAGCACCGGCCGCAGCGACTGGCCCCGATCGCTGAGGCGATAGAGGTTGCGGTCCGGCGCCCGGGCGTCGGGCTCGCGCACCACCAGGCCCTGTTCGGTCAGGGCCTTCAGCCGCTCGCTGAGCACCTTGTCGCTGAGGGCGGGTATGGCGCCCCGAAGCTGGCCGTAGGTCAGGGGGCTGTCCTTCAGGCGCGCCAGGATCACCGGCTTCCACTTGCCGCCCAGCAGTTCGAGCGAGACCTCGACGGGGCAGCCGTAGGTCCTGGGGATGCGCTTCAAGTCCAAACCTCCCGGCGGCTTACCAACTGGTGCGTTGAACGCGTTCGACGCCCCGGCCTAGCTGCGATCCTAGGCCAGCGCAGGGAGCCCGCCATCATGAAAATCATCGCCTTCGACCGCTTCAATCCCGGCGTCACCCTCGACACGCTGCGCCCCTATCTGCGCGAGGAGGTGGCCAATGTCTGGCGGCTGTGGAAGGCCGGGGTGGTGCGCGAGAACTACGCCCGTGCCGACGAGCCGGGCGTGGTCATCGTCTTCGAATGCGAGGGGGTGGACGCCGCCCGGCGTTACGTGGAGGACTTCCCGCTCAGCAAGGCCGGCCTGATTTCCTGGGAGTTCATCGCCCTGGACGCGCCCTTGCCGCTGGAGTTCCTGTTCGATCCGTCGGTCGATGTCGCGCCGCCACTGGATCGCACGCTTGTTGGGTGAGGCATGAAACGGTTCAATTCCCTGGATATTCCGACCGACCTAGCGGACCTGTGCGATCCGTCGCGGACGGCGGTGCTGGTCTACGACATGCAGGCGGGCATCTGCGGCCAGATCGCCTCGGGCGCGGCGGTCACCGCCCGCTGCGCCGAGGTGCTGGCCGTCGCGCGGCGGGCCGGCTATCGCGTGGCCTATACCCGCCACCTTTCGCTCTCCAAGCCCTGGATGGGCGTGACGCAGTTGCGCATGGCCATGGCCTGGCAGCGCAAGTCCGAGCCGGCCGAGGTCTCGCCGTGGTTCCTGCGCGATTCGCCGCCGTGGGAGATCGTGCCGGACCTGGCGCCCCACGCCGACGACGCGGTGTTCGACAAGCTGGCCATGTCGGCCTTCGAGGGCACGCCCCTGGCCACGGCCCTACGCGACAGCGGCGTCCAGGCGGTGGTGCTGATGGGCATCGCCCTGGAGATCGGCATCGAGCCCACGGCCCGGCACGCGGCCGACCTGGGCTTCATCCCGATCATCGTCGCCGACGCCTGCGGCGCGGGCCACGAGGACGCCGCCCAACGCTCCCTCGAATCGCTGCGCTTCGCCGGCGACGCCATCATCACCGACGTCGCCGCCCTGACGGCGCTGATGGCGCGTTAGTCCCTCACAATCGCCCGCGGCGCCCGCCCTTGAGCTTGTCGAGGGCGCGGCGGGCGTGTTCGGTCTGAGCCGCCACGGGGGCCGCCACGAGGGCGGGCGGGGCGGTGATCGCCGCCTTCAGGTCGGCCACGGCCTTGGTGGCGGACAGGCCCGCCGCCACGGCGTCGACGAGCGGCCTGGCGCGGCCGGCGGGGACGATCAGGGCCACCTTGCGGGCCCGGCGGCCATCGCCGCAGGCCTTGGCCTTGTCGCGGGCCCGGCGGATCTCGGCCGGGTCGTCGCTGGCGTCCAGGATCGCCCAGGCCGCGTCGAGGGCGGCCATCAGCTTCAGCTGCAGGTTCAGGCACCAGGTGGGGATGTCGGTCTGGGTCATGACACGAGCATGAGGCCGCCCCGGAGGGTGGGGACGGGAAATGTGCGTTTTTGTGTAAAGGGCTGAATTTGCTTCACTTTGTTCAGCGATCGATGGGGATAGACTCCCTCTCCCCTTGCGGGAGAGGGTGGCGGCCGAAGGCCGACGGGTGAGGGGTCTCTCAAACGAAAGCCGCCGCGATCGGCCCTTCGGCTTGTCGCGGCGGTCCTGGTTTTCGACCCCTCATCCGTCGGCTACGCCGACACCTTCTCCCGCAAGGGGAGAAGGAAGGGGGGGGGCTGTGGATAACTTTTCGCTGTCAGGCCTTCAGCGCCTTCGGCAACACCTCGGCGAACACGTCCAGCTCCGCCGGGCTGGCCGTGCCCACCCGGATCCAGGTCGGATGGCGCGGGCTGTCGAACACCCGCACCTCGACGCCCAGCCCGGCCAGGGTCTTCTGGAACGCCAGGTTCGGCTTGCCGCAGTCCACGAACACATAGGTGCCGTGCGACGGCAGGTAGCTCAGACCGTTGGCCTGGCAGATCGCGTAGATCTTCTTGCGGCAGCCTTCCAGATAGGCCTTGGTCCCGGCCAGATAGGCGGGGTCGCCATAGCAGGCCAGGGCGGCGGCCAGGCCGGGGCGGCCCTTGTGGGTCGGGATCAGGCTCTTCAGCTGCTTGATCCGCGCCGGCTGGGCGATGACGAAGCCCACCCGCAGCCCGGCCATGCCGTAGACCTTGGAGAAGGTGCGGGCCACGACCACGTCGTGACCGGCTCGCACCAGGTCGACCATCGAATGGACCGCCGGGTCGGGGCTGATCTCGATATAGGCCTCGTCGACGATCACCGGCGCGGTCTTGGCGGTCTCCACGCAGAAGGCGCGCAGGGCGGCCGGGTCGAGCAGCAGGCCGGTCGGGTTGTTGGGATTGCAGACATAGACCGCGCCGGCGCCCTTCGACCTGGCGGCCAGGGCCGGCAGGTCGATCTGCTGGTCGGCGGCCAGCTGGACCCAGTCGAGCCTGGCCCCCCGGCGCTCGGCGTAGAGCAGGGGCGTGGCGTAGCTGGGCTGGGCCGAGACGACCGGGCCCTTGAGGCCAAATTCGCTGGAGAGCAGCGACAGCGCCTCCAGCGAGCCGTTGCACAGGCCGACCTGGTCGGGGCGGACGCCCTCGCGCCGGGCGATGGCCTCGACCAGCGGCGGCTCCAGCGACCAGGCGTAGTAGGCGGCCTCGTCCATGGCCTTGATCGCCGCGCGGCGGGCGGCGGGGCTGGGGCCGTAGGGGTTTTCGGTGACGCCCAGGTGGGCGCGGATGGCCGGCGGGGCCTTGGGATCGACCGAGGTCTCGGCGGCGCCCGCCAGGCCCGGGGCCAGACCGGGCGCGAGCGCCGCGCCGCCGATCAGCAGTCCAAAAGCCGTGCGCCGCGTGGTGTCCATGGTTCCGCTCCTATCGTCGCCCGGTCCGTAGAGGTCGGACGTGACACGTTCGCGACGGGCCGCTCAAGACGTCTGGATCGGCAGGGCGGTGGTGAACTTGATCTGCTCCATGGCGAAGCTGGAACTGACGTCGGTGAGCGGGGCGGTGGCGATCAGCCGGCGGTAGAAGCGGTCATAGGCGGCGATGTCGCGAACCACGACCTTGAGCAGGTAGTCGACATCGCCGCTCATCCGGTAGAACTCGATCACCTCGGGCAGGGCCTTGGCCCCGGCCGCGAAGGTGGCCAGCCATTCCTCGTCGTGATGGCCGGTCTTCACGGCCACGAACACCGTCAGCGACAGGTCCAGGGCCTCGCGGTCGATCAGGGCGACGCGGGCGGTGATCACCCCGCCGTCCTGCAGGCGCTTGACCCGTTTCCAGCACGGGGTCTGCGACAGCCCGACCCGCTCGGCCAGTTCGGCGATCGGCGTGGTGACGTCCTGCTGCAGGATGGCCAGCAGGCGGCGATCGATCTGATCCAGTGAGATCATTCTCTAAGCATGCCCATCAAGAGAACAGAATTCTCCATTCCTGCCACGAGGCCGCGTCTGAGACCATGCCATTCTCGCGAACAGGCGCATCATGGACTTCGCGCATTCTTGAGGACTTGCCATGTTCGACGCTTTCACCCGCCATCCGCGTTCCGTCGACGAGACCTATGGCGAGCACATGGCCATGGCCTGGAGCTTCGCCTTCCCGATGCTGCTGGGCGGCGCGGCGTGCTTCGTCCACGGGATCTTCCCGTTCCTGTTCGAGACCACGGGCAGCCGCTGCGTGAAGCTGCTGTACACGCGGATCGCCAACCGGGGACGCAAGCCTGGAAGCGACGCCCAGGTCCCGAACTGGGCGGCCTTCGACGCGGTGATCTGAAGCTCCTTCCTTCTCCCGCAAGGGGAGAAGGACGTTCGGGTCGCGGCTTGCGATCTGCGACCCCAAAACTCCCCCCACCGATCGCTGCGCGATCGCCTCCCCCACAGGGGGAGGATTGCCGGGCTTGTGACACCGGCTGCACGCGCCTGTCAGAAAAGGTCGCGGGCGGAGCAAATTCTCCCTCTTGGCGGCGAAGCGTCGCTAGCCCATCGTCCGCCCCGAGAGTCGGGAGGACCGCATGAGTTTCTGGACGCGCCGCAAGGCGATCGACACCGCCGCCGGCGACGCCGCGCACCAGCTGAAGAAGACGCTGAGCTGGTACCACCTGGTCGCCCTGGGGGTCGGGGCCATCGTCGGCACCGGCATCTACACCCTGACCGGGGTCGGGGCCGGGCTGGCAGGGCCGGGGGTGATCCTGTCGTTCCTGATCGCCGGGGCGGTCTGCGCCTGCGCGGCCCTGTGCTACGCCGAGCTGTCGACGATGATCCCGGCCTCGGGCAGCGCCTATACCTACAGCTACGTGGCCATGGGCGAGCCGGTGGCCTGGTTCGTCGGCTGGAGCCTGATCCTCGAATACACCCTGGTCTGCGCGGCCGTCGCGGTGGGCTGGTCGGCCCACGCCCAGGGCCTGTTCCGCCTGGCCGGTTTCCCCGAGTTCCTGCTGGCCGGCCCGCACGCCGGCGGCCTGGTGAACCTGCCGGCGGTGATCATTTCGTTCGCCGTCGCCGGGCTGCTGGCCCTGGGCACCAAGGAGAGCGCCACGGTCAACATGGTGCTGGTGGCGATCAAGATCCTGGCCCTGGCCGCCTTCGTGGTCCTGACCCTGCCGGTGTTCGACGCCAGCCACTTCACGCCGTTCATGCCCAACGGCTTCGCGGCCACCGCGGGCCCCGACGGCGTCAAGGTCGGGGTGATGGCCGCCGCCAGCCTGATCTTCTTCGCCTTCTACGGCTTCGACGCGGTGTCGACCGCCGCCGAGGAGACCAAGAACCCCAAGCGCGACCTGACCATCGGCATCGTCGGCTCGATGCTGGTCTGCACCCTGATCTACATGGTGGTGGCCGCCGTCGCGATCGGCGCCTCGCGGGCCGAGGTGTTCTCCAAGAGCGAGGCCCCGCTGGTCTTCATCCTGGAGACCCTGAAATATCCGAGGATGGCCCAGGTGGTCGCCCTGGCGGCCGTGGTCGCCCTGCCGACCGTGATCCTGGCCTTCATGTACGGCCAGAGCCGGATCTTCTTCGTCATGGCCCGCGACGGCCTGCTGCCGGCCGGCCTTGCCAAGGTCAACGCCAAGACCGGCACGCCGGTGCTGATGACCCTGCTGACCGGGGCCCTGTCGGCGGTGCTGTCGGGCCTGCTGTCGCTGAAGGACATCGCCGAGCTGGCCAATGCCGGCACCCTGGCGGCCTTCATCGCCGTGGGGCTGTCGGTGATCATCCTGCGGGTCCGCGACCCGGGCCGCGTCCGGGTGTTCTCGACGCCGATCTGGCAGGTGGTGGCCCCGGGCGCGATCCTCGGCTGCCTCTACCTGTTCTCCAGCCTGCCGGCCAAGACCCAGACCTACTTCCTCTACGCCCACGGGATCGGGTTCGCGGTCTACTTCCTCTACGGCGTGCGCAAGAGCGCCCTGGCCAGGGCCTGAGCGGCCTGACCATCCCGGCGCCGCCTGCGCGCGGCGCCGGCTCTTCCCTTCTGGCGCTCCCTCGCTACAGTCTGCGCAAAACAAGTGTTTGACGCAGGAAGGAACGCCATGGCCCTGGACCTCGAGACCCGTGATCAGCTGATCGACACGGTCCGCCGTTTCGTGACCGAGCGGCTGCGTCCGATCGAGGCCAAGGTGGCCGAGGACGACGCGGTGCCCGCTGAGGTCGTCGAGGAGATGAAGGGGCTGGGCCTGTTCGGCCTGTCGATCCCCGAGGACTTCGGCGGCCTGGGCCTGAACATGGAGGAGGAATGCCTGGTGGGCATCGAGGTGGGCCGCGCCTCGCCGGCCTTCCGCTCGGTGTTCGGCACCAATGTCGGCATCGGCAGCCAGGGGCTGGTGATGTTCGGCACCGACGCGCAGAAGGCCAAGTGGCTGCCGGGCATCGCCTCGGGCCAGATCATCACCTCGTTCGCCCTGACGGAAGCCGAGGCCGGCTCCGACAGCGCCGCCGTCCAGACCCGCGCCGTCCGCGACGGCGACGACTATGTGCTGAACGGCTCCAAGCGCTACATCACCAACGCCGGCAAGGCCTCGCTGTTCACGGTGATGGCGCGGACCAATCCCGACGCCAAGGGCGGTTCGGGCGTCTCGGCCTTCCTGGTGCCGCGCGACCTGCCCGGCCTGTCGGTCAGCAAGCCCGAGAAGAAGATGGGCCAGCAGGGCGCCCACATCCACGACGTCACCTTCGACAATGTCCGCGTGCCGGCCTGGAACCGGCTGGGCGAGGAGGGCTCGGGCTTTCGGGTGGCGATGCAGGTGCTCGACCGCGGGCGGCTGCACATCGCCGGGGTCTGCGTGGGCGTGGCCGAGCGGCTGTTGGTCGACTGCGTGGCCTATGCCAGCGAGCGCAAGCAGTTCGGCCAGCCGATCGCCAGTTTCCAGCTGATCCAGGCGATGATCGCCGACAGCAAGACCGAAGCCCTGGCGGCCAAGGCCCTGGTCCTGGAGACCGCCCGCAAGCGCGACGCCGGCGAGAACGTCACCCTGGAGGCCGCCGCCGCCAAGCTGTTCGCCTCGGAGATGGTCGGCCGGGTCGCCGACCGGGCGGTGCAGATCTTCGGCGGGGCCGGCTATGTCGCCGACTACGGCATCGAGCGGCTGTACCGCGACGTGCGGATCTTCCGGATCTACGAGGGGACCAGCCAGATCCAGCAACTGGTCATCGCCCGCGAGACGATCAAACGCGGGGGGTAGGGGGGCTGCCGGGGACAGGCACATGTGCCTGTCCCCGTCCGGCGCACGACCTCAAACGCAAAACGCCCCCGCTGGCCCCGGGCCGGAACGTCCCCTGTAAGGACGCTCCGGCGGAGCCAGCGGAGGCGTGTTAGATCCCCCCAGGAAAGCCTGGGGCGGGAGCTTTAGGCTTACGCGCCGCCCGGGAAGCGGAACGGAACCTTCACGGTGCCGGTCTTGGCGCCCATCGGCAGCTTTTCAGCGATGCACATGGCGGCCTTGTCGAAGCCCTTGCCCGCGGCGCTGTTGTCCACGACCTTGCAGGCCGAGAGCTTGCCGGCGTCGGCGGTGCATTCCAGCATCACCTGGGCGGCGTCGCGGGTGTTGGCGAATTGTTGCAGGCAACGGCCCATCTGGTCTTCAAAGCCACCGGCGGCCGAAGCCGCTTGAGCCACGAACAAGCTGCCAGCGATTCCCGCGGCAATAGCGATCGGATATTTCATCCCGCTGCTCCTAATAGTGTTGTCACGCCCTTCGGACGGTCGCGCCGTCTGGACGCCTGAGCTTTTTTGCAGGTGCGAGTTAAAATATCCTGAGTCATCGAAAGAATATGCATTTTTACTTATTGGTAACCACGCATACTTGGTCGGGACTTAAGTTTCTCCTGAAACTAGACTCTAGAGATACGCGGGCGCGGGCCCGAGAATCCCTTTGGAACCAACGCCATGATCCGGCGTTGGCGGGGTGCGACACCCCCTGCGGCCAAGCACCCTTAACCAAAGTCAGGAACTGTTAGGATTATACCGTGATGATCCCCCTCGACGTTGGTGATCCGTGCGCACGGCCCGCCGCAAGAGGGGACATAACCGATGAAGCGCTTCCGGCTCGTCGATCTTCCATTGATCATCAAAATCGGCTTCGCGCCGGCGTTCGCGCTTCTGATGCTGGCCCTGATGGCCGGTGGGGCGATCATCGTCCAGAAGAGCCAGTCGGCCGCGCTCAGGCAGGTGGTCGAACAGGACATGCGCATCAACAGCGAGATCCAGTCGCTGTCGCGCCGCATCACCAAGGCGCACGGCACGCTCTATCAGATCCTGGCCTCCAAGGCCGATCCGATGGCGCCGGCGGCCGGACCGCGCATCACCCAGCTGCTCGCCGAGTTCGACACCCTGGGCAAGGAAACCAAGGCCCTCGCGGCCCGCCTGCCCGCCTCGGAGCGTCCGAAGATCGCCACCCTGGTCAAGTCGCTCGACGAATGCCGCAGCGCCATCGACACGGTCAGCGGCATGATCGACGTCGACACCGGCATGGCGATGAGCTTCGCCGGCAGCTTCGAAGACACCTACGTCAAGATGGCCGCCCAGCTGCAGACGGTCGTCGATGACGCCGCCGCCCGCGCCACGACCCAGGCCACCAAGCGCCAGGCCGAGGCCAACGCCGCGATGAGCGCGACGATCGTCATGTCGCTGATCACGCTCTGCGCGGTCGCCGGCCTGGCCTTCATGACCGTGATGACCACCCGCAAGTCGATCGGCGACATCGCCGGGGCCACCGAGAAGCTGTCGCAGGGCGACAACGGCATCGACCTGGAAAAGCTGACCCGCGGCGATGAGCTGGGCGCGATCGTCCGTTCGCTGAAGGTGTTCCGCGACAACCAGCTGCACCTCGAGCAGCTGCGCGCCGAGCAGGAGAAGTCCGCCGCCCTGACCGCCGACGAGCGTCGCGCCAAGGAAGAGGCCGCCGCCACCGCCGCCCGCGAGAACGCCCTGGTGGTGTCGTCGCTGGCCGACGCGCTGGAGCACCTGGCCAAGGGCGACCTGACCTTCCGCGTCCAGGCCGACTTCCCCGGCGAGTACCGCAAGCTGAAGGACGACTTCAACGCCGCCATCACCCAGCTGCAGGAAACCATCAAGGTCATCGCGGCCTCGACGGACGGCCTGCGCACCGGCGCCGACGAGATCGCCCACGCCTCGGACGACCTGTCGCGCCGCACCGAGCAGCAGGCCGCCTCGCTGGAAGAGACCGCCGCCGCCCTGGACGAGCTGACCGCCACGGTGCGCCGCACCGCCAGCGGCGCCAAGCAGGCCTCGGAAGTCGTCTCCAGCACCCGCGGCGAGGCCACCCATTCGGGCCAGGTCGTGCACGAGGCCGTGTCGGCCATGGGCGCCATCGAGGACTCGTCCAAGAAGATCAACCAGATCATCGGCGTCATCGACGAGATCGCCTTCCAGACCAACCTGCTGGCCCTGAACGCCGGCGTCGAAGCGGCGCGGGCCGGTGACGCCGGCCGCGGCTTCGCGGTGGTCGCCCAGGAAGTGCGGGCCCTGGCCCAGCGCTCGGCCGAAGCGGCCAAGGAGATCAAGACCCTGATCTCGTCCTCGACCCAGCAGGTCAGCCAGGGCGTCAACCTGGTCGGCCAGACCGGCGAGGCCCTGCAGCGGATCGTGGTCAAGGTCGGCGAGATCGACGCCCTGGTCACCGAGATCGCCGCCTCGGCCGCCGAACAGGCGACCGGCCTCAACGAGGTCAACACCGCCGTCAACCAGATGGACCAGGTGACCCAGCAGAACGCCGCGATGGTCGAGCAATCGACCGCCGCCACCCACTCGCTGAAGGGCGAGACCGGTGAGCTGGTGCGCCTGATCGGTCGCTTCCGGGTCGGCGACGGCCGCCAGCAGACGGCGTCCTACGAGCGTCCGCAGATGGCCGACCCCGCCTACCACGCGCCGGCCCACAATCCCGTGGCCGAGCAGCGCGCCCGCCTCAACACCTTCGCCCGACCCGGTCGTGGCGGAGCCGCCACCGCCGCCGCCCCGGCCAGCGACGGGTGGGAGGAGTTCTGATGACGACAGCGATCGCCTTGCCCGAAACCCTTGATCTCAAGGCTTCGGGTCCTCTCAAGCAGGCGTTCGTCGAGCGTCGAGGTCAGGACATCGAAGTCCATGCCGATCAGGTTCGCCGGCTCGGCGGCCTGTGCCTGCAGGTCCTGCTCGCGGCCCGCAAGGCCTGGGCGGAAGACGGCAAGCCCTTTTCGATCACGGCCCCTTCCGAGGCCTTTGTTGAAACCGCTCGTCTGTTCGGCGCCGAAGGGGCGCTGCTGCAGGCGGATTACCAAGGAGCTGCATCGTGACGCGTACTGTCCTCACGGTCGATGACTCACGCACGATGCGGGACATGCTGCGCATGGCTCTCTCCGGCGCCGGGTTCAATGTCGTCGAAGCCGTCGACGGCGAGCATGGGCTGGAGGTTCTCTCCGCTCATCGCCCCGACGTGATCATCACCGACATCAACATGCCCAAGCTGGACGGCTTCGGCTTTATCGAGGCGGTGCGGGTCGACGACGACTATCGCGCCATCCCGATCCTGGTGCTGACCACCGAAAGCGATCCCGGCAAGAAGCAGCGGGCCCGCGAAGCCGGCGCGACAGGCTGGATCGTCAAGCCGTTCAACCCCGAGAAGCTGGTCGAAGCCATCCGCCGCGTCGCGGCCTGATCGACCGCTAAACACCAGGGCGCTTTGTAGGAAGTCGGGGAATGGACGAGCTAGAGGCCATCAAGGTCACCTTCTTTCAGGAATGCGAGGAACTCCTCGCCGATCTTGAAGGCGGGCTCTTGGCCATGCAGGACGGCAACGACGATGGCGACACCGTCAACGCCGTGTTCCGCGCCGTGCACTCGATCAAAGGCGGGGCGGGGGCGTTCGGCCTCGAGCCGCTGGTGCGCTTCGCCCACGTGTTCGAGACGCTGCTCGACGCGCTGCGTTCGAACGAGATTCCCGGCACCGCCGACCTGACCGCCGTGCTGCTGCGCGCTTCGGACGTGCTGGCCGACCATGTCAGCGCCGCCCGCGGCCTGGGCATGGTGGACATGGACGCCTCGGCCGCCATGGCCGCCGAGCTGAAGGCCTGGACCGATCCCAGCGCCGCCCCAATCGCGGCCGCCGCCGCGCCGGCCGAAGCCGAGCCCGAGTTCGAGGGCTTCACGCCGATCGTCATCGGCGCTGATGACGGCATGGACGACGACGACGACCTGGGCTTCGACTTCCAGCCGATGACCATCAGCCTCGACGCCCAGGCCGCCGACGTGGCCGTGCTCGACAATGTCTGGACCGTCTCGATCCGTCCGAAGTCGGACCTTTACCGCAAGGCCAACGAGACCGGCCTGCTGCTGCGCGAGCTGGCGCGTCTCGGCCCGATCCAGGCGACCCTGGACGACAGCGCCCTGCCGACCCTGGAATTCCTCGACGCCGAAGCCGCCTATGTCACCTGGAGCGTCCGGCTCGAGACCGAGCAGGGCGAAGAGGCCATCCGCGAAGTCTTCGAATTCGTCGATGGCGACTGCGAACTGGAAATCACCCGCGGCGCGGCGCCCGTCGCCGACGTGCTGGCCAGCCTGATGGACGTCGCCCTCCCCGAACCCGCCACGCCCGTCGAAGCGCCGATCGCCGTCGCGCCGGTGGCCGAAGCCCCGCCGCCCGCGCCGGTCGCCGTCTCGGCTCCCGTTCCCGCGACGCCGCCGGTGGCCGCCAATGCCCCGGCCGCCGCCCCGGCCGCCAAGCCGGCCCAGATCGAGGTGCCCGGTCCCGGCCAGTCGGTGATCCGCGTCGACCCCGAGCGCATCGACCGCCTGATCGACCTGGTCGGCGAGCTGGTCATCAACCAGGCCATGCTGGCCCAACGGGTCGGCGAATACGGCATCGCCCCGTCCTCGAACCTGGCCATGGGTCTGGATGAGCTGGAACAGCTGACCCGCGAGATCCAGGACAGCGTCATGGCCATCCGCGCCCAGCCGGTGAAGTCGGTGTTCCAGCGCATGCCGCGCCTGGTCCGCGAAGTCGCCAACATGACCGGCAAGCAGGCCCGCCTGGTGATGGACGGCGAGAACACCGAGGTCGACAAGACGGTCATCGAGCGTCTGGCCGATCCCATCACTCACATGCTGCGCAACGCCATCGACCACGGGCTGGAAAGCCCAGAGGAGCGCAAGGCGGCCGGCAAGAACCCCGAAGGCGTCGTGCGCCTGGCGGCCCTGCACCGCAGCGGCCGGATCGTCATCGAGGTCCAGGACGACGGCAAGGGCATCAACCGCGAGCGGGTGCTGTCGATCGCCGTCAAGAAGGGCCTGATCTCGCCGGACCTCACCCTGACCGACGAGGAGATCGACAATCTGATCTTCCTGCCGGGCTTCTCGACCGCCGACAAGATCTCGGACGTCTCGGGGCGCGGCGTCGGCATGGACGTGGTCAAGCGCAGCGTCCAGGCGCTGGGCGGCCGCATCTCGATCGCCTCGCGTCCGGGCCTGGGCTCGACCTTCACCCTCAGCCTGCCGCTGACCCTGGCCGTCCTGGACGGCATGGTGGTCGACGTGGCCGGCGAGACCCTGGTCATCCCGCTGGCCTGCATCGTCGAGAGCCTGCGGCCCAAGGCCGAGGAAATCCGGCCCCTGGGTCCGACCGGTTCGGTCCTGGCCGTGCGCGACAGCTTCGTGCCGCTGATCGACGTGGGCCTGACCCTGAACTACCGCGACCGCTCGCCGCCGCCCACCGAGGGCGTGGTGCTGCTGGTCGAGGGCGAGGACGGCTCGCGCGCCGCCCTGGTGGCCGACGCCATCCACGGCCAGCGCCAGGTGGTCATCAAGTCGCTGGAGCAGAACTACCAGCAGGTCGAGGGCGTCGCCGCCGCGACGATCCTGGGCGACGGCCGCGTGGCCCTGATCCTCGACGTCGACGCCGTGATCAACCTGCGCCGTCGCGGACCGCCGCCGCCGGCCGACCCCACTCTCATCGCCGCGGAATAGCCCGATGACCGAACCCAACACCACCTCCAGCGCCGAGACCCGCGAGCTGATCTCGTTCCGCGTGGGCGAGCAGGAATACTGCGTGGACATCATGGCCGTGCGCGAGATCCGCGGCTGGAGCCCGGCGACCACCCTGCCGCAGTCGCCCGCCTACATGCGCGGCGTCATCAACCTGCGCGGCGCGGTGCTGCCGATCATGGACCTGGCCTGCCGCATCGGCATGCCGACCACCGAACCCAGCGTGCGCAGCGTGTTCATCGTCGTGCAGGCCGGCGACCGGACGGTGGGCCTGCTGGTCGATGCGGTGTCCGACATCCTGTCGATCACCGACGACCTCTGCCAGCCGACGCCCGACATCGCCTGCGAGAACGTCCGGCATTTCGTCCGTAACATCATTTCCCTGGAAGGCCGGATGATCAGCGAAATCTCGCTGGACCGCCTGCTCCCCGAGCGCGAGGCCCTGGCCGCTTAAGATGACCACACCCTCGACCTCCTTCACCGATCGCCGCGAGGCCCTCGTCGATGGCGAGTTCGCCTTCACGAGCGCCGACTTCAAGCGGATCGCGGCCCTGCTGTACGATCAGGCCGGCATCAGCCTGCCCGACAGCAAGGCGACGCTGGTCTATTCGCGCCTGGCCAAGCGCCTGCGCACCCTGGGTCTGAAGACCTTCAGCGAGTACTGCGCGTTCGTGGCCCAGGACGGCAACGTCGACGAGCAGCAGAACATGCTGCGGGCCCTGACCACCAACGTCACCCGCTTCTTCCGCGAGCCGCACCACTTCGACGACCTGCGCGCCAACATCCTGGAGCCGATGGCCGACAAGGTCCGGGCCGGCGGGCGCCTGCGCCTGTGGTCGGCGGCCTGTTCGTCGGGCCAGGAGCCCTATTCGATGGCCTTCACGGTGCTGTCGGTGTGGCCCAACGCGGCCGACCTCGACATCCGCATCCTGGGCACCGACATCGACACCAACGTCCTGGCGACCGGCCGGGCGGCGGTCTACGAGGAGGCGCTGCTGGAAGGCATCCCGGCCCAGGCCCGCGCCCAGTATTTCGAGCGTGACGCCGCCGACCGCCGCAGCTTCCGGGTCTGCGAGAGCGCCCGCAGCCTGGTGGCGTTCCGCGAGCTGAACCTCAACGGTCCCAACTGGCCGATGAAGGGTCCGTTCGACGCCATCTTCTGCCGCAACGTGGTGATCTATTTCGACGAGCCCACCCAGGAGCGGGTCTGGCAGCGCTTCGCGCCGCTGGTCGCCCCGGGCGGCAAGCTCTATGTCGGCCATTCCGAGCGCGTCGGCGCTTCGGTCACGGCCTTTGAAAGCGCCGGCTTGACCGCCTATCGCAAGGCGGGACGCTGATGGCCAAGATACGTGTTCTCGTCGTCGACGACTCCGCCACCATGCGGGGCCTGATCACGGCCGCCCTCAATCGCGATCCGGACATCGAGGTGGTCGGCGCCGCCGGCGACCCGTTCGAGGCCCGCGGCATGATCAAGGCCCTCAACCCCGACGTCGTCACCCTCGACATCGAGATGCCGAACATGAACGGCATCGAGTTCCTCGAGAAGATCATGCGCCTGCGGCCGATGCCGGTGGTCATGGTCTCCAGCCTGACCCAGGCCGGGGCCGAGATGACCCTGCGGGCCCTGGAACTGGGCGCGGTCGATTGCGTGGCCAAGCCGACGATCGCCACCAACACCGCCGACACCCTCAACGAGGTGGCGGTCAAGGTGAAGGCCGCGGCCCGCGCCTCGGTCCGCACCAAGGCCGACGGCGCCCCGGCCGTGCGTCGCAAGGACTACATGCCCTCGGGCGACATCGTGGCGATCGGCTCGTCGACCGGCGGGGTGGAAGCCCTGCTGTCGATCCTCAGCCTGTTCCCCGAGACCTGCCCGCCGACGGTGATCACCCAGCACATGCCGGCCACCTTCACCGCCAGCTTCGCCGCCCGGCTCGACCGGGCCAGCGGCGCCAAGGTGCAGGAAGCCGTCGACGGCGCCCTGCTGGAGCCCGGCAAGGTCTATGTCGCCCCGGGCGGCGCGACCCATCTGGAAATCGTCCGCTCGGCCGGGCTACGGTGCCGCCTGACCCAGGGCGACCCCGTCAGCGGTCACCGGCCGTCGGTCGACGTGCTCTTCAACTCGGTGGCCCAGGCGGTCGGCGAGAAGGCGGTCGGCGCGATCCTGACCGGCATGGGCCGCGACGGCGCGCAGGGCCTTCTGGCCATGCGCAAGGCCGGGGCCCGCACGGTGGGCCAGGACGAGCAGAGTTGCGTCGTCTACGGCATGCCGCGTACGGCCTTTGAACTCGGCGCGGTGGAGAAGCAGGCTTCCCTGTCCTCCATGGGCCAAACCATCCTCGATCTGGCCTCCGCGAGGCGATGAACCCATGCCCCAAGCTAGCACCATTTCCGTTCTCGTCGTCGATGACCAGCTGACCATGCGGGCGCTGATCCGCAACGCGTTGCAGCAGATCGGTTTCAAGGACATCCGTGAAGCGCCCGACGGCGAGGAGGCCCTCAAGAACCTCCTGGCCAAGCCGGCCAACCTGGTCATCTCGGACTTCAACATGCCGAAGATGGACGGCCTGGCCCTGCTGCGCGCCGTGCGCTCGCACCCGCCGATCCGGCAGACGGCCTTCGTCATGCTGACCGGCCGGGCCGACCGCGAGCTGGTGCAGCGCGCCGTGCAGTTCGGCGTCAACAACTACTGCGTCAAGCCGTTCACGGTCCAAGGCCTGCGGGACAAGATCGAGCAAGTCTTCGGGCAACTGACATGAACCCACGCGACCCCCACGCGGAAGACTCCGGGCCAGCGGTCAAGATCCACGTCACCCAGGGCGAAAGCCACGTGTCGTCGGATCCCAGCGTGGTGATGACGACGGTCCTGGGCTCGTGCATCGCCGCGTGCCTGCGCGACCCGACGACGGGCATCGGCGGCATGAACCACTTCCTGCTGCCCGACACCGGCGGCCGCAAGAACAACGACAATGGCGACGCCGTCCGCTACGGCGCCTACGCCATGGAGCTGCTGATCAACGGCCTGCTGAAGAAGGGCGCCCGGCGCGATCGTCTCGAGGCCAAGATCTTCGGCGGCGGCAAGCTGTTCGACGGCCTCTCGGACGTGGGCGCCAGCAACGCCGAGTTCGCCGAGCGCTTCCTGCGCGACGAAGGCATCCCGATCGTCTCGTCCAGCACCGGCGGCCTGTCGGCCCGGCGGGTCGAGTTCTGGCCGGCCTCGGGCCGCGTTCGCCAGCGCCTGGTCGCCGTCGACAACGCCCCGGCCGAAGTCCGTCGTCCCACCCCCGTACTCGCGCCCGCCAACGGCGGCGGCGACCTGGAGCTGTTCTGACCTCATGACCGCCCAGCCGCGCCTCGTGTCCGACACTCTCGCTACCCAGGGCGCCGCCCCGGGCCAGCTCGCCGTGGGCGAGCTGTCGCGTCGGCTGGCGGCGGAGCTGTCGGCGGCGGCGATGATCTGCCGCGACTGCGAACACATCGCCGGCGACCTGGCCAGCGGCGGCGCGGCGCTGGAGAACCTGTCGCGCCTGCAGGCCCTGGACGAGCTGAGCCAGCGCCTGCACGGCCTGTCGGACGTCCTGACCCGCATCGGCCAGCATGCCTCGGGCGAATGGAGCATGGCGATCGAGCCGCTGCTCGAGGGCCTGGGCCTGGCCGACCTGGTGGTCCGCCTGCGCGACGCCGAGGAGCACAAGGGCTGGAACGCCCAGGCCGGCGAGCTCGATTTCTTCTAGGGGGCCGGTGATGCGCGAAATGCTCCAGGCCGCCACGCGCATCAATCTCGACAAGGTCAGTGTGCTGATCGTCGACGACAGCGCCCCTTCGCTGGATCTCCTGGCCCAGGTGGTGTCGGGCTTCGGCGTCAAGACGCTGCAACGCGCGGACTCGGCCAGGGAGGCCCAGCTGCACCTGCGCGACAAGGCCTTCGACCTGATCATCAGCGCCACCAACATGGCCGGCGTCGACGGCTACGAACTGGTCAAATGGCTGCGGCGCGGCGCGCTGGAAGCCAACCGCTACGCGCCGGTGATCCTGGTCTCCGGCCACACGCCGCCGTCACAGGTGTTTAAGGCGCGCGACGCCGGGGCCAATTTCACCGTCGCCAAGCCGATCACCCCCAAGGTGCTGCTGGAACGCATCCTGTGGGCGGCCAAGGAAGAGCGCCAGTTCATCGAGTGCGACAGCTATCTGGGGCCCGACCGGCGGTTCAAGAACGAGGGCCCGCCAATCGGCGTCGAGGGCCGCCGCCGCGACGACCTGCGCGGCGACCTCAGCGATCTGGCCGGCGACAACATGTCCCAGGAACAGATCAACGGCCTCATGCGGCCTTCGAAGGTGAAGCTATGAGCGTCGTCCGCAAGTTCCGGGCGCCCAACCGCCTGTCGATGCTGATCAAGGCCAGCGGCGGCAAGATGGCCAAGGACGCCCTGGCGGCCGCCGACCTGGCGCTGGAGCCGCTGCGCGCGCCGTCCCTGGCCGTGCTCGACGCCGCTCTAGCTGAGATCGAAGGCCGGTTCGGCAAGGCGGCCGCCGCCACGCGGGGCGGCGAGACCTATCAGGAGCTCTACGCCCTGGCCCTGCGGATCATCGACGTCTCCGGCTTCCTGCCCGGCTCGTGCGTGGACCAGGCGGCGATCTCGTTCTGCGCCCTGGTGGACAACTGCGCCGAGGCGGACGTCTGGCGCTGGGACGCCATCGACGTGCACGTCAACGCCCTGCGCCTGCTGCGGGCCAGCGGCCTGACCCCCGACCAGAGGCGGGCGGTGATCGACGGACTCAACAAGGTCAGCCAGCGTCGGATCGACGACGCCTGAGGCCTGGCGCGCCGGTCATGTGACCGAAACGACACGATTTCAGCGCTGCCATACTTCGCCACGCTACAGCCATCTTGTGGACGGTGGTTTCATTTGGTACCGCTGACATTGCTACCGGTGTCAGGACAACATCCTCGGATGTGACACCGGTGTCAAAAATGACGGCCGGGAACGGTCGCGCGGGAAGGAAGCGCGAACGCAACTCGGCCGGGCGATGCGAAAGCATCGTTCAAAAGAATGTGGTTACGGGAGGAGGAACCATTGTCTCAGGTCACTAAGGGGCGCGTGCGCGCGCTCAGGATCGGCGCCTCGACGGGCGCTATCGCCATGGCGCTGGCCATGGCCGGCGCGGCCGCCGCCCAGACGGCGCCGGCGCAGGCCGAGGATAGCGCGGTCGAGGAAGTGGTGGTCACCGGCTTCCGGGCCAGCTTGGCGAACGCGCTTGACGTGAAGCGTCGCGAGAACGACCTCGTCGACGTCATCAAGGCTCAGGACATCGCCGATTTCCCGGACCTCAATCTGGCTGAATCGCTGCAACGCGTGCCGGGCGTGTCGATCGACCGCGACGGCGGCGAAGGCCGCACCATCACCGTCCGCGGTCTGGGCCCCGACTTCACCATCGTGCGCCTGAACGGCCTGGAAGCCCTGGCCACCACCGGCGGCAAGGACGGTTCGGGCGGCGCCAACCGCAGCCGCCAGTTCGACTTCAGCATCTTCGCCTCGGAGCTGTTCAACAGCGTCACCGTGCGCAAGTCGACCTCGGCCTCGAACGAAGAAGGCTCGCTGGGCGCGATCATCGACCTGCAGGCCTCGCGCCCGTTCGACTTCACCGGACCCGCCCTGAGCATGGGCGCCAAGGTCGGCTGGAACGACCTGTCGCGGAAGAGCGACCCGCGCTTCACCTTCCTGGCCAGCAACCGCTGGGACACCGGGATCGGCGAGATCGGGGCCCTGCTGTCGGTGGCCTACGCCGAACGCAAGACGCTGGAAGAGGGCTCCTCGACCGGCCGCTGGGAAAACCCCAGCGTGGCGTTCAACTCGTCGACGGCGTTCCCCTGCACGGGCGCGGCCTATAACCCGGTCAGCGGCCCGCCCCTGACCTGCGCCCAGATCGGCACCGTCGTCGGCGGCACCACGCCGACCACGACCGCCGCCGCCGGCACCGCCAACAATCTCTGGCACCCGCGCATCCCGCGCTATGGCCGCCTGCAATATGACCAGAAGCGCCTGGGCGTGACCGGTTCGCTGCAATGGCGTCCGACCGAGAACTCGACCCTGACCCTCGACGCGCTGCTGGCCAAGTTCACCAACAACCGCGACGAGACCTATCTGGAAGTCATCTCGTTCAGCCGCGCCGGCCAGGGCCTGCCGCAGACCGACGTGGTCAACTTCTCGGCCGACGACAAGGGCCACCTGATCAAGGGCACGTTCGACGACGTCGACGCCCGGGTCGAGTATCGCCATGACGACCTGAAGACCGAGTTCAACCAGTTCACCCTGGCCTACGACACCAAGTTCGGCGACGCCGGCCACCTGAACGTCACCTACGGCCAGTCGCGGTCGATCCAGGACAATCCCGTCCAGACGACGTTCTCGTTCGATCGCTATGACAGCGACGGCTACAGCTACGACTATTCGGCCAACGACAAGCTGCCGTCGTTCAACTACGGCTTCGATCCGACCAACCCGGCCAACTTCGTCTACGCCAACAACACGGCGAAGGGCGACGCCTCGCTGCTGCGCCTGCGTCCGAGCAAGGCGGTCAACACCTTCAAGACCTTCCGCGCCGATGTCGACTACGAGATCCTCAACGGCTTCACGCTGCGCTACGGCGGCGACTACAAGGAATACGGCTTCACCTCGTGGGAGAAGCGCCTGTTTTCGCGCAACCTGGCGGCCACGGGCACGACCTTCACCGCCGAAGCCGGCTACGGCCTGCCGGCCGGCGTGTCGATCGGCGACGTCTCGCGCCTGATCACCGGCTTCGGTCGCGGGCTCGACCTGCCGGCCGGCGTGCCGACCTCGTGGATCGCGCCCGACCTGGACAAGCTCAAGAAGGCCATCGGCTATGACTGCAACTGCATCAACGGCAACGGCGACTTCCGCCTGTCGGTGCTGAACCAGCTGGGCGCAGTGCGGGCGATCACCGAGAAGGACACGGCCTTCTACCTGCAAGGCGATTTCGACTACGACGTCTTCAACATCCCGGTGCGCGGCAATATCGGCGTGCGCTACGTCAAGACCGAGCAGGAAGCGACCGGCCACTTCAACGCGGGCAACGTCACGACCACCGTGTCGACCCCGTTCGGCAACCTGTCCGAACAGGTCGCCACCGACGGCGTGCAAACCGTGTCGCGCGAGTACACCAACACCCTGCCGTCGCTGAACATCTCGGCCCAGCCGTTCGAGAACGTCTATGTCCGCTTCGCCGCGGCCAAGGTGATGACGCGGCCGCAGCTGCAGAACCTGACGCCCGGCTTCACCGCGAACAGCCAGAGCAACCAGACCCTGACGCGCGGCAACCCGGGCCTCGACCCGATGCTGGCCAACAACCTGGACCTCAGCTTCGAATGGTATCCGGACAAGGAAACCCTGCTGTCGGCGGGCTTCTTCCAGAAGGACATCAAGTCCTACATCCAGCAGACGGCGGAAGTCATGCCGTGGGCGGAAACCGGCCTGCCCGACAGCCTGCTGTCCAACGGCAATACGGCCGCGACGCCGTTCACCGTGACGACCAACGTCAACAGCCCGGGCGGCAAGCTGAAAGGCTTCGAGCTGAGCGCCCAGCGCCCGTTCACCTTCCTGCCGGCTCCGTTCGACAAGTTCGGCGCGATCGTCAACTACACGCACGTCAAGAGCGACATCGCGTACATCATCAAGGCCCCGACCTATTCGGCGGCGGGCGTGGTTCCGCGGGTGCAGCTGACGCCGGCGGTGCTGATCACCCAGCCGCTGGTGAACCTGTCGCCCGACGCCTTCAACGCCACGCTCTACTACGAGAACGCCGGCTTCAAGGCGCGGATCTCGGGCTCGTATCGCGATCCCTACCTGATCCAGGTCGCGCCTTCGGCGACCAACAACAACGACGTGCGCATCAAGGAAAAGACCTTCAACCTCGATACCCAGGTCAGCTACGACTTCGGCCATTTCACCGTCACCCTGGAAGGCATCAACCTGACCGACCAGGAAGACAGCAAGGTCGACGACTCGACGCGCATGATCTCGGAAGAGTACGTGCACTTCGGCCGCCAGTTCTATCTGGGCGTGAAGTACAAGTTCTAGGCGACGCGTCGCCCCGGAACGACGAAGGGCGCCGGCTTCCGCCGGCGCCCTTTTTCATGGTCTCGATGCGCCGGGGCGCTAGACGCTGCTCGGAACCCCGTCGATCCAGGTCTCGCGCACCCGCAGGTCGTCGTCCAGCAGCACCAGGTCGGCGGCCTGGCCGGCGGCGATGGTCCCGCGTTCGGCCGCCAGGCCCAGGAAGGCGGCGGGCGCGCGCGAGGCGATGGTCACGGCGTCTTCCAGCGACAGGCCCAGCATCGACACGGCGTTGCGCACCGCGCCGACCATGTCCAGGTCCGAGCCGGCCAGGGTGCCGTGGTCGTCGACGCAGACGCCGTCGACCACGCGGATATGGCGGCCCTGCAGGTCGAAGCTCTTGTCGATCATGCCGACGGTCGGCATGGCGTCGGTCACCAGCATGAAACGGTCCAGCGGCCGGGTGCGTAGCGCGATGCGCAGCACGGCGGGATCGACGTGGCGGCCGTCGACGATAATGCCGCACCAGGCGCTCTGGCTTTCCAGCGCCGCCCCGACCACGCCCGGCTCGCGGCTGGTCAGCGGCGACATGGCGTTGAACAGGTGGGTGAAGCCGGTGAGGCCCGCGTCCAGCGCCTTGCGCGTCGTGCCGTAGGCGGCGTTGGTATGGCCGGCCGCGACCGTCACGCCGGCCGCGACCAACTGGCGGACCATGTCCGGCGTGGTGGTCTCCGGCGCCAGGGTCACCAGGGTCTTGCCGCGCTTGAGCGAGCTCAGCAGGGCCACGGCCTCGTCGTCGAGGACCCGGAACTTGCTGGGGTCGTGGATGCCCTTGCGTTTGACGTTGAGGAACGGGCCCTCGATGTGGACGCCCAGCACGCCGGGAACGCCGGCCTCGATCGCCTGTTCGGCGGCGCGCATGGCCGCGTCGACCACGGCCAGGTCGTCGCTGATCAGGGTCGGCAGGAAGCCGGTGGTGCCGTACGGCCGGTGCGCCGCGCCGATGGCGGCGATCGCCTCGACGGTGGTCGCGTCGTTGAACAGCACCCCGCCGCCGCCGTTGACCTGGGTGTCGATGAAGCCGGGAACCAGCAGGCCGCCGTCCTGGTCGTGACGGCGCGCGCCGGCCGGCGTGTCAGCGCTGTCCAGGACGCCTTCGATCCGTCCGTCGCGGATCGCCAGGGCCTTGCCCTCGACGATCCCAGTCCGAGTCAGGATGCGGCCATTAACGAGTACAAGCTGCATCAGACGGTTTCTGTGACCTTGTTGAGGTGCGGCGGGCTGTCTGGATCATAGCCCCGGGCGACCGACAGCGCGTTGGCCATCCGGTAGAAGCTCTGGATCATCAGGATCGGCTCGATGACCGGGTGGGCGGCCAGGGCCGGAAGCACGCCGGCCCCGGTTTCCCCCGCGCCGGCCAGCAGCACGTCGGCGCCGCGCTCGGCCAGGCCCTTGGCCATGGCGTCGACGCTTTCGCGGCTCTCGTCGTTCTGGGCGAAGACCAGGGCCGGGAAGCCCGGCTTCACCAGGGCCATCGGGCCATGCAGCACCTCGGCGGCGCTGAAGGCCTCGGCGTGCAGGCCGCAGGTCTCCTTGAACTTCAGGGCCGCCTCCTGGGCGACGCCGAAGCCGACGCCGCGCCCCAGGACATAGAGGTTGCGGGCCAGCTTCAGGTGTTCGACGGCCGGGGTCCAGTCCAGGGTCCAGGCCTCGGCGAGCAGGGCGGGCAGGCTGGAGAGGGCGGCGGTCAGTTCCGCGTCCTGCGTCCAGGCGGCCACCAGCTGGGCGATGGCGGCCAGGGCGGCGATGTAGGACTTGGTGGCCGCGACGCTGAGCTCGGGGCCGGCGTGCAGCGGCAGGACCTCGTCGGCCAGGGCGGCCAGCGGCGAGTTCACGTCGTTGACCAGGGCGATGGTGAAGGCCCCGGCGTCCTTGGCGGCCTGCACGGCGGACAGCAGGTCGGGGCTCTTGCCCGACTGCGAAATGGCCAGGTAGAGCACGTCGTCCAGGCCTTGCGGCGCGGCGTAGACCGAGCTGACCGACAGGGCGGCCGACGAGGTCAGCACGCCCGTGCGGGTCTCGATCAGGTACTTGGCGAAGGTGGCGGCGTGGTCGCTGCTGCCGCGGGCGCAGGTGACCACGGCGCGCGGCGGGTTGGCGCGCAGGCGTTCGGCGATCCTTTGGGCCCGGCCGGCGTTGGCGCCCAGCTGGGTGGCGATGACTTGCGAGGCCTGGCCGGCTTCCAGGAACATGCGGGTCGATTCCGCCGTCAGCCGCCCAACCACTGAGGAGGGCTCGGCGGGTGTTGCGGGTCGGGTCAAGACATTGGCCTCCAAGACGGGCGTTCCTTCAGATAAGCGCGCTGGGGCCAGGCCCCAATCAGGTCCCCTCCAATTCAGGAGAGGGCGTTCAGTTCGGCGACGAAGTCGTAGGCGTCGCCGCGATAGTAGGACTGGGTGACCTCGACCGCCCGGCCGTCCTTCAGGAAGCCCCGGCGTTCGATCAGCAGGCCGGCGTCCTTGACCGGCACGCCCAGCAGGTCGGCCTGCTCGGCCACGAACAGCACGGCGCGCAGGCGTTGCAGGGCGCGGGCCGGACGATGGCCGGTCTTTTCCAGCGCTTCGTAGAGCGAGGTCTCGACCACGTCGACCGAGGGCAGGGCGAAGGCGGCGATGGTGGTGTACTCCACCGCCATCGGGGCGCCGTCCGCGTAGCGGATGCGGGCGAAGCGATAGACCGGCGTGCCGGGCGACAGGCCCAGGGTCAGCGATTCCTCCGGGGTGACCGTGCCTTCGGCCCGGCTGATCCACTCGCTGCGCGGTATGCGGCCGCGCGAGATCATGTCCTCGGTGAACGACGACAGCTTGGAGAAGCTCTTTTCCACCCGGGCGGCGACGAAGGTGCCGGCCCCCTGGCGGCGCGTCAGCAGGCCTTCGCTGACCAGGCCGTCCAGCGCCTTGCGAACGGTGATCCGCGAAATGCTGAACTCTTCGGCCATGTCGCGCTCGGCCGGCAGGGCGTCGTCGGGCGAGAGGATCTTCTTCTGGATGGCTTCGCGGAGGGCGCGCTGCAGTTGCTTGTAGAGCGGCGCGTGATCCTGACCGTGTCCGTCCAGGCCTCCGATCCTTTCAGAAAACATCGTCAATCTGGCACCCCCGCGCAAATCCGCGCCATCCCGTGATCACCGGGATAGCATATGACCATTTTAGCACCAATAAGAACATGGTCTGCAATTGGTTCTTTTTTGGCCTTGTCATCCGATAAATTTCCGTCACAGTTCGCTTCCGAGGCCCGAGAAGTACCGCACTCTACGGACGTCCGCAGAAAATTGGTATCAGATTGGGCTTGGGGTTCGGCTCCGGGCCCGAGGGTCCGGAAAAAGGGGAGAAGCCGAGTATGAGAAATTTCCACAAGACCATTCTGACTGCATCCGCCAGCGCGCTGGCGGTGGCGATGGCCATGCCGGCCTTCGCGCAAGACAATACCCAGGTCGAAGAGGTTGTCGTCACTGGTATCCGCGCTTCGCTGCAGGCTTCGGTCGTGGCCAAGCGTAACGCCGACGCCGTCGTCGACGTGATCACCGCCGAGGATATCGGCAAGTTCCCGGACAAGAACGTCGCTGAATCGCTGCAACGCGTCCCGGGCGTCACCATCCAGCGCGAATTCGGTGAAGGCGAGCGGATCTCGATCCGCGGCACCGCCCCGACCCTGAACCGCACGCTGCTCAACGGCCACGCCGTGGCCACCGCCGACTGGTTCATTCTCGATCAATTCAAGGCCAGCCGCAGCTTCAACTACCTGATGCTGCCGTCGGAAATCGTCGGCAAGGTCGAGGTCTTCAAGAGCCCGACCGCCGACATCGACGAAGGCGGCGTGGGCGGCACGGTCAATGTGCACACCCGCAAGCCGCTCGACCTGGCCCCGCTGTCGGTCTCCGGTTCGCTGCAGGCCTTCCATGACGAGAAGTCGGGCAACACCGATCCGACCGCCTCGGCCATGCTCAGCTGGCACAACGACGACAAGACCCTGGGCGTCCTGGTCGGCGGCATCTACGACAAGCGCCGCATCCGCCGCGACGGCATCGAGGTCCTGGGCTACCAGGCCGTGACCACCGCCATGGGCAGCGGCACGAACATCACCGGCATCACCCCGGGCCAGACCGTCTACGCGCCCAGCCTGATCGGCTCGTCGCTGTTCACCCAGACCCGCGAACGCAAGGGCGCCAACTTCGCGATCCAGTTCGCGCCGACCGACAAGTTCGAAGTGAACCTGACCGGCCTCTATTCGAAGATGGACGCCGACAACTTCAACCAGAACTACATGGCCTGGGTCAGCCAGAAGATCGGCGCCCTGAGCACGACGCCGACCGAGACGTTCAACATCACCAAGGTCAGCAACGGCACGGCCGTCGCCGGCAACTTCAACACGCCAGGCGCCAACGGCGTGGTGTTCGACGCCATCGACCGTATCGCCCACACCAACGTGCGCTCGATCGACCTGGACTCCACCTATCGTCCGTCGGACCTGTGGGAGTTCCATGGCCGCATCGGCTACACCGACGCCAAGGGCGCCACCGACCTGCAGCCCTTCTGGGAAACCAACGCCCCGACCGGTCTGAGCTACGACCTGTCGGGCGGCCTGCCCAAGGTGTCGTTCACCAACATCGACCCGGCCACGGCCGACGACGAAATGGCCCTGGGCTGGGCCTCGGCCAACACCACGGTCAACTCCGACGACGAATTCTACACCTTCGTCGACGGCGAGCGCTTCGTGGACTCCGGCGTCTTCAAGTCGGTCAAGTTCGGCCTGAAGTACACCGACCACGACCGCGACGTGGTGCAGACCTATGGTCAGCGCCGCGCTCTGTTCTCCGGCACGGGCTGCACCGTCAACGGGTGCGGCCTGGACGACGTCGTCAGCGGTCTGACCGACAGCGACTATCTCAAGGGCATTCGCGGGCCCGGCGTCCTCAGCTCGTACCTGACCGCCGACAAGAACAAGATCGAGGCGATCTACGCCAAGCTCGGCCCGGCCACAAAATACGACCCGAACAACCCCAACACCGGCGGCTGTATCGGGCTGGTCAATTGCGACCACTTCGGCCCGCTGGAAAGCTTCGACTTCAACGAGAAGACCGTCGGCGGCTACCTGATGGGCAACCTGAAGGGCGAAGGCTGGCGCGGTAATGTCGGCGTCCGCGTCGTCAACACCAAGATCGAGACCGCCGCCTGGCGGGTCGGGGTGTCGGCCGGAACGCCGGGCGCCATCAACAACCCGTTCGGCCTGATGGTGCAGACCACCGCCAGCAAGGAATACACCGACATCCTGCCCTCGGTGAACTTCGCGTTCGACGTGCGGGACGACCTGGTGCTGCGCCTGGCCGCCGGCCGGGTCCTGGCCCGTCCGGACTACGCCCAGATGGCCGGCTTCACCTCGCTGACCGAGTCCCTGTTGACCGCTTCCGGCGGCAACCCGGACCTCGACCCGTACCGCGCCAACCAGTACGACGCGTCGCTGGAGTGGTACTTCAGGCCGCAATCGCTGCTGGCCGTGGCGTTCTTCTACAAGGACATCTCGACCTACATCGTCCAGGGCGCGACGACCGAGAAGCTGCCGCTGCAAGCCGCGGCCAACGATCCGCGCGTCCTCAACCCGGCCAACCAGTGCGTCCTGCAATCGGCCGGCCTCTACAGCTGTAACTACAACGTCGGTCGTCCGGTCAACGTGCCGGGCGGCGAGACCAAGGGCATCGAAGTCAACTTCCAGATGCCCATCTGGAACGGCTTCGGCGTCCTGGCCAACTACACCTACACCGACGCCAGCTCGACCACGGGCGTGCCGATCCCGTCCAGCTCGAAGAACATCGCCAACATCAGCGGTTACTACGAGAACGAACGCTTCAGCGCCCGTCTGTCCTACAACTACCGGTCCAAGTTCTTCGTCGATTACGACGCCGAGCGCGGCTACCGGCAGCTGTGGTCGGACTCGCTGAAGTCGCTGGACGCCTCGGCCAGCGTCAACCTGACCGAGAACGTCTCGCTCAGCCTCGACGCGATCAACCTGACCGACGAGAAGCAGACCGACAACTACGACAACGACAAGAACCGTCCGGCCCGCATCTACAAGAACGGCCGCATGGTCTTCGGCGGTGTCCGCTTCAAGTTCTAGTCGCTTACCGGGACCTTCGGCCGTCCGGTCGGAGGTCCCGTCATCCTCCTAGAGTTCGTTGCATCGGAGGCGGCATGGTTCAGGATCGTTTCATGACCTGTCCGCCGCCGCCGATCGCAACCCAAGTCCTCCTGACTGCAAGCACGGAGCTGGGGCGGAGCGGTCAAACGCTCCGCCCGCTTTTTGCCGCCTGTCCGCGGATGAGCACCCTCACATGATCCTCGCGTCCCAGTCCCTCGTCCGAGCCGCCGCCCAGGCGAGCGCGTTGATGGCGTCCGCCGCCGTGCTGGCCTTCGCCTCCGCCGCCGGCGCCGCGTCTCCGGCCCTGACCCTCACCCCGGCTCCGGCCAAGGCCCAGCTGGGGCAAGGAACCTTCGCCCTGACCGCCAAGACCCGGATCTTCGTCGCAAAGGGCGATGTCGAGGCCCGGGGCGTGGCGCGGCAGCTGTCCGACCTGATCTTCAAGGCCCGCGGCCTGAAGCCGGCTGTCGTGGAAGGCCCGCCGCCCGCC
>NZ_AKKF01000290.1 GCF_000281955.1 Caulobacter sp. AP07 | reverse complement strand
TGTGGGTGGGCGTGGGCGCCAGAATAGCCACGGACGAGAAACCGCTCCTTTGAGCTAGGTGTCCGCAGTTCCTAGAGCGCCGTCAGCCGACGACCATGTTGAGCCCCAGCACGCACAGCAGACCCACCGTCCCCGCCACGCTCTCCATCACCGTCCAGGTCCGGAAGGTGTCCTTGAGGCTGAGGTTGAAATACTCCTTGAACAGCCAGAAGCCCGGATCGTTGACGTGGGAGAACATCAGGCTGCCGGCGCCGACCGCCAGCACCATGAGGTTGGGGTCGACGTGGCTGGCCGCCACCACCGGCTGCAGCAGGCCGGCCGCGGTCAGGCCCGCGATCGTCGCCGAGCCGAGGGCCACCCGGATCACCATGGCGATCAGCCAGCCCAGTACCAGCGGGTGCACCGGAACCGATTGCAGCCAGCCTCCCAGCTCCGTGCTCACCCCGCTGTCGACGAACACCTGCTTGAGCGCCCCAGCGCCCGCCAGGATCAGCAGGATGCCGGCGACGTCCTTCAGGGACTCTGCGTAGCGCTGCATGGTGGTGGTGAACGCCACGCCGCGCGCCACGCCCAGGCTGAAGGTGGCGTAGATCAGTGAGAGCGACAGGACCACCACCGGCTGGCCGATGAAGCCGATGACCGTCTTGGTGTCGGAAGGCGTCTTGAGCGCATAGATCGCCGCCGTCGCCGCCGCGATCATCACCACCGGCGCCAGGGCGGTCGAGAAGCTGTTCACCGGCCCCGGCAGCTTGTCCTCCGGCGCATCGGCGCTGAGGAAGGCGACGGGCGCGGCGTCTTCGGGGGCGGCCTGCGGGCATAGGCCGAACCGCTTGAGCGTCAGGGCCAGCAGCGGCCCGGCCACCAGGAGCGCGACGAGGCTGACAACCAGGCCGTAGACCAGCGTCAGGCCCGTGTCCGCGCCGAACAGCTTGACCAGCGCCGTGGGCGACGGATGGGGCGGCAGGAAGCCGTGGGCCACGGAGAGGCCGCACAGCAGGGGAAGACCGACATAGACCGGCGGCAGCTCGGCCCGGCGCGCGACCGAGAAGATCAGCGGGATCATCACCACGAACCCCACGCTGTAGAACAGCGGGATTCCGACGATCAGGCCGGTCAGCGCCATGGCCAGGAGAATGAACCTCAGGCCCACCAGCCCGATCAGCGACCGGGCGATGCTCTGGGCCGCGCCGCTGTCGGCGATCGCCCGACCGAACATGGCCCCCAGGCAGATGATCGCCGTCAGGCCGCCCAGCATCTCGCCCACGCCGTGCTCCAGCGACTTGGCCACCTGGTCCAGCGGCATGCCGAAACACAGGGCTCCGGCCAGGGCCGTCAGCAGGAAGGCCAGGAAGGGCGGGACCTTGCCCCAGCCGATCAGCACGATCAGCAGGCCGATCAGCGCGACAACGGCGAACATCATCAAGACCGGCCACCCTCGAACATATGTGGAAACGCCCCGCCGCGCGGGGAGTATAGGAGCGATTCCCCGGCGCCGGGGTTCGGCTTGGGCGCCGGGGAATCCACACCCTTCGGACCAGGGAGGCGGCCCGAAGGGTGGCTATGCGGCCGCATCACCGGGGAGGCGTGGCGGCCGCAGGGCGCGCCGGGAGAGGCGCGCCCGTTCGAGAGGCCCTAGAACCGCAGGCGCACGCCCAGGCGGTACATCCGGCCGATCACGTCATAGAGGTACGGATTGACGCCGGGGCTGACATTGGTGGTCGGCGCGGCGACCGGATCCTTGTCGAACAGGTTGTCCACCTTGAAGTAGGCGGTGGTGTTTTCGTTGACGTCGTAGGTCCCGCCGGCGTCCACATAGGTGGTGCCCTTCATCTTGTTGCTGTCGATGGTGCGGTGCTGCACCGTCGAGACCGGGCAGTTGGTCTGGCACTCGATGTATTCGTTGTTGTAGTGGCCGTCGCTGATCCAGCGCTCATAGAGCGAGAGGCTCAGCTTGCCGGTGCTCCAGGTCTGCGAGAAGGTCGCCTTCCAGTCGGGCGTGTTGCCCAGATTGTTGAGCGAGCTGCCCCCGTTGACCCCGGCGATCTCCACCGGAATGGTGCCCAGGACGCCGGACTTGGCCACGAAGCTGATGGTGTGGGTGGCCAGGGCGCGCACCGCGATCGAGCCCGGCAGGCCCCAGTCGCCGAGATCCTTGCGATAGACCGCCTCGATATCGACGCCCTTGTTGCGCATCGAGGCCACGTTGAAGGACTGCACCCGCACATAGTTGGTGTTGGGCAAGGGGCTGGTCAGCAGCATCGCGCCGCAGATTTCCTGGTTGCCGGCGACGCAGAGGTCGACCAGGTCCTGGGCGGCCAGGGAGTTGATCGCGCCGTCGACCTTGATGTCGAAATAGTCGACCGACAGGCTGAAGCCCGGCAGCCACTTCGGCTCGGACAGCACCACGCCGACCTCGGTGTTGCGGGCGATCTCGGGCCGCAGGTTGGTGTTGCCGACGATCTCCTGCAGGACGTTGGTGGCGACGCCCTTGTAGATGACGGTGGCGTTGGTCACGACGGGCGGGGCGAACAGCTCGCTGAGGTTGGGCGCGCGGATGTCGCGCGAGGTCACCGCGCGGAAGCGCAGGCCCTCGACGGGAGTCTTCCAGACGCCGCCCAGCTTCCACGCGGTGACATTGCCCGCGGTGCTGTACTTGGTCTGGCGCACCGCGCCGTTGATGTTGGCCTCGCCCAGGCTGTCGGACTTCAGGATCGGGACGTTGGCTTCCAGGTAGCCTTCGATCACGTGGTAGTAGCCGTGACCGGCGTGATAGTTGCCGGCGTACCAGTTGTTGCCCGACGCCCGGACCACCGGGTCGGCCGGATAGGCGGCGTCATAGGGGTTCGCGGCGGTGACGCCGTCGCCATAGGGGTCGGCGGTGGTGCGGTAGTCTTCTTCGCGCCACTCGGCGCCGGCGGCGATGGCGATCGGGCCGGCCCACGACGAGAACGGCTCGCCGGTGATGTTGAAGCTGGCGACCGACTCGATCTGGCGCGACCGCTGCTTGGGACCGTTGGCCGGCATCACATAGGCCAGGGCCGCGGGGTCGAGGGCGACCTGCCCGATCACGTTCAGCGGCACGCAGCCGTTGGCGCGGGCCACCGGGTCGCGGCAGATCACCGTGCCATTCGGCCCGGCGATCGCGTCGATCGCCGCGTTGTAGCGCGGCGTCAGCGAGATGTTGTCGACGTCGATGCTGGTCCGGTTCTGCCCGTAGGCGTAGTAGGCGTCGTACGACCACGAGGTTCCGAAGGCCTCGCGCGTGCCGGTGGCGCCCACGACGAAGCGCTCCTGCTCCCGCTTGGCGTTGACATTGATCGGCCCGAAGCCGCCGTTGCTGGTGCCGAACTGGAAGCTGGTGATGTTGTTGGTCGCGCAGGCCGTGCGGATCGCCGCCGGAACGAACGGGTTCTCGCACTGGATGGTGAGGCCGGCCTTCTCGGCGCCGCGGTTGGGCTGGTTCAGCGAATTGACCACGGCGACGTTGGTGGTGAGGTAGATCTCGTCGTCGTCGCCGAACCTGTAGCTGACGCGGCCGTAGGCCACCTTGCGCTTCAGCCGTCCCGCCAGGGTGGGGCTGGCGCCGATGTTGCCGCTGAGGTCGCCGCCGACGCAGAATGGGTTGAAGCAGTTGGTCACCGCGCCCGTGCCGGTCGGCGCGCCGTTGGAGCCGTACTGGAACTGTCGCGGCGCGCCGCCGGGACCGAAGGCGATGCCCTGCAGCGGGCCGTTCGTGATCAGGCCGTACTTGGTGTACTGGATCTGCTGCGCGTTCTGGATCACCCGGTACTGGGGCCGGCCGTCGGTCGTGGCGGCGACCGGGCGCACCTGGATCGAGGGCGAGGTGAACCAGTCCCGTCCGCCCGCGCTGGCCAGGCCGAAATCACCGGCCAGGACGCCGGCCTCGCGGCTGAACTCGCCGCTGGCGACGACCCGCAGGCGGTCGTTCAGGAAGGCTTTGCCCACGGCGGCCTGGGCGACGAAGGTGTCGTTGTCGCGATACTTGCTCTCGCCGCCCTCGAGGCGGATCTTCAGGCCCTCGAACGTCTTGTCGGTCACGAAGTTGACCACGCCGCCGATGGCGTCGGAGCCGTAGGAGGCCGACGCGCCGCCCGTCACCACGTCGACCCGCTTGATCAGAAGCTGCGGAAACTGGCTGACGTCGGTGACGCCCGTGACGTTGGCCGGCGTCACGCGCTGGCCGTCCAGCAGGGTCAGGGTGCGGATCGGCCCGAGGCCCCGCAGGCTGAGCGAGCTCAGGCCCTGGATTCCGCTGCTGGTGCTGTTGGCGGAGGTCGTCCGGCCCGTGCTGCCCTGCAGCGCCGGCATCTGGACAATCGCCTGGAAGATGTTGGGCTGGGCGGCCCTCTCGAGGTCTTCGGACGTGACCGTCGTGGTCGGCGTCGGCTGGGTGAAGCCTCGCGAGGCGATCCGCGAACCGGTGACGACGATTTCCTCGACGCGCGACGTGTCATTCGCGGCGGGCGCGCCAGCCTGCTCCTGCGCACTGGCCGTCGCCCCCCAGGACAACAGCGCCAGCACGGACGCCGAGCATGCATAGAATCGATGATTCATCTTGGACAAGTTTTTACCCCCCATGTTGAGACGTCTACTCTTGAGCGGCTTCCGTACAGATGGACGCCAAAGGCAACGCGCTACTTTTATTTTTACTCACGACTCAAGTTTGTCGCATCGCCTAAACTTTACAACTTCTCCGATAAATGCCGGGCATACTTGAAATCGAGCATGCCTGTCGCTTCATGGAAGCCTTGATCGGAACGAGGGGACGATAGCCACAGGCCCGCGGAACCGTCAATCACAAAACATTCATTTATGTAGCGTTTATAAATGAAGCGGGACAAAATGAAAATGGAATTTTGATATTATTCAATATTTTCAATATCTTATAAAACCGCCAAACTGTTGAAACACCCGCTCTCCCGCTCCCTCCCAGCCAGAGATCATCCACCGGCGCCCTGGACAGGTCAGGGCGCTCCATTCCTGATATTATTCAACATATTCCCGCCCTGTAGACGCACCCGTGACGCCTGACCCGGAGTCCGCCTCCCTCTCGACCTGACGCCAACGGCCATGTAGTCACACTATCAAACATGATTGCGAAAGTGCTGGGAGGGACCACAAGATGATGGCGATCAGGATCCTGCGACCGTTGTTGCTGGCGCTTGTGGGCGCCTTCTGCCTCGGCGCGCCGGCCATGGCGACCCCCACCCTGGTTCCCTGGCCGGCGGAGGTGACGCCCCAGGCGGGCAGCTTTCACCTGACGCGGCGCACGCTGATCCATACGCCGGCTGGCGACGCCGAAGCCCGCCAGGTGGCGCTGCAGCTCGGCGAGCTCCTGGCCCGCGCCGGCAAGCCGCGGCCCCGCGTCGTCGAAGGCGGCCCGCCGCCGGCCGGCGCCATCTCGCTCACCCGATCAGGCAGCGCCGGCGAGGCCTATGCGGTGCGGGTCGCGCCGTCAGGGGTCGAGATCTCCGCCGGCGACCGCAAGGGCCTGTTCTATGGGGCCGTGACGGTCTGGCAACTGGCGACCCAGGACAGCCGGGCGCGCGAGCCCGCCCTCCCCGCCATGACGATCACCGACAGCCCCCGCTATGCCTGGCGCGGCCTGATGGTCGACTCGGCCCGGCACTTCCAGACCCTCGAGGAGCTGAAGCGCCTGATCGACGCCATGGCCGCCTACAAGCTCAACGTCCTGCACTGGCACCTGACCGACGACCAGGGCTGGCGCCTGGAGATCAAGGCCTATCCCAAACTGACCACGGTCGGCGCCTGGCGCGCACCCAAGGGCGCGGACGCCGCCCGCCCCGCGCCCCGCCGGCCCCAGCGATACGGCGGGTTCTACACCCAGGATCAGGTCCGCGACCTGGTCGCCTACGCCCAGGCGCGCAACATCATGATCGTGCCCGAGATCGAGCTGCCCGGCCACGCCACCGCGGCGCTGACCGCCTATCCGCAGTTCGGCGTCACGGGCGCGACGCCCACCTCTGGCATGTCCGACTGGGGCGTCTACAGCAACCTCTACGGGACCGACGAGGCGACCTTCACCTTCCTCGAGGCCATCCTCGACGAGGTCAGCGCCCTGTTCCCCAGCCCCTACATCCACATCGGCGGCGACGAGGCGATCAAGAACCAGTGGCAGGCCGATCCTCGCGTCCAGGCGCGGATGAAGGCGCTGGGCCTGGAGAACGAGGACAAGCTGCAGAGCTGGTTCATCAGCCGCATCAGCGCCCACCTGGCCGCCAAGGGTCGCCGCGTGATCGGCTGGGACGAGATCCTCGAGGGCGGCGCCGACGCCGACGCCGTCATCATGGCCTGGCGCGGCCTGGACCGGGCGACCCTCGCGGCGCGGCTCGGCCACGACACGATCCTGACGCCGCAACCGCAGCTCTATCTCGACAGCCGCCAGAGCCTCTCGGCCCGGGAACCGCCCGGCCGCAGCGAGCTGTCGACGCTGCGCGGCGTCTACAGCTTCGACCCGCGTCTGGACGGCCTGACCCCGGATCAGCAGCGTCGCATCCTCGGTGTCCAGGCCAACGCCTGGACCGAGCACATGCGCACGGCCCGGCGCTTCGAGACGATGGCGTTCCCGCGCCTGACGGCCGTGGCCGAACTGGGCTGGACGACCCAGGACCGCCGGGACTGGTCGCGCTACAGCGCCGGCCTGCCGGTCACGCTGAGCCAGCTGGGCGCGCTCGGCGTCGCCCATGACGACACGCCGTTCGAGCCCGAGGCCGCCCTGTCGCCGTCAACCGGCGGCCTGAGCGTAGGCCTGGCCTCGCCTCTGGGCCTTGGCGAAGTCCGCTACGCCCTGGGCGGCGCGGCCCCCACGGCCAGCTCCCCGCTCTACGCCGGGCCCCTGACGCTGGCGAATGGGACGCGGCTGCGGGCGCGGACCTTCCTGAACGGCGAGCCCCTGGGCGGCGTGCGCGACTTCGAGATCTCGACCCGGGCGATGGCCACGCGGGGCAGCGCGGCCCTCAAGGCTTGCGGCGACAGCGTGCCGCTGCGGCTGGAGGCCGACTTCCCGGCCGAAGGCCAGCGGCCCGTCTTCATGATCAGCATCTACAAGCCCTGCTGGATCTGGCCGGGCGTCGATCTTTCGAAGGGGCTGACGCTGCGGGCCCAGGTGGGTCAGGTTCCGTTCAACTTCCAGCTGGCCGGCGGGCGGCGCATCGTGCAATTCGATCCGCCCAAGTCCAGCCCCTACGGCGAGCTGGTGGTGCGCCGACGGACCGGGAGCGGCGCGCTCTGCGAAGGCGAGACCCTCGCCGTCGCGCCGATGACCGAAGCGGCCCCCCGCAAGGCCGGGCTCTCGGAGGTGGTCGGACGTATCCCGCCGTCACCGGGCGTCCATGACCTGTGTTTCACCTTCAACCGGCCGTCGCAGGAGACGCTGTGGGCCATCGACGCGGTGTCGCTGACGCCCGATCCGGCGCCGTGAGGCGGGGCGGCGCCCCGCTCAGTCGCCGATCGGCTGCTGCGGGGCGATGCCGTGCAGCCAGGCGACGCTGCCGCGCGTGCGGCGCAGCGTCAGATGGGCCCGCTCGCCCAGCAGCGTGGCCACCGCATAGGCCAGCCGGTCGATGACGAAAAGCTGGGCGAACCGCATCGGGTTGGGCTGGAATTCCTCCACCCCCGACGCGGAAAGTCCCACGTGCAGGCAGATGTCGGCGTCGCGCCCGAGCGGCGACTCGCCGTCGGTGATCGCGACGCAGGTGGCCTTGTAGTACTTGGCCAGCTCCATGCTTTCCTGCAGCTCTCGCGGCCGGCCGGTCGAGGACAGGAAGATCGCCACGTCGCCCTCGGACAGGATCGAGGCCGACATCCGCTGCGCGTAGCCGTCGGTGAACACCATGACCGAAACGTCGAGGCGGAACAGGCGGTTGTGGATCTCCGTCGCCAGGGCGGCCGAACTGCCGCCGATCCCGTAGACGACCACCCGCCCGGCCTTGGCGATCGCCGCCGCCGCCGCCAGCAGGTCGTTCTCGACCAGGGTGTCGCGCGTACGGGTCAGGGCCTCGACGATGGTGTCGAAGATGCGGTCGCCGACCAGGCCGTCTCCCGCCGCGACGTCCTCGAGCACCGGGGCCGGCCGGGCGGCCCGCTCGCGCTGGTCCGTCATGGCCTGCGCCAGGGCCAGTTCCTGGATGAGTCGGAACTTCAGGTCCTTGAAGCCCTCGCAGCCGATCGTCCGGCAGAACCGCATGACGGTCGGCTCGCTGAGGCCCAGGTCGGTGGCGACCGAACGGACGCTGGAGCGCACGAACTCGTTGGGCGAGTTCAGGATCAGCTTGGCGATCTTGAGATCTGATCGAGTCATCGACTCCATCATGCTCTTTAGCCGCGGAAGGACATCGCCGCCGTCAGTCAGCTTCGCGGGCTGGCTCATCCCCTGATCCTTTCTCTCGGAATCCCCGCCGACACCGGCCAGGGCCGTTTCGACTTGGCGAATCGGCTTTCGACATCCTCCTGGCGTACGGGACATCTTCGGATTTTTTTCAGTCGGCAGGCAACAGATAGTGACATCGCTGTCTGACCGCAATCGCGTCTGACGCCTTGGCGAAGCGTAAAATGATTGTTTCGCTCCATTTTTGTTGACACCACTACAATCACAATGGCTTTTGCCGCTCATTGGCTTAGCCGTTGAACGCAGGAGGTTTCATTGTCGATTGAACGCATCGGGGCCGCCGGCACCGGCACAGGCGGCCAGTCCCTGCCCTTCTGCCAGGCCACCGTCGCCAACGGCTTCGTGTTCGTGTCGGGACAGGTGGCGATGAACGAGAACGGCGAGGTCGTCGAGGGCGGCATCGTGCCCCAGACCCACAAGACCATCGAGAACCTCGTCACCATCCTGGCCAAGGCCGGCTGCACCCTGAAGGACGTGGTGAAGGCCAATGTCTGGCTGGACGACGCCCGCGACTTCCACGCCTTCAACCGCGTCTATGCCACCTATTTCGGCGCGGCCATGCCGGCGCGGGCCTGCGTGCAGTCGCCCCTGATGATCGACGCCAAGGTCGAGATCGAGGTGATCGCGCTGGCGCCGCGCGCCTGAAGCCGGAGATGACGATGCGACCCGGCGACATCCAGGACCTGCGGCTCGCGCCGGGAACCAAGGGGCTCCCGCTCGACGGCTCGATCCAGACGGTGGGCGACCTGGCGGGACGCGGCCTCAACCCGCTTCGCGGTGACCTGCCCATGCCGGTCGCGCTGCTGAGGCGCGCCGCGCTCGACAACAACCTGTCGGTCATGCAGGCCTATGTCGACCGGGCCGGGGCCAAGCTGGCGCCCCACGCCAAGACGACCATGTGCCCGCAACTGCTGACGCGCCAGCTCGACGCCGGGGCCTGGGGGCTGACGGTCGCGACGATGACCCAGCTGAAGCTGTGCCACGACCTCGGCGCCCCGCGGATCATCCTGGCCAACCAACTGGTCGGCCGCGCCGAGATCGATGGCCTGGCGCGGCTCACGGCCACGGCGCCCGATCGCCCCTGCTATGTCCTCGTCGACGGCGTCGAAGGCGTGCGGGCGATCTCCGAGGGGTTTGGCCGGGCGGCCGGCGCGCCGGCCGCACGCCTGCTGATCGAGGTCGGCATGACCAATGGTCGTTGCGGCGTGCGCACGCTTCAGGAGGGCTTGGCCCTGGCCAAGCTCGTGCGGTCCCTGCCCCACGTCGAACTGCACGGCATCGAGGGCTACGAAGGGCTGATCTTCAGCCAGCAGGCCGCCCAGGACGCCACCGAAGTCGACACCTATCTGGGCTCGGTTCTCCAGCTGTATGAACTCTTGAGGGCCGAAAGCCTGTTCGCCGACGCCAACCAGGTGATCCTCACCGCCGGCGGCTCGGCCTATTACGACCTGGTGGCCCACGCCCTGGCGGGACGGGCCCCCGGCGCGATCCCGGTCCTGCGCAGCGGCTGCTACGTCACCCACGACAGCGGCTTCTATCGCGAGCTGCTGGCCCGCATGGACGACCGCAGCATCGCCGGACCGCCCCCGCGGCTCCAGCCGGCGCTGGAGGTCTGGACCCGGGTGATCTCGCGGCCGCAGCCCGACCAGGCGATCGTGATGATGGGCAAGCGCGACGTCTCCCACGACATCCACCTGCCCATGGCCCGGCGCTGGTTTCGTGAGGGCCTGCACGCCGCGCCCCGGCCGGTCGACGGTCTGGTCGTGGAGAAGCTGAGCGACCAGCACGGCTTCCTGTCCGTTCCCCCTGGGGCGGACCTGGCGGTCGGCGACCTGCTGGGCTTCGAGATTTCCCACCCCTGCACGACCTTCGACAAGTGGTCGCTGCTGATGGAAGTCGACGACGACTACACCGTCGTGGGCGGGCTGAAGACGTTCTTTTGAGTCATCCGACACGCGACATGCCGAGCCAAATCCTCCCCACGGACATCCTTCTCAAAGGCGGCCTCGTCATCGACGGCGGCGGCGGGCCCGCCTTCGCGGCCGATGTCGTTATTCGCGGCGACACCATCGTCGCCGTCGGGCCGTCGATCGCGGCGAAGGTCGATCGCGTGTTCGACGTGTCGGGCCTGATCGTCGCCCCCGGCTTCATCGACGTCCACACCCATGACGACCTGGTCTGCATCACCCAGCCCGACGTGATCCCCAAGATCAGCCAGGGCGTCACCACCGTGGTGGTCGGCAACTGCGGAATCTCCGCGCCGCTGCTGCGCTTCGACGACGCCGTCGCCGAACCGTTCAACCTGCTGGGCGCGCGCGAGGACTTCGCCTACGAGACCTTCGGCGACTACCGGCGCGCCATCGAAGCCGCCGCCCCCCGCGTCAATGTGGCGGCGCTGGTCGGCCATTCGGCCCTGCGCGTCCTTTGCCTCGACGACCTGGAGCGCCCCGCGACGCCGGACGAGCGCCAGCGGATGAACGTCCTGCTCCAGGACGCGCTCGACCACGGGGCCGTCGGCCTCAGCTCCGGCGTGTTCTACACCCCCGCCTGGGCGGCCGACGTCGAGGAACTGCAGGCCCTGGCCCACACGGTGGCCAAGGCCGGCGGCGTCTACACCGCCCACATCCGCGACGAGCGGGAGGGGATCATCGAGGCCCTGCAGGAGGCGTTCGCCGTCGCCGAGGCCGGTCGCGCGCCCCTGGTCCTGTCGCACCACAAATGCGCCGGCGTGCGCAACTGGGGCCGGGCCGCCGAGACCCTGGGCCTGATCGACGAGACCCGCCGCCACCAGCCGGTCTATCTGGACTGCTATCCCTACACGGCGGGCTCCACCATCATCCGGCCGGACCTGGCTGACGGCGAGGTCGAGATCCTGATCAACTGGTCCGAGCCGCACCCCGAGGTCGCCGGCCGGACGCTGAAGTCCATCGCCTCGGAGTGGGACCTGACCGAGGCCGAGACCGCCGAACGGCTGATGCCCGGCGGCGCCAGCTACTTCCAGATGGCCGAGGAAGACATGCGCGCCATCCTCAGCCACGGCTGCTGCATGGTGGGGTCCGACGGCCTGCCGCACGACTCCCTGCCCCACCCGCGCCTCTGGGGCGCCTTCCCGCGCGTGCTGGGCCACTATGCGCGGGACCTGAAACTGATCAGCCTCGAGGCGGCGGTGCGGAAGATGACCGGCCTGGCCGCCGAGACCTTCCGCCTGGAAGGGCGCGGACGCATCGCGCCGGGCATGAAGGCGGACATCACGGTGTTCGACGCCGACACCATCATCGACCGCGCGACCTATGAGGCGCCCACCCAGGCCGCCCAGGGCATCGCGCATGTCTTCGTCAACGGGGCCCTGGCCTGGACGGACGGCGGCCCGACGCCCCGGCGCACCGGCCGGTTTCTTGGTCGCGGCGGCGCGCCCTGACGGGCTGAACCCGGCGCGGGCCTGAGCGTCAGGCGAAGATCTTGACGATCATCGCCAGGATCTCTTCCTTCGAGCGTACGCCCATCTTGCCGTGAATATGCTTGATGTGGGTGCGCACCGTCAGGATCGAGACGCCCTTGCCGTCGGCGATGCGTTCGGCGCTGTTGCCCTCGATGATGTCCTGCAGGATCCGCGCCTCCATGGCGCTCAGGCCGAACAGCCGCTCCAGCTTGGGGAGATGGGCGGGGGCGTCGAAATCCTTGAAGGTGATGACCACCACCTGGGTCCCGCCCTCGCTCACGGCGCGCATGCGCAACAGGAAGCGCCGGTCCACATCGCTGTCGATGAACTGGCACACCTCTTCGCCGCCGATGGTTTCGGCCAGGCGCTCGATCAGGAACTGTTGAGCGCGGCGGTCGGCGCCGGCGATCCTGCCGCCCCGGTCGACCAGGGGGCCTCCGTCGGCCAGCAAGGCCACGGCGGCGCGCGAGCGCCAGAGAAACACCCCGTGCGGGTCGATCACGACCCGAGCGACGTCGTCTTCGTTCAAACAGAAACGGCTTGCGCCGACATCATCCATCCTCGCGGCGGAAAACGACCCGTCCATCTTGAGCCTCCCTGCGACCGGCGTGGCGCCGGCGTCTAGCTGGACCTGGTTTTTTCGATCCAATCTTTCCCTATTTAAAACCAACTAGGGGCTAATGTTCTACAACCTAAGATTAACGCGAACACCATAGCGGCAGTTTGCCGCAAGTTAGGTGCAACTCGATCGCATCTAAAGTTAGAAAATAGTCGTTTTGATTACTAATCCCGAACTAGCTTTTGTTAATGAAGGTAAATTCCCTCATCAGGTGAAACTATCAAGTGTACCCAAGCTGGGGGATTTCACCGGTTAAGTTCTCTGCAATCGTCACCCAGACATTAAGAACTTGTTAAGCAAACAAGGGCTGGGGCCATGGCAGGGAAGTACGCGAGAGTTCCGCGCGCCGTCCGTTCAGAACGTAAGCCGTCCCGCTGGGACTGGATCGTCGGTGGCTGTCTTCTAGCGGGCGCTGTATTCCTGATGTGCCTGGACGACGCCCAAGCGCAGGTCACCGCCTATGCCGGCGGGTCGCCCTCCAACATCGTGCTGTCCATCCCCGTGACGGCGTCGGTGGGCGGGCGATGCGGCTTCGCCCCAGGCCTGGCGCCCAGCGGTTCGACCGACGTCGGCGAGGTCAACAACGCCTTTTCCGCCGACTTTCCCTTCACGCTCGAATGCACCGTGCCGTTCCGCGCCGCCGTGATCTCGCAGAATGGCGGCCTGCTGGCCACCAGCGTCACGCCCGCCGTCGGCTACACCAACCTGGCGCCCTACCTCGTCGACCTGAACCTGGTGGGCGACGCCGGGGTCACGCCGGTCAGCGGCACCTGCGACACGGCCGACCTGCAAACCTCGTCGGGCGCCGGCTGCGTCTTCAAGGGACCGGCCACGGCCGGCCAGGGGTTGCGCCTGAACGGCTCGTCCTACGACACCCCCGGTTCGTTTCTGCGGGTCCACCGCGGCGCCTACGCCGCCCCCGCGATCCTGACCGCCGCCAACGCCTATGCGGACTCGCTCACGGTGACGCTCAGCGTCTCACCGTGACGCCCCTTTCCGGCCCCGCTCCCCCGGCGGTTCCGATCGGCATTTCAGGGGGATGGGGCCACCGCCCCGGCAAAGAAACCAAGAGACCGGACAGACCGGATCAACATTGGGAGTGAATGAGATGAACAAGACGATCCTGATCGGCGCCGCCCTGTTGGGTCTCGCCGTCGCCCCGGCCGTCATGGCCCAGACGGTGACCGGCACGGTCAACGTCACCGGCAGCGTCGCGGCCAAATGCGTGGTCATCACCGGCGGCAGCGGCTCCAGCTTCTCGGGCTCGATCCCGCTGGGCGAACTGGCCGGAACCGACGGCACCCTGGCCACGACGCTCTCGGGCTCGACCAACGCCAGCCCCGCCGGGTCCACCCAGTTCCGGGTCAACTGCAACAGCGCCGCGCCCAAGGTGACGATCAGCTCGACCCGCCTGGCCCTGACGCCGTCGGCCGCGGCCCCGGCCGGCTACACCGGCGTCATCGACTACACCGCCGCGCTCGACGCCGCCCTGTCCTCGGGCAGCACCCAGACGGTGGCCTACGTGACCGCCGCCGCCCTGCCCGCCGCCACCGTCCAGTCGCTGTCGGCCAGCCTGGCCAACAGCCCCAACAACCTGACGGTCAAGGCCTACGGCCTCAACACCGGGGCTGGCGACCTGCTGGTGGCCGGCAACTACGCGAGCGTCATCTCCATCACCATCGAACCGGTCTGACCGCGTCAGTCGGGAGAATGATCATGCGACACAAGATCCTCCTGTCGGCCGCCGCGGCGAGCCTCGCGCTCGTCTGCGGGGCCGGACCGGCCCTGGCCCAGTCCCAGACGGGAACGGTGGTGGTCAACGGCACGGTGGCCAACCGCTGCCTGTTCGTGACCGGCGACGTGGTGCTGAACCTGGGCGAGCTGGCCCTGCTCAGCGGCGACACCGCCGCCCTGGGCCGCCTGGACGCCAGCAAGGTGACCAGCCGCACGGCCACCCTCAACGGCTGGTGCAACGGCGTCTCGGCCAGCATGGCGGTCGAGGCCCTGCCGATCCTCAACACCAGCTTCACCGATGCGGCCCCGTCCGGTTTCGACCGGCGGATCGACTACACCGCCACGGCCACGGCGCAGCCGGCCGGCGGCGCGGTCTCGGCGTCGGACAGCACCCTGACGGGTGGCGGCGGCGCGGCCAGCACCACGGGCATTTTCAGCAGCGACATCACCGTCGGGTTCGCCACGCCGGCGACTCCGACCGGGGGACGCCTGATCGCGGGATCCTATGCGGGCTCCGTGGTCGTGACCCTGTCGCCGGTCACCTGAGCGTAGGGAGAAGGAGGTCGTCATGATCCAGCATCGAACCCGTTTCGTCGGACTCGCGGCGACCGCCCTCGCCTTCGCGGCCACGGTGGCCGCGACCGGCGCCCAGGCCCAGGGCCAGGGGCCCGTCCAGGGCAATGTCGGCCTCGACGCCCAGGTCAGCCGGCTCTGCGTACTGGGCGCCCCCAACCCGACGGGCCTGGCGCTCGGCCAGATTTCCGAAGGCTCGGGAACCCGGGTCGGCCGCCTCGCGACGATCGCTTCCCAGGCCATCACCCTGCCCGGCTCGTTCTGCAACTACGCCGGCGCGGCCCTGGCCATCGCCGCCTCGCCCCTGGCCCTGACGAGCGGCGCGCCCCAGACCGGCTTCGTCGGCTCGGTCAACTACACCTGCACGATCAACGCCTGGGGCGCGACGGCGGCCACGGTCCGCACCAGCGCTTCCAGCGCGTCCGGCAGCGGCCTCAGCTCGACCAACGCCGCGCCCCGCGAAACCGACCTGGTCCTGGTGGTCTCCGACTTCGCCACCGCCACCGCCACCGACGACCTGCTGCAGCCGGGCGCCTACCTGGCCCTGGTCACCATCACCCTCGGGCCCGACGCGGGCCTGACCGCATCGGGGAGCTGAACCATGCGCCGCTCCTTCCCCCTCCTGGCCACGCTGACGCCCCTGGCCCTGGCCCTGGCCCTGGCCACCGCCGCGGCGGCCCAGACCGTCGGCCCATCGGACTCCGTCGGCCCGATCCAGATCTCCGGCTTCGTCCCCAACAACATCTGCACGCTGGGCAATCTCAGCGACGGCGACAACCTGTTCGACGTCGGCGTGATGATCGACACGGCCACCGGCCTGCTGCGACCCGACCTGTCGGCCCCGCCCAAGGTGCTGACCGGCACGCAGTGCAGCTCGCGCAGCCAGCTGACGATCGCCGCCACCACGATGACGGCCCAGGCCTTCACCGCCACGCCGCCGGCCGGCTTCTCGCGCGCGGTCGACTACACGGCCACAGCCTCGGGCTGGACGCCGACCAGCGCCAGCTACTCGACCGGTTCCAGCGTCAACGCGGCCGCCACCCAGGTCCGCGAAACCCCCGGCGCGGCCGACATCACGATCAGCCTGTCGAACTTCGCGACGACGGGCGGCGACGCCCTGCACCCCGTGGCCGACGACACCTACCAAGGCGCCGTGGTCGTCACCCTGGCCGCGGCCAGCTGAAGGAGACGCGCCATGAACAGCCCGAACATCCTCGCGGCGACCGCCCTGACCGCCGCCTCGGCCCTGGCCCTTCTCCTGGCCGGACAGGCGGCGCGAGCCCAGACCGACGGCGACAACACCCGCAACATGCTGGTGCGGGGACGCGTGCCCCAGGTCTGCACCCTCGCCTCGCCGACCCTGGCCGGCGGCGCCCTGAACAATTTCCGGACGCTGAACGGCAGCAGCCTCGAGGTCGACCAGCTGACCGACCCGGTCACCCTGTCGACGCGCGCCGCCTCGGCGGAGATCAGCTTCGCGGCGGTCTGCAACTTCGCCCACCAGGTCGTGCTGGAAAGCCGCAACAATGGCCTGTGGCGGTCCGAGCTGGGCCTCACCCCGGCCCCGACCGGCTTCAGCGACGCGGTGCCCTACACCGCCACCCTGGTCTGGGGGCCGATCAACACCAGCCTCCAGGCCGACGCCAGCGCCCGCCGGATCCGCGACCGCACCCAGGCCGTCGATCGCCCCGTGGCCGGCGCCATCGTGCTGCGGCTCGATATCCAGCCAGGCGCGACCAACCTGCAGACCAATGCTCCGCTGGTGTCCGGCGTCTATCGCGACACCCTGCGACTGACGGTGGAACCCCAATGAAAACCGCCCTCGTCCTCATCGCCGCGACCCTCGCCGCGACCACCGCCCCCCTCGCCACCTGGGCTCAGACGGCCTCGACCGGCGACCGGGCCAGCAGCTCGCTGGACCTGTTCGGCCGGGCCCCCAGCGCCTGCGTGCTGTCGCCGCCCGCCGCGGCCGCCGGGTCCAACGCCAGCTTCTCCGCCCAGGGCGGCCAGGCCGGCGTGGTCCGCTTCACCCAGTTCGTCGACCCGCAAACGGCCCAGCCGCGCGCGGCCTCGATCAGCCTGGCCTTCCCCGTGGTCTGCAACTCGGCCCACCGGCTGACCGTGCGGACCGACGGGACGGGCCTGACCCGCGCGACCGGAGCGGCGCCCGCCCCCGGCTTCCGCGACCGCCTCGGCTTCCAGCTCTCGGCCGACTGGGCCGGGGCTCGCGCCGTCGGCTCCAGCGCCGCCCTCACCCCCATCGACCTGCGCACCGCCAACGGCGCCGCGGGCCAGATGAACCTCGTGGTCGACGTGGCCGGCGGCGGAGCGCCGCTGGTGGCGGGCGACTATTCCGGAACGCTCGTCGTCGAGCTCGAAGCGTCCAACTGAACCCTAGGAATGGAACCGGCATGATGCGTTCGAAGAACAATCGCAAGCGCTGGCTCGGAGCCGTCGCCGCCGCGAGCCTGATCCTGGCGAGCCTGCCTGGAGCGGGCCTGCCCGGCGCCGGCGGACGCGCTGTCGCGATGACGGTGCAACCGGTCGTCATCGACCTGAAGCCGACCGGTCGCGGCATGTCGCAGATCGTCACGGTGCAGAACACCTTCGCCAACCCGCTGCCCGTCGAACTGCGCGCCGAGGAGCTGACCTTCGACGACAAGGGGGCCCATCCAGGCGACACCCCGTCCAACGACCTGCTGATCTTCCCGCCCCAGGCGGTGATCCAGCCCGGCGAGACCCAGGCGTTCCGCATCCAGTGGGTCGGCGACCCGGCCCTGGCGCAGAGCAAGCACTACTATGTCACCGTCGCCCAGATGCCGGTGAAGCTGCCGGAGGGCCAGTCGGCCATCCAGATCCTCTACAATTTCCAGGTCCTGGCCAGCGTCAGCCCCATCGGCGGCAAGCCCAGCCTGTCGCTGTCGAAGGCCGAGATCGGCGTCGACGCCGCCGGCAAGCCGATCGCCGTCGTCTACATGGCCAACACCTCCAACACGCACGGCTACCTGTCGCGCGGACGCCTGCGGATCACCGAGAAGGACGCGACCGGCAAGGCCGTGTTCCAACGGACCCTTCCCGGCCCCGAAATCCAGCAGACGATCGGCTTTGGCCTGATCGCACCCGGCCAGACGCGCCGGATCGCCGTTCCCATCGAACTGCCCTTGACCGCGGCAGCAGGAGGCTCCCTTGAAGCCCAGTTCTCGTCCGATGAAGGGCGCTAGGCTCACCGCCTACCGCTGCTGGCTCCTGGCCTGCTGCCTGGCGAGCGCGACTCCGGTCGTCGCCCTGGCGGCGCCGGCCTCGACCCCGGCCGTCGGCGGCGCCATCGCCCCCATGGGCGCCCAGGAACCGACCCGCGCCGTCAGCCCGGCGGAGGCCCAGCGTCAGCTGAACCCCACAGGCCGCGACGTGAACCTGACGGTTCCGCTGAAGGACGGCGACTTCTACCTCGGCGACATGCCGCTGACGATCTCGGCCGACGGACAGCTGTCGATGCCGTCCGACCGGCTGCTGGGCCTGCTGTCCGGCGTGCTCGACGGCCCCTCGATGGTCGCCCTGAAGTCGGCCTTCAACGGCCGGCTGATGGTGGGACCGGACGCGGTGACCCATGCCCGGATCCAGATGACCTACGACCCGCGCACGTTGGAGCTGCGCCTGCAGATCCCCCCCGAGCTGAAGGCCGTGCGCAGCCTGCAGATCTCGGCGATGGACCGCGCGAGCCTCGGCTCGTACGTCCCGCCGGCGGGGTTCAGCGGCTACCTCAACGTCCGCGGCTCGGTCGACTATGTCGAACAGGGCCAGGGCGACGGCTTCGGCGACCCGACCTTCCTGCTCGACAGCGCCATCCGCCTGAACGGCTTCGTGCTGGAGAACGAGGCGGTGTGGCAGCCGGGCGCGACCAACGACTACCAGCGCCTGGGCACCCGCGTCGTGTTCGACGACGTCAAGAACACCCTGCGCTGGACAGCCGGCGACCTGCAGGCCACCAGCCGCGGGTTCCAGTCGGCGCCCGACATCGCCGGGATCTCGATCTTCCGCTCCTACAGCGTGCTGCAGCCGCAGACCATCGCGCGGCCTCGGGGCCAGGAGAGCTTCACCCTGGCGCGGTCCTCCGACGTCAGCGTCATCCTCAACAACCAGCTGACCCGTCGCCTGCACCTGGACCCCGGCCGCTACAACGTCCGCGACTTCCCGTTCGCCCAGGGCTCCAACGACGTGCGCCTGGTGATCGAGGACGACACCGGACGCCGCGAGACCCTGCGCTTCAACGTCTTCTTCGACCGGGCCCAGCTGGATCCCGGCCTGTCGGAGTTCGGCCTCTACGCCGGCGTCATGGCGCCGCTGCTGGCCGACGGACCCGACTACCAGGACAACTTCACCGCCAGCGGCTTCTATCGCCGCGGGATCACCAACCGGGTGACCCTGGGCGTCAACGCCCAGGGCGACGAGCGCACGGTGATGGCCGGGGCCGAGGGCCTGTTCGGAACGCCCTTCGGCACCCTGGGCGTCGATTTCGGCCTGTCGCACATCGACACCTTCGGCTCGGGCTACGCGGCGACCGTCACCTTCCAGCGGCTGTTCCAGTTCGCCGGCGGCCAGGCCGACGCCCTGAACCTGTCGCTCGAGACCCGCAGCCGCGAGTTCGGGCCGGTGGGGACGTTCATCCCCGACAACCGCTACAACTACGAGCTGGGGGTCGGCTATTCGCACGCCTTCAGCGACGCGGTCTATGCCAGCCTCGACGCCCGCTATTCCAACGGCCGCGACAACTATCCCGACGCCAGCAGCTACCGCCTGGGCCTCGGCTACCGCCTGGCCTCCAACCTCGCCCTGACCGCCAACCTGATGTACGACGACGTGCCGGGACGGCGCGAGACCTCGGCCTTCATCTCGCTCAGCTGGCAGTTCTCGAACAATTCCAGCCTGCGCGCCGAGTATGACGGCCGCGAGGATCGGGCCCGCCTGGCCTACCAGGTGCTGCACGGCCAGGGCGTGGGCTCCTACAACGCCTATGCCGAGGTGTCGCGCTCGCCCGACGACTCCGCCTTCAACGGCAGCCTCAACTACATCGCCAACCGGGCGGAGCTGGGCCTGTCGCACTTCACCGCCTTCGACGGGCCCGACAACGGCCGCACCTCCCTGCGGCTGGGCACCTCGATCGGCTTCGCCGACGGCGCCGTGTCGATCGGCCGGCCGATCTACGACAGCTTCGCCATCGTCCAGGGCCACAAGAGCCTGAAGGGCGCCGACATCACGGTGAACCCGACGCCGTTCGGCTACACCTCCAACACCGGCGCACTGGGCACGGCGCTCGAGACCAACCTCAGCGCCTATGCCGAACGGACGATCACGGTGGACGCGACCAACGCCTCGCCGGGATATGACCTGGGCACGGGCTCCTTCCGGGTCTTCCCGCCCTATCGCGGCGGCTACAAGCTGGTGGTGGGCTCGGACTACTCGATCACCGCCATCGGCCGCCTGCTCGACGCCGACGGCGCGCCGCTGGTCCTGATCTCGGGCCGGGCGACCGAGGTCGCCAAGCCCGACCAGGCGCCGGTCATCCTGTTCACCAACCGCGACGGCCGCTTCGGCGCCTCGGGCCTGCGGCCGGGCCAATGGCGGATCGAGATGGGGACCACGCCCCCCACGGTCTACCGGCTCGATATCCCCGCCAGCGCTGAGGGTTTCGTCAAGACCGGCGACCTCAAACCCAACACCTCCGGAGGCCAACCATGACCCCCCGCCGCCCCAGGCTGCTCCTCGGACTCGTCGCCGGCGCCAGCCTGCTGGCCGGCGGGTCGGCCATGGCCCAGTGCGTCACCTTCGACCCGGTGGTGCTGTCGGGCAATTTCGACCCGTTCAACCCCAGCGGCACGACGGTGCAGACCCTGACGATCACGGCCCACCGTCCGCCGGCGGTCGGCGGCAAGAAGACGCAGGAGGTCAATTTCATCTATCTGCGCCGGCCCGACACGCCCTCCAGCCTGACCATCATCCAGACCGCGACGGGCGGCCCGATCCTCGAGAACCCGCCGGGACACATCCTCGACCCCAACAACACCAACCCCAACGAGGTCGAGTTGAACTTCGGCGGCGTCGGCCAGCCCGACGTCCAGACCTTCACGGTGACGGTGACCGTGCCCAGCGGCGCGGACCTGCCGGCCGGGACGACCGACCTCTATCTGGACCTGAAATACTACTGCAAGGGCACCGGCGGCGCGGCCGGCGATACGGGGGTCATCCCCAATTCGCTGGACGTGCGGATCAACGTGCTGAGCGCCCTGCAGGCCAGCTTCGTGGGCCCGGCCCTCGACTTCGGCGAGATCGGCAACCTGACCACCGCCGCCCTGCCCGCCACGCCCAATTCGGTGAAGCAGCGGACCGGCAACGTGCGGGTGGCCAGCTCGGGCCCCTATTCGGTGGCCCTGACCTCCCAGAACCAGTTCCGGATGACCTATCCGGGCGGGTCCCTGGCGACGACCAACCAGCGGATCCCGTATGTTCTGGATTTCCTGGGCCAGTCCAAGACCACGGCCTCGCCCACCTTCGCCACCGTGACCTGCCAGCGGGCGGGACTGACGGGCCAGTATCTGGCCGTGACCCCGACCCTGCTGGAGGGCGGCGCGGGCAAGGTTCCCGCGCCCAACTACCAGGACATCCTGACCGTGACGATCACGCCCCTGGCGGTGCCGCCGGCGTCCGCGCCCGTCGCCTGCATGTAGGGCGACAGGCGCTCCGGCGGCGGCGCTCCGTCGTCGTCAGAGCGCGGTGATCCGCAGCGAAAGATCACCGACCTGGCCGGCGTCCGCGCCCGGGTCCAGCCGCACCATGTGCGCCTGCGAGGCGGCCGTCGCCGAACGGCTGATCAGGGTGGCGCCGGTCGACGACAGGGCGATCCGCTGGCCGTCGACATAGACCGCGGCGTCATGCAGGCCCTGGGCGTGCGACAGCCAGACCTCGTAGCCGGCGGCGCTGTTGCAGAACTCGGTCATGCGACCCAGCTCGGTCGCCTGGCTGGTCGAGGCGGAGCTGTTTTCCAGGTCCACGCGGCAGATGACCGGCACATGGCCTTCGAGGCGAAGTTCATAATTGTTCGGCGCGGCGTCGTTCGGCGCGGCGACGGCGCTGGTGGCCAGGCCAAGCAAGGCGGCCGCAGCCAGGAGCATCTTGATACGCATAGCTAACCCCATTTGCGGATGATGGGATGATCATCGCGGGTCGAGGTTAAGCAACCGGCCGCAAAATATGGTAAACAAATTATGTAACAATAATGACGTATCGCCGCTATGCAATATTTGATACGCAACTTCACATAGAGCCACCTCACTAGTAAGAATTTACTAGTGAGGTGGCGTAGCTATTAGCTTTGAATATTTTCGATCTCTGACGAGACAAAATCCCCAGCATCGGCGCGATCGGTGCGGCTGATTGACCGACGCCGGATCAGGGCATGGTGCTGATGCCCTGATCCGGCGCTCGACGGGCGGGGGCGCCGTCGATGATCGTCGATGACTTTGCAGTAACATCGACGAACCGATCCCAGTCGCGGAGAAGACAAAACGGGGGAGGCCTTGTCCCGCGACCTACAAATACTACCACATCAAGAACACCCAACAATAACAACGCCTTACTATATTGTGTAGATTTTGTTCCACGAGCCGGAACCGACCATCACTCCAGGATGTCGGCCGATGAAATCACCGAGACCAACTCGGCTTGGCGATGCACGCCGACCTTGATCATGGCCGAAGCCATCTGCACCCGCAGGGTATTGATGCTGACGTGGCGCTCGGCGGCGATCTCGGCCGGTTCGCGACCCTGGGCGACCCTGGAAACGATCTCGGCCTCCGCCGGCGAGAAGCTGAACATCATCCGCGCCCGCTCGGCCAGGCGCGGCGAGGTGCGACCGACCTCGCGCACGGTGATCAGCGCGCAGCGGAAAGCGCCATCGCCGGCCGACAACGGTTCGATCAGCAGCACCAGCGGCTTGGCGGTGCGCGAACGATGGATCTGCATCGCCCCGGAGCGCCCTTGGTGAACCGCCCCGGCGATGCGACTCCGCAGGGCCTCGGTCTCGGACTCGCTTTCGGCCGCCAACAGGCCACTCTTCTCGGCCAGACCGTCTCCCCGGGCCACGTAGCCCCAGGCCAGATCGTTGGCGGCGTAGGTGCAACCCTGGCCATCGACGACGATGACGCCGAAGTTCACCAGGTTAAGAACCGCGTTGGCGATATGCCCCTCGAACACGCCTCGCTCGACAGCCGAATCCACGACTTCGATCATCTTTGCCAGCCCCATTCGCCTATCCTCGCTGCCTTCGCCTGCCTGGTCGTCGAGAGGTCGCGCGGACGGACAAATGAATATGAAGCGCAGAGTTGCGTTATGTATTCACACGACCGTAAAGAATAGATGCGCCACCGACGAACAAAATAAATCCTTCATCATCATTGAATGATATTTTATTTGCGAAATCGCACCCAAAATTGGGTAGTCAAAAAGACTATTATCGATACCTACGAGCAGCAAACACTTTCTGTGTAGCGAAAAATTCGCGCACCGGGATACGTGTATGCAAAATCAGTAAAGTACGCCGATTTCAATTTGAATAGATCGGCGCATGTCAACTAGCATAGACGTCGCATGACCATGAGTAGCAGGTCGGCCGGACGCGACGTCGATCACCGTCAAAAACATTTCACACAAAAGTCGGGACCAAACCTGTCCCCAGCGAGCGGTCTCGCGGCTCCCCATCCGACGGCGGCTTTCGGTCGATGACCGAACCGGCCAGCCGTTCGCAATCGGGGATAGATCATGCGACGCCTAACGAAATCCACCTGGATGACCACCACCATGCTGGCGACCGGGCTGCTCGCCCTGGCCGCCGCCCAGGCCCATGCGGCCGACGCCACGCCCGCGCCGGCGCCGGCCGACGAGGTCGAGGCGGTCGTCGTCACCGGCTTCCGCGACAGCCTGATGCACGCGCGCGACCTCAAGCGTAAGGCCGTCGGCGCGTCCGACGTCATCGTCTCCGAGGACATCGCCGCCTTCCCCGACCTGAACCTGGCGGAATCGCTGCAGCGCATCCCCGGCGTGACCATCTCGCGGGATTCCGGCGAAGGCCGCCAGATCACCCTGCGGGGCCTGGGTCCCGACTTCACCCGCACCCAGCTGAACGGCATGGAAGTGCTGGGCAACACCGCGTCGGGCATGGACAACCGCGGTGGCGTCAGCCGGTCGCGCAGCTTCGACTACAGCCTGTTCGCCTCGGAACTGTTTAGCCGCGTGACCGTGCAGAAGTCGCTGGCGGCCGAGCAGGACGAAGGCGGCATCGGCGGCACGGTGCAGCTGACCACGGCCAAGCCGTTCGATTATCCGGGCTTCAAGGCCGTGCTGTCGGCCAAGGCCCAGAGCAACAGCAACGCCGACGACCGCGTCACGCCGCGCGTGGTGGGCCTGATCTCCAACCGCTGGGGCGATTTCGGCGCCCTGCTGTCGGTGGCTTACGGCGTCAACGACTCCAACGAGTTCGGCTATCGCAGCTTCAACTGGGGTAAGATCCGCGCCAATCCGGGCAATATCGGCCCGGGCGTCAGCGCCGCCGACGCGGCGCGGCTGACGGCCGCCACGGCGACGGTGTTCGCCCCGCAGGCCGACACCTATTCCACCTGGTACGACCGCCGCAAACGGCTGGGCACCACCCTGTCGTTGCAATACGAGCCCGGCGACAAGCTGAAGCTCGGCTTCGACGCCCTCTACAGCCAGCTCGAGAACAGCCGCCAGAACTTCGCCCTGGCGACCTCGGGGATCAACAGCCTGACCGGCAACATCACCGGAACCCAGGTCATGCAGACGGCGGTGATCCAGGGCGATAGCCTGGTCGCCTCCAGCTATACCGGCGTCGACCTGCGCAGCGAGTTCAACCGCGAGGAAGACAAGACCAAGTTCTACCAGACCGCCCTGAACGGCTCCTACCAGGTCACCGACAAGCTGCTGGTCAAGGGCCTGATCGGCTATTCGAAGTCGGAATACACCCTGCCCGTCTTCGACAAGGTGTTCCTGGAATCCAAGAACCACGCCTTCAGCTTCGACGACCGGCCGACCATGCCGGTCAACACCTACGACGCGGGTCTCACCGACCCCAGCAAGTGGGACCTGATGCGCATGGACACCCAGGAAAACGAGATCAGCTCCGAGTACACCAACGCCAAGTTCGACGTGGCCTTCGCCGCCAGCGAGACGTCCACGCTGAAAGGCGGCGTCGAGTACAAGAAGTTCGTCAACAGCGGTGTGCAGCGCAGCAACAAGGTGTTCCGCAACGTTCCCGCCAACACCGTCATCCCGAACAGCATGAAACTGACCGTGCCGTTCGAGAGCCTCGGCGGCTACATCGTCGGCGACGTCGACCAAGTCTACGCCCTGATCGGCCAGGTCCGCGACCTGGGCGCCAGCTTCACTACACCGGGCACCAATTTCACGGTGACCGAGGAGACCCAGGCCGCCTACCTCCAGTACGACCTCGACACCACGCTGCTGGGCAAGGGCGTCCGGGCCAACGCCGGCCTGCGCTACTACTCGACCGACCTGACCTCGGACGGCTCGCTGAACACCGGAACCAGCCTGCAGCCCGTCTCGATCAAGCACAAGTATGACGGCCTGCTGCCGGCCGTGAACGTCGCGATCGACATGAGCGACACCCTGGTCGCCCGGTTCAGCGCCAACCGCGACATCAGCCGCCCCGCCCTGGGCGACCTGGCGGCGGCCGGCTCGCTGACCACCGCCCCGTTCGGCGGCACGATCAGCACCGGCAACCCCAACCTGACGCCGTTCACCTCCGACTCCTTCGAAGGCTCGCTGGAATTCTATGACGGCCGCGTCGGTTTCTTCTCGGTCGGGGTGTTCTACAAGAAGCTGAAGTCGTTCATCACCGCCCAGACCAGCATCGTGCCGTACTCGCAGACGGGCTTCCCGCTGTCGTTCCTGCTGCCCGGCCAGGACGGCTCGATCCTCTACAACGTCAACCGTCCGGTGAACGGTCCCGGCGCCGACATCCAGGGCGTCGAGATCGCGGCCCAGCGGGACTTCGACTTCCTGCCCGCGCCGTTCAACCATCTGGGCGTCGTCGCCAACGGCACCTATGCCGATGGCTCCTCGCCGGTCCTGATCAACGGGACCTCGGTGACCCTGCCGCTGTTCAACCTGTCGAAATACACCGCCAACGCGACGCTCTATTACGAGACCGACCGCTGGGGGATGCGCATCTCCAGCGCCTATCGCGACAAGTACCTGACCGGCTCGGGCGGCAACGGCAACATCGGCGACGGCGTCAAGGCGACCCACAACCTCGACTTCGCCGCGCACTACAACCTCATGCCGCGCCTCAAATTGACGCTGGAAGGCGTCAACCTCACCGACGAGCACACCATCCAGTACACCGACGTCACGGCCCAGCGCACCACGGTCAACACCAGCAGCGGCCGCACGATCCTGGTCGGCGCGACCTACGAGTTCTAGGTCGGCCGATCGAGGACCCGTCCGGCGCGTCGCCCCCTGTGCGCCGGACGGGATTTTCGTTTCCCGGCCGGCAGTTGGACCCATCGCCGATGGCCGCGCCGTCAGGGCGGGAACCTTCAAATAAGTGACATGTGATCCGGCTAGGAGACGCAAGGGCGCAACATGATGATCGACCGCGGACATGGGGTGGCGAAAGGCGGCTTTGCTCACCCGGCCGCCCTACCGGGCGCTCGCGCTCGGCCTGCTGCTGGCGGGCCTGCATGACCCGGCCCTGGCCCAGGCGCGGCTCCAGAGCGCGCCCAAGCCGTTCGACATCGACCAGGATGACCTGGCCCACGCCCTGAGAACCTTCTCCCAGCAGGCCGACGCGCCGGTCATGACCTTCGCCGACATTCGCGGCAAGCGCGGGCGACGCGTATCGGGCCTGCTGCCGCCCGAGAACGCCCTGGCCCTGCTGATCAGCGGCGAAGGCCTGAGGATGAGGTCGGTGGCCGGCGGCTACGTGTTGCAGGAAGCCGGCTCGCCGGAAGACCTCCGCACGGCGGCGCCCGTTCCGACAGCCTCGGTCGATACGGCCCCCGTCGAGGTGGAGCAGGTCGTCGTCACCGGCTTTCGCGGCAGCCTGGTCCGGGCCCGCGACCTCAAGCGCCTGGCCGTGGGCGCGCAGGACGTCATCGTCGCCGAAGACATCGCGGCCTTTCCCGACCTGAACCTGGCCGAATCCCTGCAACGCATCCCTGGCGTGACGATCTCGCGCGACGCCGGCGAGGGCCGCCAGATCGCCCTGCGGGGCCTGGGTCCCGACTTCACCCGCACCCAGTTGAACGGCATGGAGGTCTCGGCCTCCACCGCCTCCGGCTTCGACAATCGCGGCTCGGTCAGCCGCACCCGGGCGTTCGACTACAGCATCTTCGCCTCGGAACTGTTCAACCGGGTCACCGTGCGCAAGGCCTACGCCGCCGACCAGGACGAGGGCGGCGTCGCCGGCACGGTGGAACTGCGCACCGCCAAGCCGTTCGACTATCGCGGCTTCAAGGCGGCCCTGTCGGCCAAGGCCCTGGCCAACGGCGTGACCGACGGGGTCACGCCTCGGCTGGCGGGCCTGGTCTCCAACCGCTGGGGCGACGTCGGCCTGCTGGTCTCGGCCGCCTACAGCGCCAACGACATCAACGAGTACGGCTACAGAAACTGGGGCTGGAGCCCGATCAACGTCGCCGCCGCCAATATCGGCCCCGGCGTCTCGGCCGCCGACCGCGACCGGCTGGTCAACGCCACCGGGTCGGCCCGGGTGCGCGCCCCCCAGGCCCAGACCTATTCCACCTGGTTCGACCACCGCGAGCGGCTGGGGATCACCGCCGCCCTGCAATATCGCCCGGGCGCCGAGACCAGCCTGGACGTCGACCTGCTCTACGGCCGGCTGAGCAACGACCGCGACGAGTTCGCCCTGGCCGCCGCCGGCAAGAACGGCCTCACCGGCGACGTGCTTGGCGCCCAACGGCTGAACGCCGTGGTCATCCAGGGCGATAGCGTCGTCCAGGCCGCCTATGACGGCGTCGATCTGCGCAGCGAGCACAAGCGCTCGACCGACTCCACCGTCTTCACCCAGGTCGCCGTCAACGGCCGGACACGGCTGACCGAGGCCCTGCAAGTCAGCGGCATGGTCGGCTATTCCCGCTCGGACTTCGAAGGGCCGGTGTTCGACAAGGTCTTCCTGCAGGCGACGAACAGGAGCTTTGCCTTCGACCTGCGCGGGCCCGGCCGGACCGGCGTCAACACCTACGGCTTCGACCTCACCGATCCCAACGCCTGGAGCCTGATGCGGGCCGACACCCGTGAGGACTCGATCGTCAACGCCTTCACCACGGGCAAGGCGGACCTGACCTATACGGCCGGTCCGAGGACCACCCTGAAGGCCGGCGCGCAGTACAAGCTGTTCCGCAACGACGGCTACCAGCGCCGCGACCGGGTCGACTACGACGCCCTGCCCTCGCCGCCCGGCGCGGTGAAGTCCGTCTTCGACGAACGCTCGCTGGCCCCCTATGTGGTGGGCGACGTCGAGGCCACCTTCGCCGCCCTGGGTCAGAACCGCGACCTGACCGTCGACGACGACCTGCCCGGCGCCGACTATTCGCTGACCGAGAAGACGGTCGCGGCCTATCTGCAATACCGGTTCGACGGCGAGGTCGCCGGCCGGCGCCTGCGGGCCGACGCCGGCCTGCGCTACTACCGCACCCACCTGACCTCGGCCGGCATGGTCAGCAACGGGGTCGCCCTGGCGCCGGCGGTGATCGCCCATCGCTACGACGGCGTGCTGCCGGCCGTGAACCTCGCCTGGGACCTCGACGACCATGTGGTCCTGCGCCTGGGCGCCAGCCGCGACATCAGCCGGCCCAGCCTGTCGGACCTGCGGGCGGCGGCCAGCATCGACGCCGCGCCGTTCGGCGGCTCGATCTACGCGGGCAATCCCAACCTCCGGCCCTTCATGGCCAATTCCGTCGAGGCCTCGCTGGAGGTCTATCAGGGCTCCGCCGGGACCCTGGCGATCAGCGTGTTCCACAAGACCATGGACTCGTTCATCACCGTCGAGACCGGAACGGCGCCCTACGGCTTGACCGGCTATCCATTGCAGTTCCTCAATCCGGGTCAGACCGGGTCGATCGTCTACAACGTCAACCGTCCGGTGAACGGCGACGGCGCCACGATCCGCGGCGTCGAGCTGGCGGTGCAGCGCGACTTCGACTTCCTGCCCGCCCCCTTCGACAAGCTCGGCTTCACCGGCAACGTCACCTACGCCCACGGACGCTCGGACGTGATCATCGACGGCAAGCCGGTGTCGCTCGACCTGCTGCAGCTGTCGCCCTGGACCTGGAACGCCAGGCTCTATTACGAGACCGCCCGCTGGGGCGCGCGGATCTCCAGCGCCTATCGCGACGCCTATCTCGACGGGGCCGGCGGCAACGGCAACATCGGCTCGGGCTACCACGCCGCGAACAACATCGACGCCGCCGCCCACTACAACGCCGGGCGCGGGTTCAAGCTGGTGATCGAGGCGATCAACCTCACCGACCAGGCCATCGACCAGTTCACCGACCTGGCCGCCGACCGCCCGCTGTCGCGCACCCGCAGCGGCCGAACCGTCACGCTGGGCGTCGCCTATGAATTTTGACGCCGGCCTGTCCCCGATCGCCCATCTCGCGCCTCTACGCTCCTACGGGGCGGCGTCCGACCTCGCTATGGCCTTGTCCGGCTCGATGGAAACGCGATGAACGACGCCCTGGCGGAGTTGAGGCCTCATGAACGCAAGCTTTTCGGCTACATCGCCCGTCGCCACGGCGATCCGTCGCGCGCGGAGGACATCCTCCAGCAGACCCTGCTGATGGTGATGGAGCAGAGCCGCAAGCAGGCGATCGTCCATCCGCTGGCCTATGCCTACCGCGTGGCCGACTCGCTGATCTATTCCCAGGCCCGGCGCGACCGCCGCGAGGAGGGCCTGGGCGAGGGCGACTACGGCTGCGACCTGCCGCTGGCCGACGAGGTGCTGGAGCACAAGCAGCGGGTGGCGGTCTTCGAGGCCGCCCTGCGCCGTCTGTCGCCGATCCGGCGCGAGGTCTTCGTCCGCCGGCATGTCGACGGTCAGTCCCGGCAGACGATCGCCGATGACCTGGATCTGAATCTCGAGACCGTGAAGAAACATCTGGTCCGCGCCATGGCCGAACTGGCCGGGGTCATGGACGCCGCGACCGGCGACGCCGCCGAACGAGAGGGGGCGACACGTGAGCGCTAACGACAACGACCTGACCGTGATGGAAGAAGCCGCCGACTGGATCGACCGGCTGGACGAACTGACCGACGACGACCGGCTGGCCCTGGCGGCGTGGCTGAACGCGGCCCCGGCCCATGCCGAGGCCTTCGCCGCCCTGCGCCACACCCTGCGCGACACCGCCTTGCTGGACGCCGTCGACCGGGTGCGCGACGCCCCTCCCGCCGTCGTCGCGCCCTCCCCCCGGCGTCACGCCGGGTCGGGCGACTGGTCGCGCCTGGGCCTGATCGCCGCCAGCCTGGTGCTCGTGGTCGGAGGCGCCGCCCTGGCCTGGCGCCTGACCGCCGATCGCGGCGAGCCGCCGATCGAGCTGGCCACCGCCATCGGCGGGCGGGCCGACCACGTGCTCAGCGACGCCTCGACCATCCGCCTGAAGGCCGACTCCCACGCCAGCGTGGCCTATCGCCGCGCCGCCCGCGACATCTACCTGCGCAAGGGCGACGCGGTGTTCGAGGTCGCCAAGAACCGGCGCCGCCCGTTCAACGTCCTGGCCGGCGACGCCACCGTCACGGCGGTCGGCACGGTGTTCGAGGTCGACCGGATCGATGAGGCCGTCGAGGTGCGGGTGTTCGAGGGCGTCGTCCGCGTGTCGCAGGGCCCCGCCCCGCCCCGCCTGCTGCGCAAGGGCGAATGGTTGCTGCTGGCCGCCAACCGCCCGGCGACCGGCGGCCGGATGGCCCCCGACAGCTACGACTCCTGGCGCGCCGACTGGCTGGACGCCGACAACATGCCGCTGAAATACGTCGTCGCCCGCCTGAATCGCTACAGCGCCGACGCCGTCGTGCTGCGTGATCCCGCCGTCGGCGAACGGAAGGTCACCGGCCGCTTCAAGCTCGACAGGACCGCCGAGGCCCTGGCGATGATCTCGGCCCTGCTGGAGGTCGACGCGTCCAGGACCGGCGGCCACGTCTATCTGACGCCGCGTCGTCCGGGGCCGAGCCACGAGCCTGGGGCTTAGCGCGTATCGACACCCACACACTCGGTCGCCCGCGCAGAAGGCGGACATGCCGATGGTCTGTTCGGGGTGGCTACCCGACCGTCCTCCTGTCCGCCATTAGGCCTCGCCGCCATGTGCTCTTCTGGCTATGAGGAATGTCCTGAGCCTAAGGGGCGTCATGGCTCCCCAGCACGGTGGACGCAGACAGTTCCGGCGCCACGACGGCGAGGTCGTAGCCGCGGATGAGCGCGCGCCATTCCGGCGTCAGGGCTTCCAGATCGGCGTCGCGCAAGCGGCGCAGATCCATCAGGAACCAGTCGCCCGGCGGCGTGCCCGACGGGCGGGCCAGCATCACATCCTTGCACCAGTCGGCGTCCTTGCCCGTGGTCGCATCGAACTTTTGCACGGTCACTTGGCGGCCGACCCCGTTGTATCCGCCTAGCGCGCCTCTCGCGCCGGTGACGATGATATGGAGGGACTTCACGCCCTCTCCGTCGGCCTGTTCAGCGACGAAATTGCCCACGTCGCGCTGGCCGAGTGGATTGTAGCCCTTGTAGAGATGCCAGGCTCCGAACTTCATCAGCACGCGCGCCTGCGGCGCCTCGGCGAAATGGGCCGCCAGCGTCCGTTTCATCAGCCGCGCCCTGCGTCCGTTCGGATCGCCACGGCGGGACTGCGAGGCCTGATAGATGGCGCGTGTCTCGCGCAAGGCGGCGAACAGCGCCTTGGCCCGGTCGCCGCCGTCCTGGTCGATGGCTGTCCCCGCCTGATCCAGCGTCGCGTCGGTGGCCTTGAACAGGAACAGGTCCATGGGTGAACCGGAGGTGAGCGCGGCCTGCATCGCCGTCCGCTCCTGTTCGGCCAGCGCTTCGATCTGGGCGCGGGCGAGCGGTCCCGGACCGGCCGCCAGCATCTGTTCGAACAAATAGCCGCTCACGCCGAAGAACTCCTGGTCCAGCCCCCACAGCTTGAAGTCCGGCCCGGCGACACCCGCGCAATCGGCCGCCGTCTGACCCTCGTCGCGGCCGTTGAGGAAGGCCATGGCGTCGGGATGGGCGCTCATGAAGTCAGAAATCTGCTGTTCCCGGTTCGGCGCTCTCAGCCGTGCGTTGACCACTTCGGCGGCCTCCGGGCCGATCTCGACGACCATGGCCGTCAGGCCGCCGGGCGCCATCAATCGACAGACGTTCGTGGTGAAGGCGGGGATCTCGCGCGAAAAATGGCTCTCGCCGACGAGGACGTACCGGCTGGCGTCTATAGCCTCCGATAGTATCGCGGCTCCCGGACCCGAGAAGCCCTCCGGCCGGACCGTTAGCGGCGATCCTACCTGCGCCAGCCGGTCCGCGAACGAAAGCGACGCGACGGGCTCGGCGTGAGCGGAAGCCGCGCACAGGGTTGCGAGCGCCAAGGCCGCCGCAATCGATTTCAGCTTCATATCAACCACCCCTACTATGTGAAGCGTCCTTGCGGCGATCTCTGCAAACCACAAGTTAAATCGTGGTCACAAGTCTTCCCGCGGCCTGAAATCGGGCGCACTGAGTGAATGCGAAGAGCCAAAAGCAGTCTTCGCCTGGTGGGTTGAACGCGGTCATTGGGGCGGGATAGGCGTACTTTGGCGGCTATCATCACATGATGTCCGCCATAGCCCTCGCCGCTATCATGCACTTCTGACTATGAGCAATGAGTCCTGAGCCTAACCTCCGCTCAGGGTCGTGAGCGGTCTCCAGCCCAACGCCAACCTTCGGACTCTCAGATCGCCGCCGTCAGCAAGTGTCGGTTCTGGATAGTTCCGAGATCGGTCGAGTGGCCCGATGTGCTGAATCTCGATACGCTGTGGGACTCATCTACAGGCGCAGCCTGAAGCCGACTCCGAACGTCCGGCCCGCCCGGCCGATCTGCAACGGGCGGTCGGGGCGTCCTTCATAGGCGGCTTCCACGGCGTCGGTCAGGTTGCTGGCCTCGACGAAGACCGACACCCCTTCGGACAGGTCGTAGGCGCCCGCCACGTCGAGATAGCCGGCGCTGGCGACCACGAAGCTCGACACCCCGCCGCCCTGCATGTCGGCCTCCGACCCGAACGGCGAGCGCCAGGTCCAGGACAGGTGGGCGTGCAGCGGTCCGCGCTCGATGAACGGGCTGATCGAATAGGACAGGCGCGAAACCCCGATCAGACGCACGCGACCGCCGGTCTCCGCGTCCCGGCTTTCGGCGTCGACCAGGGTGGCGCTGGCCCACAGGCCCAGTCCGCCCGGGAAACGCCGGCTGACGGCGGCCTCCAGGCCGGTGACCTTCGCGCGGCCGGCGTTGCGAGGCCGCGCCATCGCCACCTCCGCCACCACCGGCGGGCCGTCCCGGGTGACGAAGGCCAGGCGTTCGGGCCGCGAGGCGATGACGATGTAGTCGTCGATGTCCTTGTGGAAGAGCGCCAGGCTGAACCCGCCGAACCCGGCGAAGTCGCGCTCGAGCGACAGGTCGTAGTTGGTCGCCATGTAGGGGCGCAGGGCCGGATTGCCGCCGACGCCGGTGAACAGCGTCCCCGGCGAGGGATGGTCGACCTCCGCCTGGCCGCGATTGTACAGCGTCGAGACCAGGCTGCTCGCGGGCACGGTCGCCGAGCGCAGGTCGGCCAGCGAAGGTCGGGTGATGCCGCGCGACGCGGCCAGGCGCAGGCGCCAGTCGTCGTCGAGCTCGACCGCCAGATTGGCGCTCGGCAGGGCCACGACGTAGTGGCCCTTGTGCGCGATCGGCCGGACCTCCAGGTCCCCGCCGGCCGAGACGCCCAGCACCGATCCGTCGACCTGCGTGCTGGTGCGGGCCAGGCGCAGGCCCAGATTGCCGGTGGCCGGGCGACCGCCGACCGAGGCGGTGAAGTCGAGACGTCCGTACAGGGCGGCGATGCGTTCGCCGACCCGGTAGGAGCTCTGCAGGTCCGCGCCCGTCGGCGGCAGCGCGTCCGCCTGGGCCATGACGTCCCGCCCCGCGTCGGGCAGCACGAAGGCGTCGCGGAAGGCGGCGAAGTCGGCCCCCTTCCAGGCGCGGCGCCCCTCGCCGATCAGACCCGCGAAGACGTCGTCCGGCACGGCGATGTCGAAGAAACCCGGCGTCACGGTCGCGCCCGGCCGCAACACCGCCTCGCGATCGCGCCGCTGATAGTCGCGCCCCCGGCCGCTGGCCTGGGCCCCCAGCTTCAGCTGTTCGAACCGCAGCCCGCCCAGCTGGAACGCGACGTCGCGCTGCGCCGCCAGCAAGGCGGTGCGGTCATGATCCTCGACATTGGTCGCCCGCACGCCGTAGCGCGAAAACGTCAGGCCCGCGGGATCGGCCAGGTCGAACCGGGTCGCCAGCAGCGGAACACGGCGCTCGCCCACGAGGTCGTCGCCGATGTCGAAACCGTAGTCGACGCCCTCCGGCGACACCGCCCCGATCCGCTGCAAGGGCGTGTCCAGGCCCGAGCGCGCCCGCGATACGCTGATGCGGGGCGAAAGCCGCCAGGCCCCGACCCGGGCCCGCAACGCCAGGCTGGCCGACACGCTGTCATGCGCCTGGTCGGAGATTTCCGTGTTGTTGCTGATCCGGCCGCCCGTGACGTGGCCGGCGGTCAGGACCCCGCGCGAGACCCTGACGCTCGCGGGATCGAGCGCGTCGGTGGTCGCCCGATCGCCCAGTTCGTAGACGATGCGGTCCTCGCGGATGGCGTTGTCGAAGCGCGAGGCCAGGATGTCCAGGTCAAGCGTCGACTCCGGCGTCATCCGCCACTCGACCCCGACGAAGGCCGTGGCCCGCGCCCGCTGCTCCTGCTCGACGGTGGTGCGCAGGTCGTTGGCGACGGCGACGCTTTGGCCGGCGACGTCGAGGTCGCGATAGCGCTGGATCTGGAAGCGGTCGTAGCGCACTTCGCGCGTGTCGGTCGAAACCCCGCCCACCACGCCCAGCCGATCGTCGGCCCGCCGCCAGCGGCCGGAGACGGCGATGTCGGGCGACACGGTCCGCGAGCTCTCCTCGGCATGAGCGTCGACGCGCATCGACAGGAAGGCCGGGCCATCCAGCCCCCGCACGGTGCGGATGTCGATGTTGGAGCCGATGCCGCCGTCGACAAGGTCGGCGGTCGGCGACTTGGCGACCACCGCCCCGGCCAGCAGATCGGCCGACAGGGCGCGGAACCGGAACTGGCGGCCGCTCTGGGTCGAGTTGCGGATGTTCTCGTTGAAGGCGACGGGCGCGCCGTTCAGGGTCACCGACTGGAACAGCGGGCCCAGGCCGCGCACGCTGACGAACTGCCCCTCGCCGACCTCGCGCTCGATGGCGACGCCGGGGATGCGTTGCAGGGCCTCGGCCAGGTTGGCGGCCGGCAGTTCGCCGATCCGGCCGGCCGAGACGGCGTCGAGGATCGCGTCGGCCCGCCGCTTCTGTCGCAACGAAGTCTCGATACCCTCGGGAAAGGCGGCCAGGACGCTGACCGCTTCGACCACGGTCGGCCCGGAGTCGGCCGGCGGCGGGGCCGGCGCGCTGTCGGTCCAGATCCTCACCGAGCGGGCGTCGATGATCTCGTAGCGCAGGCCGGTGCCCGCGAGCATCCGCCGCACGGCGACCGGCCAGGGCATCGCGCCCCGGACGGCGTTGGTGCGGTAGGCGCGGTCGGGTTCGGACACCAGGGCGAAGGCGCAGCCCGCCTTGAGGCACAGCGCCATCATCGCGCCGCGCGCATCCTGGCTGGGGATCTGCAGCTGGACGTCCTGGGCCCGGGCGGGCGTCGCCGACGCCGCGATCTCGAGTCCAGCGGCCGCGAGAACGGCGAGCGCGCGGCGAGACGGCATGTGACGACTGACAATGATCCCCGGCGCGAGCATGTCGCCTCCGGCTTCCTAGCCCAGCTTGATGACAGGCTTGCGATGGGCGCCGCTAGCGGGCCCGCACCGTGACCTCGCCCTGGCCGCCGCGGGTCAGGCGGATCGGCAGCAGCCTGTCGGCGCGGTCGACCACCGAGCCGGGTCCGTCCAGCGGGATGATGGCGGTCACGCGCTGACGGCCGAGGGCGGGATCGACGATGCGCATCCGGGTGTCGGTATAGCGGGCCAGTTCCGCGACCACCTCCGACAGCGCCGCGTCCTGGAAGATCAACCGGCGCCCGCGCCAGGCGGCGGCGGTGGCGGGGTCGATCGCCGTCTGGCCGCGCTCGTAGACGTCGGAGACCAGCGAGCTGTTGGGCACGGTGGCGGTGCGCAGGTCGGCCAGCGACGGCCGGGTCAGGCTGCGCGAGGCGGCCAGGCGCAGCAGCAGGTTGTCGTTGAGGTCGATGGTGACGTTGGCGCTGGGCAGGAACTCCTTGTACGAGCCCTCGTACTCCTTGGGCGTGATCACCGTGGTCACCGCGCCCGTGCCGCTGGTGGTGGCGGTCAGCAGGGTGCCCTTGACCAGGGTGTCGGTGCTGACCCAGCGAAGGCCCAGATTGCCCTTCACGGCCTTGCCGCCCAGGCTGGTGGTGAAGTCGGCGCGGCCGTAGAGCGCCCTCACCTCCTCGTCGACGCCGTAGGACTGCTGCAGGTCGGCGCCGGTGGGTTTCAGGTCGGCGGACTGCGGGTCCGTGCCGTCATATTCACCCGGCACGATGAAGGCCGCGCCGAACTTGCCGCGGTTGTAGCTTCTCCAGGTTCCGAAGCTGCTGTTGATCGTCTTGTTGAAGACGTTCGAGGGCAGAAGTTGGTCGGTGTAGCTGGCGTCGACCACCGTGCCGGGACGCAGCTCGACGACGCGGTCGCGGCGCTGGTAGTCGCGGCTGCGGTCGGTGTACTGGCCGCCGAACCGCAGGGTCTCCAGGGCGACGCCGCCGAACCGGGCCTCGAAGTCGCGCCGCGCGTTCAGCAGGAACGTGGTGTCCTTGTCCTCCGAATTGGTCGGACGGATGCGATAGCGATAATAGGACGCCGCCGTCGGGCTGGTCAGGTCGAGATTGGTCTGAAGCTTGGCGATCTCGCGGTCGCCGACCGGATCGTCGCCATAGGCGAAGCTGTAGACCAGGCCCGCCGGGTTGTCGGCGGTGCGGCCGTCGATCCGTTGCAGCGGCGTGTCGAGACCGCTGTCGGCCTTCGAATAGCTGAGGGCCGGCGAGATCGTCCAGCCGGCGACCTCGTAGTCGGCCGCCAGCTTGACGAACAGGTTCTCGTGGGTCTGCTCGGAATACTCGGCGTTGCGGTTGATCCGGCCGCCATTGATCTGGCCGGCATACAGCACGCCGTTCTTGATCACCGCGCTGCCGGGCGCCAGGCGGGCGGCGAAGTCGCTGCGGCCGCCCAGCTCGAAGCTCAGGCGATCCTCGTCGATGACGTTGTTGAAGTTCGAATAGAGGGTGTCGAGGGTCACCGACAGCTTGTCCGACGGCTTCCACTCCAGGCCGCCCATGAGGCTGACGCGGCGGCGTTCCTCGCGCTCCAGGGTCATCACCAGGTCGTTGGCCACGGCCACCGTCTGGCCGTTGATCACCCGGTTGGTGTAGCCGAAGTGCTGGAAGCGATCGAACTGCACGTCGCGGGTCTGGTAGGACAGGCCGGCGATGACGCCGAAGGTGGCGTCGGCGTTGCGCCAGGCGCCCGAGATCGAGCCGTTCGGCGTGCTTTCCTTGCTGCGGTTCTCGTAGTGCGCAAAGGCCCGGGCGGTGACGAAGGGCTTCACGTCCAGGGCGTGGGCGGTTTGGATGTCGATGTTCGAGCCGATGCCGCCGTCGATCAGGTCGGCGGTCGGCGCCTTGGCCACCACGATGGCCGAGATCAGGTCGGCGGGAATGACCCGGAACTGGAACTGGCGGCCGCTCTGGTCGGAGTTGCGGATGTTTTCGTTATAGGCGATCGGCGAGCCGTTCAGGGTGACCGACTGGAAGTTGGGGCCCAGGCCCCGGACGCTGACGAACTGGCCCTCGCCGGCCTCGCGCGAGATCGACACGCCCGGCACGCGCTGCAGGGCCTCGGCGATGTTGACCGCCGGGAAGTTGCCGATGTCGGAGGCCGAGACGGAGTCGGTGATCGAGGCGGCGTCGCGCTTGATGCGCAGGGCGTCGGCCAGGCTGGTGGCGAACGAGCCGGTGACGACGATTTCCTCGACCTGGGTGGCGTCCGGGGCCGGGGCCTGCTGGGCCAGGGCCGGGGCCGCCGTCAGGGCCGTCGCCGCCACCGTCGACAGCAGCCAGGCCAATCGTCCGTAGCCTGACAAAGCCTGGCTCGACTGGCCCGCGCCCTGGGTTTTAGTTCCGCTCATCCGTGATCTCCGCTGATCGATAGGTCGACGGCGGTCGTGGCCTGGGTCGTTTCGACCCGCGCCACGCGCCCCTCCGATCCGATCAACGACGGCGGACCCCAGCCCCTCAGCGGCCGTCGGCAGGTTTCACGAAAGCTTCACGGCCGGCGGCCGCCAGGGCCGCCGCGACCTCGGCCCGGGCGGCGTCCATGTCCTGGCGAAACAGCGGCGAGGCGTGCTCGGCCCCGTAGATCACCGCGCCCGACTGCATCCCGGCCTCGGTGGCGCTGACGCTGTGCGAGCCGCAGATGTAGCGGCTTTCGGCATAGTCCCGCCCCCGGGCGTAGAGGGCGTCGGCGCGGCTGGGCGCCAGTTCGGCCAGGATCATCGCCACGTGCATGCCGTGGGCGGAATGGCCGGACGGATAGTCGGGATTGCCGGCCAGGTGATCGGACTTGGCCTCGCAGATCGGCGCGTCCTTCTTGTCGAGATAGGGCCGGCGGGTCGCCCAATGGGTCTTGGCCACGCCGACCACGGAGCGGTCGTCGCCGGCCCGCTCCAGCAGGGCGGTCAGGATCGGCGCCTGGGCCGGGGTGAGCCGCACGCCCAGCGCCGTGGCGAAGTGATCGTACACCGCCCCGTCGACGTCGGCGGTCGCCAGATCCCAGCGCGGTGTGCCCTTCAAGGCCCGGGTCTGGTCGAAGATCGCCGCGTCGGCCACGGCGCGCGGCGAGCCGGCCGCCGGCGGGGCCGCCAGGATCGTCGTCAGGTCGGGACGCTGGTCGGGCGCCAGATAGCCGCGCGCCGGCGCGCCCGGCAGGGTTTCGAGGGGCAGGTCCCCGCAGCGCTCGGCGGCCCGCACCGGGTTGCAGACGGCGACCGCGCCGCCCGTCAGCCGGACCGTGTAGCCGCCGGCCAGGCGAGGATCGGCCCACATGTAGTCGGTCGAGACGTACTGGGCGCCGCTGGACAGGGCCGCGCTGCGCTGGGCGACGTCGTTGCGCCGCGCCGCCCAGGTGTCGGCGTCGGCGCGGGTGCGGACGATGAAGCCGGCGCGCACGGCGGCGGCGATGCGGTCATGCTGGCCGATGGGGTCGTTGAGGGTCAGGTAGGCGGCGGCCGGCGACTGCTCGTCGGTGTTGACGAACATCGCCCGGCCTTCCAGCGACGTCCGTGTCCCACGGTACATCGCCACCTTCTCCGGGCTTTCGTCGAGCGCGAAGAACACCTTGCCGCGCGCCTGGGCCAGGGTCGGCCAGCCGCCGGCCAGGACGGCTTCGCGCAGGGTGGCGCGCTTGCCGCGCACCTGGTCGGGCGTGATCAGCTGGCTGTCGGCGAACACCGAGCGCACCTCGGCGTCCAGCGCGTCGAAGGCCTGGGCGTCGAACGGCAGGGCGGCCACGCCGCCGGGCAGGCTGGGCGGCCCCTCCTTGGCGTTGATCAGGATCAGGATCGGCGCGTGGTCGGGATGGGCGCGCGACCAGTCCTGCACCAGGGTCAGGCACTGGACGAAGGTCGGGCACGACGACCGGAAGTCGACGTCGGGCATGTGCATGACCTTGAAGCCCGGACGCGCCATCGCCACCTTGAAGGCCGGCGTCAGCTCGGCGCCCTGGCCCAGCGCGGTGCGCGGCGTGGCGAAACGGCCGCCGTCGGGATCGCGGACGACGTCCAGCTCCAGTTGGCGCGCCCCCTGGTCGAGTTGCTCGGCCAGGGGACGATGCCCGTAGTCGAGGCCCAGGGCCGGCTGGCCGCCCGCC
>NZ_AKKF01000289.1 GCF_000281955.1 Caulobacter sp. AP07 | reverse complement strand
GGCCACGGCCAGGTCGACGGTCACCCCGGCGGTGACGTCGATATAGACCGCCACGTCCGAACCGGCCCCGCCGGTCAGGATGTCATTGCCCGCGCCGCCGGTCAGGATGTCGTTGCCCGCCCGGCCATCGAGAATGTCGTCGCCGCCGCGACCGGTCAGGACGTCGTCGCCCGATCCACCGACCAGGGCGTTGAGTTGATCATCGCCCGACAGGGTGTTGCCAAAGGCGTTGCCGGCGAAGATGTGCTCGATGCCGGTCAGGGTGTCGGTTCCGGAGCCGCCGGTGTTCTGGGCGGCGGTGATGGCCAGATCGACCACCACCCCGGCGGCGACCTCGACATAGATCGCCACGTCGGAACCCGTTCCGCCCGTCAGGAGGTCATCGCCTGCCCCGCCATCGAGATTGTCATTGCCGTCGCCGCCGCTCAGCGTGTCTGCGCCCGCCCCGCCCCGCAGCACATTGTCGAGGCTGTTACCGGTGATGAGGTCGGCGCCCGAACCGCCCCTGGCGTTCTCGATATTCGCGCCCTTGGCGATGGCGACATTGCCGACCAGCCCGCCGACACTGGAAAAGAAACCCTGTCTCAGATCGATCGTCTGATTGGTCGCATAGCCGGAGAAGTCGAAGGTGTCGACGCCGCCGGCGTCCCAGACCGCGAAGATCAGCGTCGACGACGCGCTGGTGGCCGAGAACCACGATCTGTCGGCCGTGGCGTTGAAGCCGTAGATCGTGTCGCCGGTGCGCGTGTTGACGTTGATCCCGTATTCCTGTTGCGCGGCCGAGATGTCGTCGAGCATCGGAACCGCGGCATAGGACCCGTGAAAATTACCCCCCGTCTCGGTCTCGGAGAAGTAGCTCATCACCGTGTACTGGTTGGAGTCCTCGTAATACTCGGCGTTGGTGGCGTAGGTGATGGAGGTGGTCCCGTCGGCGTTGTAGTCGCCGGGATGGTCCAGCCCGATGGCGTGGCCGATTTCGTGGATCAGGACCTGCCCGCCATAGCGGCCGGCGATGGGGTTTTGGTTGTAGGATAACGTGCTGTTGACCCAGACGTCGCCCGACGATGAGCTATAGGCGGTGTTGCCCGGGAAATTGGCGAAGGCCGCCGCGCCGTCCTGCCCGGAGCTATAGTTCGAGAACAGGATCGAGGCCGAGTTGGAATAGGCGTCCGGGCCCGTCGCGCCGCTGCCCTGCCGAACGAAGGTGATGTCCGCGACATCCGACCAGGCCTGCAGCGCCTTTTCGGCCTGCAGAATCTGCTGTTCATTGAAGGTGCTGAAGCCGCCGACATCACTCGGCAGGGTCGCCGGGGCGGTGGCGCGGAAGGCATAGGTCACGGTGAAGCCGACGCCGAGGGCCGACGACCAGCCCGGCTCGCCGCCGACCAGATGCAGGCCGGCCGCCTCGATGGTCATGCTGGGCTTGCCGTTCGGCCCGGTCCCGCCACGCGCATCGGCGTTGAGATAGGCCCGGGAATCGCCGCCCGAATCCCGATCGATGGCGAAACCCGCGGTTTCGGATGCATCCGACTGCATCATGTTCATCTACGCGCTTTCATCTTGCTGGACGCGGCGCCCCAGCTTCGGATGGATAGCGTTAAGGATCAGTCGCCAGCCGACCCGATAAGACTGCCTATAGAAGGTGTTATAGATCGCGGCATGGGTAGTGAGGAAGCGCCGAGCGGCGGCTTGGGATTTGAACCCCTGCATCTTCCGTTCTCGTTGTCGGATCGGCAGGTGAGAGCTTTCGGCTCGGTTGTTTTCGCGCAAACGACCGGGGCGGTGGAGGTCGATCAACTCCAGCGCCTTCAGCGCGGCGGGCGTGATCATCGGCCCGAGTTTTACAACGCACGATCCAGGGTTGTTTTCACAGAACAGCCAAGCTACCGGTCCAGGTTGAGCGCTGGCGGCGAGAACAGGGTGCTATGTCGACGATCACGGGCACTGAAGCTGGCGACACCCTGAACGGCGGTCCGACAACGGACCTGATCGAAGGTCGGGGCGGCGACGACTACATCCGGGACGAAGGTGGCAGCAGCGACATCGTCCGCGGCAACGATGGCGACGACACGATCTGGGTGGAGCGCACCTACACCGGCGCGGGCGGACTGATCACCATCGAAGGCGGGGCCGGTGAAGACCGGATCGACGCCATCGGCTACCTTCACGCCGCGCCCTACGACTGGCGGATCGACGGCGGAGACGGCAACGACAGCCTCCAAGTGCGCTACCTGACCCACTTCACCGCCGATTTGGGCGCGGGCAACGACTACATCTATGTCGACATGCCGCTGTCCGGCGGCGTGATCTCGCTGGGCTCGGGCGCCGACCGGATCGCCATGGTGTCCGACTATGGCCGCAACCCCGGCTCGGGCGACCGTTACCTGACGATCAACGGCCTGGGCGCCGACGACCAGATCGACCTGACCGTTCTCTCCTACGGGATGAGCAACTGGGACCAGGTGACCAACCTGTTCGCCAGCGGCCACCTGCGCGCGACCCAGTCAGGGGCCGACGTGCTGATCGACATCGACAGGGACGGCGCCGGCGGCGCCTACGACTGGAACCCCTTGCTGCGCCTGACCGACCGGACCCTGGCCCAGCTCTCGCCCCTGAACCTGGGCGGCATGCCGCTCAACGGCGGCCCGGTCGGCCTGACCTACACCACCAGCGCCAGTTCCTACCTGTACTTCTCCGGCACATACGGCGTCGATCACCTGACGGCGGGCGAAGGCGTCGGCAGAGTCATCCTGCAAGGCCTGGCAGGTGACGACGTTCTGGTGGCCAACAACACCGGCGCGGGGCTGTGGGGCGACGACGGCGACGATCACCTGATCGGCGGGGCCAGCGACGACAGCTTCGAAGGCGGGCAGGGCGACGACGTCATCGAGGGCGGCGGCGGCGAGGACACCCTCTACTTCCAGTCTGGGGACGATACCGCCGCGACGTTCGTGCTGGGCAAGGCGGGCCCGCAGAATACCGGCTTCGGTTGGGACACGGTGACCGGGATCGAGGCCGTTCGCGCCACCTATGCCGCCGACCACCTGAGCGTCGACGCTTCGATGACGGGATCGGTCCTGTTCTACGCCGGCAGCGGCGACGATGTCCTGATCGGCGGCGTGGGTAACGATAGGCTGTATGGCGAATACGGAGACGACCAGGTTTCCGGCGGCGACGGCGACGACACCCTGGACGACTTTGGCGACGGCGCCGACATTTACGACGGCGGCGCCGGCTACGACACCATCTCCTACACCTACAGCGACCGTGGCGTGACGATCGACTTGACCGTCACCACGCCGCAAGCCGGCGCCTACGGCGATCTGGACATCGTGCTCAACGTGGAAGGCGTGACGGGCTCGGCCTATGCCGACACCCTGTCGGGCAACGACCAGGCCAACGACCTCTGGGGCAACAGCGGCGACGACATCCTGATCGGGCGCGGCGGGACCGACGAGCTGACCGGCAACGATGGAAACGACTATCTCGATGGCGGCGATGGCGACGACCGGCTGACAGGCGGCGCCTATATCGGCGACCCCTTGGCCGGCGACGATACGCTGATCGGCGGCGCCGGGACCAACTACCTGGCCGGCGGCGGCGGGCATGACACGTTCGTGGTCGGCAAGGGCTACGACGTCATCCTCGACTTCCAGGTCGGGATCGACCGGGTCTCGGTCGACAACCTGTTCGTGCTCAAGGTCTCGGAAATGGTCGTCGGGTCGGACGACCCCCCGTTCTATTCGGAAGTCTATGTCACCCTGTCCAATGGGACGGAGCTGATGTTCGAGCGCATCCGCGCCTCCGACATCACAAACTCGATCTTCACCGGCCTTCGGTCCGCGACCCTGGGCGGCGCGGGCGCCGACACCCTTTCGGGAACGGCGGGCGGCGACTGGATCGACGGCCAAGGCGGCGCGGACAAGCTGGCCGGCGGCCAGGGCGCCGACAAGCTGCTGGGCGGCGACGGCGACGACACGGTCTTCGGCGACCAGGACGGCGACGTGCTGGCTGGCGGCGCCGGCAACGACCTGATCCTGGGCGACGATTACGACCTTCAAACCGATGACGGTTCCGACATCCTGAATGGTGACGACGGGAACGACATCCTGATCGGCGGGCGCGGCGACGATTCATTGTTCGGCGGCGCGGGCGACGACATCCTGGTCACCGGTGTGGCCAAGGGCGGGCTGACCAATGGCGTCGCCTTGGTGGACGATATCCACCTCGTTGACGGCGGCAACGACAAGGTTGACGGCGGCGAAGGCTTCGACACCGCCTATCTGATCTATGCGGGGCGGAGCGAGGGCGTCACCCTCGACAACGGCGCGAGCGCGGCGAACCCGATCATCCTTGGGGGTCAGGTCACGACCTCGATGACCAGTATCGAGCGTCTCTATTTCTTTGGCGGAACCGGCGACGACGCCATCACGGCCGGCGCGGCCGACGACTTCCTGTCCAGTGGCGGCGGGAAGGACGTGTTCGATGGCGGCGGCGGCGTTGATACGGCGTCGTACTTCTACTTGAGTACGCCGCTATCGGTGGCCGTGACGCTCAACGGCGATGTCGCCGCGAACGTGACGCTGGGCGGCGTCGCGGGCGGTTCGCTGCGCAACATCGAGAACGTGACCGGCGGCGATGCGGCCGACACCCTGACGGGCGACGGTCAGGCCAATGTGCTGACGGGTCGCGGCGGCGACGACATCC
>NZ_AKKF01000288.1 GCF_000281955.1 Caulobacter sp. AP07 | reverse complement strand
CCCCAAACCTCCCCCCACCGGCCTTCGGCCGCCTCCCCCAGAGGGGGAGGACCTAGATGGGGCAGCGAGCTCACGTCCCCCGAGGCTTGGCTCGCGTCGTCGGCGCGGTCGTCGCCGGATCATCCGGCCACACATGCCGAGGATAGCGCCCCTTCATCTCGCTCTTCACCTCGCGCCACGAGCCGCGCCAGAAGCCCGGCAGGTCGCGGGTGATCTGGATCGGCTTGTGACCGGGCGACAGCAGGGCCAGCACCAACGGAACGCCGGCCACGGTCGGGTGGGCCGTCAGGCCGAACAGTTCCTGCACCCGCACGTCGACGCGCGGCCCGCCGTCGGCGCCGTAGTCGATGGCGAAGCTGGAGCCGGTCGGGGCGGTGAACCGGACCGGGGCCAGGGCGTCGAGCCTTCGCTGGGCCTCCCAGGGGATCAGGGTCCGCAGGGCGTCGGCCAGGGCGGCGTCGCTCAGCGACGCCAGCGACGAGCGCCCGGCCAGCAGCGGCTCCAGCCATTCGGGCAGGCGCGCCAGCAGGGCGGCGTCCGACAGGTCGGGCCAGGTCGCCGCGTCGAGGTCGCGCAGGAAGGCCACGCGGCGGCGCAGGACCTGCGCGCCCTCGCCCAGCGGCACGGCGGAAAGCCCCTCGCGGACCACCTGGTCCAGCAAGGCCCTGGCCACCAGGGCCGGATCGACCTTGTCGAGCAGCCGTTCCGCGATCACCAGCCTGCCCAGGCGCAGCAGCCGGCGGGCCCGGACCTTGCCCCGCGCGTCGGGCTCCAGCCGGTCCTCGGCCACCAGCCGGTCGGCGAAGGCCTCGCGCAGGGCGGCCTCGTCGAGCGGCGCGGCCAGCAGGATGCGGTCGCGGGCCTCGCCGCCGCCCAGTTCGCCGACCGCCAGCCAGGTCTCGCGGGCCAGGGCGTCGGTCGGTTCCAGATAGACGCCGCGCCCGCCGGCCAGTTGGTACTCGCCCGGCTTGCCCCTCGCCTTGGCCACCCGCTCCGGATAGGCCTCGGCCAGCAGCAGGGCGTCGTCCAGCGGGACCGCGCCCGACGGCCGGCCGGCCCCGCGGGCCCAGCGCTCCGACAGCGTCCGGGCGTCACGGGCCCGGGGCGAGCGGTCGCGGCCGAAGCTTTCCAGCCGGTGGCGCAGGTCGACGTCGCGGCCGCCCAGCCCCTGTTCGCTGAGCACGGCGGCGATCTGGGCCCCGCGCCCGGCCTGGCCGGCGGCGGCGGCGCGGACCACCATGTGGGCCAGGCGCGGAGCCAGCGGCATCTCGGCCAGGGCCCGGCCGTGGGCGGTCAGCCCCCCCTGCCCGTCCAGGGCCTGCAGGCGGTTGAGCAAGGTCCGGGCCTCGTTGAAGGCGGCGGCCGGCGGCGGGTCGAGGAAGGCCAGGTTCGCGGCGTCGCGCGCTCCCCAGCGGGCCAGGTTCAGGGCCAGGCTCGACAGGTCCGCTTCCAGGATCTCGGGCCGGGCGAAGGCCGGCAGGGCCCGGGTCTCCGGCTCGTCCCACAGGCGGTAGCAGACGCCCGGCTCGGTGCGCCCGGCCCGGCCCCGGCGCTGGTCGGCGGCGGCGCGCGACACCCGCACCGTCTCCAGCCGGGTCAGACCGCTGGACGGGTCGAAGCGCGGCACGCGGGCCAGGCCGCAGTCGATGACCACCCGCACGCCCTCGATGGTCAGGCTGGTCTCGGCGATCGAGGTGGCCAGCACCACCTTGCGCCGCCCGGGCTGGGCGGGGGCCACGGCGCGGTCCTGCTCGGCCGGGTCCAGCGCCCCGTACAGCGGCGTGACGTCGACCTCGGGACGCCGCAGCCGTTCGCGCAGCAGGGTCTCGACGCGGCGGATCTCGCCCTGGCCCGGCAGGAAGACCAGCAGGCTGCCGCCCTCCTCCGCCAGGGCCCGTTCGACGGCGCGGACCACGCGTTCTTCCAACCGCTGGCGCTCGTCGCGGCCCAGATGGCGCGTATCGACCGGGAACATCCGTCCCTGGCTCTCGACGATCGGCGCGTCGCCCAGCAAGGCCGAGATCCGCGCCCCATCGAGGGTGGCCGACATCACCAGGATCTTCAGGTCCTCGCGCACCAACCCTTGAGCGTCGCGGGCCAGGGCCAGGCCGAGGTCGGCGTCGAGGCTGCGCTCGTGGAACTCGTCGAAGATCACCGCCGCCACGCCGTCCAGGCCCGGATCGTCGAGAATCATCCGGGTGAACACCCCCTCGGTCACCACCTCGATTCTCGTGCGGCCCGAGACCTTCGACTGCAGCCTGACCCGAAAACCGACCGTGTCGCCGACGCTCTCGCCCAGGGTCTGGGCCATCCGCGACGCCGCCGCCCGGGCCGCCAGGCGCCGGGGCTCGAGCATGACGATCTTGCCGTCGCCCACCCAGGGCTGGTCCAGCAGGGCCAGCGGCACGACCGTGGTCTTACCCGCGCCGGGCGGGGCCACCAGCACGGCGGCCTCGCGCCCCGCCAGGGCGGACTTCAGGGCCGGCAAGGCCTCATGGATGGGAAGGGTCACGCGGCGGGTTTAGCGGCGGGCGCGCAAATCGCCAAGCGACCAGCCTCCCGCATCGCAATCGTCATCGCCCAAGCAGGAGGCAGTAGCGGCTACAGAGCGTGCTGCGTCGCAACATTCAGGCGGCAGGTCATGGCCCATATTGCGCACACAAGGGCGAACATTTACGCACGCCCACCGCTTTACCTTGACCGCGTCCCGTTAACCGGGCCACGGTCCGCAAAATTTGTCTACGCGGCCCCCGGGGGGAGCCGCGGGTCTCTGGAGGAAATATGTGGCGCGTTAAGTCACTGGATGCGATTCTAGCCACGGCCGAGAAGAAGTCGTTGCATCGCTCGCTCGGCCCCGTTCAGCTCACCTTGCTGGGCATCGGCGGCATTATCGGCACCGGCATCTTCGTCCTGACCGCGGAAGCGGCCCAAAAGGCCGGCCCCGGGATGCTGATCTCGTTCATCATCGCCGGCGCGGTCTGCGCCGTGGCCGCCCTGTGCTACGCCGAACTGGCCTCGATGGTGCCGGTCGCCGGCTCGGCCTACACCTATTCCTACGCCGTGCTGGGCGAGTTCTTCGCCTGGCTGGTCGGCTGGGCCCTGATCCTCGAATACGCCGTGGCCGCCAGCGCCGTGGCCGTCGGATGGTCCGGATACGTCGTCGGGCTGATCGAGCACCTGCTGCACATCAACATCCCCGACGCCCTCGTCGCGGGTCCCTATGCGGGCGGCGTCATCAACCTGCCGGCCGTGCTGATCTCGCTGCTGGTCACCTGGCTGCTGGTGCTGGGCACCAAGGAAAGCGCCACGGTCAACGGCGTCCTGGTGGCCATCAAGATCGCCGCCCTCAGCGCCTTCGTCGTCCTGGCCCTGCCGGTCATGAAGATGGAAAACTTCCACCCCTTCGCGCCCCTGGCCACCGCCGGGGTCATCGGGGCGGGCGCCTCGATCTTCTTCGCCTATGTCGGCTTCGACGCCGTCTCCACGGCGGCGGAAGAGACGCGCAACCCGCAGGTCAACGTGCCGATCGGCCTGATCGGCTCGCTGGTCATCTGCACCATCTTCTACCTGCTGGTCGCGGCCGGCGCGATCGGCTCTTACGGCGCCCAGCCGGTGTTCGGCCTGCACGGCGAAGTCCTCAACCCCGGCTCGATCGAGCTGGCGGCCCGCTGCAAGGAAATCACCGCCGTCGGCTCCATGCCGCTGGTCTGCTCGCGTGAAGCCCTGGCCCACGTGCTGCGCGAGATCGGCCACCCGGCCGTCGGCAACCTGCTCGGCCTCGCCGCCGGCCTGGCCCTGCCCTCGGTCATCCTGATGATGATCTATGGCCAGACCCGGATCTTCTTCGTGATGTCGCGCGACGGCCTGCTGCCGGAAGTGCTCAGCAAGGTCCACCCGAAGTACAAGACCCCGCACATCGTGACCATGGTCACCGGCGGCCTGGTCCTGGTCGCGGCGGCCTTCTTCCCGGTCGGCCAGCTGGCCGACATCTCCAACTCCGGCACCCTGTTCGCCTTCCTGATGGTGGCGATCGCGGTGATGATGCTGCGGATCAAGGACCCGGATCGCCGCCGTCCGTTCAAGACGCCGCTGGTCTGGATCATCGCCCCGCTGGCCATCGCCGGCTGCCTGGTGCTGTTCTTCTACCTGCCGATGAAGGCCAAGCTGCTGCTGCCGATCTGGGCCTGCATCGGCCTGGTGTTCTACTTCGCCTACGGCTACCGCAAGAGCCACGTCGGCCGCGGCCTGCGCGGCGAAGTCCACGAACTGGACGAGGACGCGCCGCTGATGGCGGTTCCGCCGACTCCGACCGGCAAGCGGCCGGGCGAGGACTAAACTCTTGATCCTGAGCCGATAACGCTTAGTTCGAGCGGGCGGAGGTCTTCGGATCTCCGCCCGTCTTCGTTTTGGAGCCCCTGGCATGTCCGCCGAAATGCCGATCCGCGCCGTCATCGCCCCGGTCACGCCGCTGCAGCAGAACTGCACGATCGTCTGGTGCGCCAAGACGATGAAGGCCGCCGTGATCGATCCGGGCGGCGAGGTCCCGCGCCTGATGAAGGCCCTGGCCGACCAGGGGCTGACCCTGGAGAAGATCTGGATCACCCACGGCCACATGGACCACGCCGGCGGCGCGGCCGAGCTCAAGCGCCTGACCGGCGTGCCGATCGAGGGGCCGCACAAGGACGACCAGTTCTGGATCGACCAGATCCAGTCGACCGGCGAGCGCTACGGCATCCCCGAGGCGCGGATCTTCGTCACCGACCGCTGGCTGGACGACGGCGACGTGGTCACCCTGGGCGAGACCCAGTTCGAGGTGCTGCACTGCCCGGGCCACACGCCGGGCCACGTGATCTTCTTCCACCGCCAGGCGCGCTTCGCCCAGGTGGGGGACGTGCTGTTCAAGGGTTCGATCGGCCGCACCGACTTCCCGCGCGGCAACCACCAGGACCTGCTGGACGCCATCACCGGCAAGCTGTGGCCGCTGGGCGACGACGTGCAGTTCGTCCCCGGCCACGGCCCGATGTCGACCTTCGGGGCCGAGCGGCGCAGCAACCCCTTCGTCGGCGACCTGGCGATCGAGGCGATGAACATCGCGGGCAAGGACTACGCCGCGCCGGTCAACCGGTCGCCGGGTTAGGCGCCTATTTCGGCTTCGGGCCGCCCGGACGGCCCTGCCACATGGCTTTCTGCTCGGCTTCGCTGAGCATGCCGTCCTTGTTCTTGTCGAGCTTGGCGAAACGGGCCTTGCTGACGGCCAGGGCCTCGGCCTGGGTGATCTGACCGTCCTTGTTGGCGTCCATCTCGGCCAGCATGTCGGGACGCTTGCCCGGCCCCTTCGGCGCGTCGGGACGTTCGGCCCGCCGCGCTTCCATGCGCTTCTTGAGCGCGGCCAGTTCGCCGGCGTCGATCACGCCGTCATGGTTCTCGTCCATCCGCTGGAAACGCAGCTTGGCGGCCTTGTCGAACTCCGAGGCGCTGACCACGCCGTCGCTGTTGGCGTCGAGGTTGGGCCGCATGCCGCCAGGGCCGCCCGGCCCCATCTGAGCATGGGCGAGGCCGGCGACGGCGGTGAGGGACAGGGCGGCCAGGGCCGCCGGCAGAATGCGGGACATGCGTGTCTCCAGACAACAATTGCGTCGATAGCTCGCATGGACGGGTTGCGCCCCTGTTTCAGCCGTGAAATCTGCTGGTGACGGGGGCGTGGAAAGAGCAAGTCATGGAAAGTTCGCAAGATCCCGCGACCTCATCGGCCGCGACCGCCTCGACACAAACCGCCTCGACACAGGCCGCCTCGACACAGGCCGCTTCCGACCCGGCGCGCGGCGCCCGCATCCTGATCGTCGACGACGACCCCGGCATCCGCGACGTCGTGGCCGACTTCCTCGGTCGCCACGGCTACGCCATCGACACCGCCTCGGACTCGCGGACCATGGAGCAGGCCCTGGCCCGCGGTCCGGTCGACCTGGTCGTGCTCGACGTCATGCTGCCCGGCGAGGACGGCCTGGCCATCTGCCGGCGGCTGTCGGCCCAGGATGGTCCGGCCATCATCATGCTGTCGGCCATGGGCGAGGAGACCGACCGCATCGTCGGCCTGGAGCTGGGCGCCGACGACTACCTGCCCAAGCCCTGCAACCCGCGCGAACTGCTGGCCCGGGTCCGCGCCGTGCTGCGCCGCCGCCAGGAGCCCCGCGCCATCGACGACGGCATGGGCGCGGCCTGCGAGTTCGCGGGCTGGCGGCTGGACCTGGTGCGCCGCGAACTGCGTTCGCCGCAATCGGTGGTGGTCAACCTGTCGAGCGGCGAATTCTCGCTGCTGCGCGCCTTCGTCGAACGCCCCCAGCGGGTGCTGACCCGCGACCAGCTGCTGGACCTGGCCCGGGGCCGCGAGAGCGACGCCTATGACCGGGCCATCGACGTCCAGATCAGCCGCCTGCGCCGCAAGCTGGACGACGGCGGCGGCGGCGAGCTGATCCGCACCATCCGCAGCGAAGGCTACATGTTCACGTCCAAGGTCACCCGCACGCCATGACGGATGGCGTCAAGGTCAAGGGTCCGGGCAGCGCGCCGCTGTTCGTCCAGGCCCTGGGCCTGGTCATCGTGACCCTGGTGGCGGCGCAGCTGATCGCCATCGCGGTTGTCTTCACCCTGCCGCCGCCGCCGCCGGAGTTCTATCGGCTGAGCGAGATCACCCGCGCCCTGAAGACCGGCGCCAGCGTCCAGCCGCGGGACGGGCGCCTGCTGATCGTGCGCCGGCACGCCAAGCCGTTCCGGGGCCTGGTCGACAACCGCCGGCGGGCCGAGTTCAAGATCGCCGTCGCTCGCGAACTCGGCATCGATCCCTCGCGGATCGAGATCGACGTCGAGAACGGCCCCCGCTTCTTCGTCCGCGCCCAGAAGCGCAACCTGTCGACCCGGCTGCTGTCTCCCGATCCGCTGAGCGGTGGCCCAGGCGGGCCAGGAGGTCCAGGCGGGCCGGGAGGCCGGGAAGGTCGGGGGCCTCCCAACATCCCCGGAGTCCCGCCCGACAACATCGGCGACCAGCGCGGCCGCCCGGTGAACGGGCCCGACGGCTTCCGGGGCCGCCCCCCCGCCTTCGACTTCCCCCACGAAGAACCCTTCATCTTCGGCGACTTCAAGCTGGCCGTGCAGCAGAACGACGGCCGCTGGACGGTCATCGAGCCCAAGCCCGCCCTCCGGTTCGACAGCTGGCAGCAACGCATCCTGCTGATCCTTGGCCTGTCGGTGATTTGCGTCGCGCCCCTGGCCTGGCTGTTCGCGCGGCGGCTGTCGGGCCCGATCAGCGCCTTCGCCGGCGCCGCCGAGCGCCTGGGCCGCGATCCACGCGCCGCGCCCCTGGCCCTCACGGGCTCGGCCGAGGTGATCGCCGCCTCCAACGCCTTCAACATGATGCAGGAGCGCCTGCGCCGCTATGTCGAGGACCGTACGGCGATGATCGGCGCGGTGGCCCATGACCTGCGCACGCCCCTGACCCGCCTGCGTTTCCGCATCGAGGCCGTGCCTGACGAGGTCCGGGGCAAGCTGGCCTCGGACATCGACCAGATGGAGGCGATGATCGCCGCCACCATGGCCTTCGTTCGCGACACCACCCGGCCGGCCGAGCGCACCAAGCTGGAACTGGCCTCGCTGCTGGAAAGCGTCATCGACGAGGCCGCCGAGACCGGCGGCCAGGCGGTGGTCGAGCGCGGCGAGAAGATCATCATCGACGGCGACCCCGTCGCCCTGCGCCGCCTGCTCACCAACCTGGTCGAGAACGGCCTCAAATACGGCGGCGCGGTACAGGGTCGCGTGCATGTCGAAAGCCGGCTGGCGGTGATCGAGATCGACGACGACGGCCCGGGCATCGTTCCCGCCGAGCTGGATCGGGTGTTCGAGCCATTCTTCCGCAGCGAGCCCTCGCGCAACCGCGAGACCGGCGGCATCGGCCTGGGCCTGGCCGTGGTCCGCTCGGTGGCGCGCGCCCACGGCGGCGACGTCACCCTGCACAACCGCCCCAAGGGCGGGCTGCGGGCCCGGGTCGAGCTGCCGTTCTAGATTACAACGTTCGAGGTTTGTTGCGGGGGCGCAAAAGCTGCGCCATACGCCAGACACGCCAGCGCGGTTGATCGAAGGAATGCAAACCCTGTCACGCCTCCGCGCCACCTGCATCCTGATGTTCGCCGCCCTGTGCCTGGCGGCCTGCGCTTCCGGCCCGCCCCAGGACGGACCGCGTGGCGACTGGGGCAAGGCGCCGCGCCCGCCTCGCGACGACGGCGATGGCGGGCCGTCGCGCGCGCCGCACCGGCAGGTGTTCATCAGCCCGGCCGGCGAGCCATTCCGCGCCGACGCCGGGCAGCCCTACCCGGTCGCCGCCTGGTTCGCCGGCGCCGACACCGACCATGACGGCGCCCTGACCCGCGACGAGTTCGTCGCCGACGCCCTGCGCTTCTTCGCGGTGCTCGACGTGGACCACAATGGCGTCATCGACGGGTTCGAGGTCTCCAACTACGAAAGCCAGATCGCGCCGGAGATCCTGGGGGCGTTCCGCGACGCCGGTCAGGGTCCTCGCGGCGGCCAGGGCGCGGGCGGGCCTCCGGGCGGCGGACGCGGACGTGGCGGACCTCCCGGCGGCGGCGGTCATGGCGGCGGCAAGCGCGGCGGCGGCCCGATGGGCGGCATGTTGCAGGGCGCCACCCCCTACAGCCTGCTGGCCGAACCCCAGCCCGTGATGGGCGCCGACGCCGATTTCGACCGCCGCATCACCCGCGACGAGGCCGCCAAGGCCGCCCGGTCCCGCTTCGCCCTGCTCGACAAGGCTGGCGACGGGCGCCTGCACCTGGCCGACTTGCCCAGGACCCCGGCCCAGGCGCGCGGCGAAGGCCCGCCGGATCAGGAACGCCCGCCCAGGCGGCGTTGAAATGTAGCTGCAACCTACAGCGTCTAACGCCATACGGACTTCACCGATTCCGCGCCGGAGCCCCTGCCCCTATGAGCCCACCTTCCCTGCCCGCCCGGCGTTTCCGCATTTCGGCGCCGATGGTCATCGGCCTGATGGTGCTGGTGGCGATCATCGCCGGCCTGGTGTTCTGGCAGACCCGCCCGAAGGCGCCCAAGGATCCCTACCGCACGGCCGCCGTCGCGCGCGGCGACCTGACCAAGACGGTTTCGGCCTCGGGCACCTTGCAGGCCCTGGTCACCGTCGAGGTCGGCTCGCAGATCTCCGGCCAGATCAAGCAGGTGCTGGTCGATTTCAACGACGAGGTGACCAAGGGCCAGGTGATGGCCACGCTGGACCCCCAGACCTACGTCTCGCGCGTCAACCAGAGCCAGGCCAATGTCGCGGCCAGCAACGCCAGCCTGAAACAGGCCCAGGCCAACGCCGCCAAGGCCAAGGCCGACTACGATCGCGCCAAGTTCCTCTATGATCGCGGCATCACCGCCAAGGCGGCGCTGGACGCCGCCCTGGCTGCCTGGAAGGTGTCGCAGGCCGGCATCGACAGCGCCCGCGCCTCGATCAGCCAGTCCCAGGCCGCTATGGCCGTCAACCAGGTCGACCTGGGCCGCACCACCATCATGGCGCCGATCGACGGGGTGGTGGTCGACCGCCAGATCGAGCCCGGCCAGACCGTGGCCGCCAGCCTGTCTTCCCCCGTGCTGTTCAAGATCGCCCAGGACCTGTCGAAGCTGGAGGTGAAGATCACCGTCGACGAGGCCGACATCGGCCAGGTCAAGGAAGGCCAGACCGTCAAGTTCACGGTCGACGCCTTCCCCGAGGATACCTTCGAGGGCGTGGTCACCCAGGTGCGCAAGCAGCCTGAGACCTCGGCCAATGTCGTGGCCTACATCGTGCTGGCCGAGGCCGAGAACCCGGGCGGCAAGCTGCTGCCGGGTATGACCGCCAACGCCGACATCGTGGTCGAGCAGCGCCGCGACGTCGTGAAGGTCCCCTCGGCCGCCCTGCGCTGGAAGCCGGCCGACACGACGGCCGGCCAGCGGGGCGGTCAAGGCGGCGGCCCCGGCGCCGGTGGCCCGGGCGGGCCAGGAGGACCGGGCGGTCCCGGCCAAGGGGCCGGCGGCGGCCAGGGCGGACAGGGTCGCGGCGGCGGCATGGCCGGACGCCTGCTGGCCGAGCTCGACCTCGACGCCGGCCAGAAGACCAAGGCCGAGGCGATCTTCGCCGAGGCCCGGCAGAAGGCGATGTCGGCCGGCGACGGCGACCGGCGCAAGGCGATGCGCGCCAGCATGGAGGCCGCCTTCACCCAGCTGGAGCCGATCCTCAAGCCCGACCAGAAGGCCAAGCTGGTCGCCATCCGCGCCCGCATGGCGGCTCAGCAGGGCCAGCGGCGGGGCGGCATGAGCGCCGGCGTCGTCTATGTGCTGCGCAAGAACAAGCCCGAACCGGTCGCCGTGCGCGTCGGCGCCACCGACGGCTCCAACACCGAGATCGTCAGCCGCGACCTCAAGCCCGGCGACCAGGTGATCACCGGCGGCGGCCCGCGCGCCAAGCTGCAATTGCAGGGCGGCGGCATGCCGGGCGCGGCTCCGCCCCGGGTGCGGATGTAGGGCCAGGGCAATGATCGCGTTCAAGGACCTGACCAAGGTCTATGTCATGGGCGAGGAACAGGTGGCGGCCCTGGCCGGCGTCAGCCTGTCGATCGACCGTGGCGAGTTCACCGCCGTCATCGGCCCATCCGGCTCGGGCAAGTCGTCGCTGATGAACATCCTGGGCGGGCTCGATCGGCCGACGGCGGGCTCGTACCACTTCGAAGGCGAGGACGTCGGCCACTTCGACGACGACCAGTTGGCCGATTTTCGCCGCCGGCGGATCGGCTTCGTGTTCCAGTCCTTCCAGTTGCTGCCCCGCCTGACGGCGATGAAGAACGTCGAGCTGCCGATGGTCTATGCCGGCGTGCCCCCCGAGGAGCGCCGCGCGCGGGCCGCCGGCCTGCTCGACCGCGTCGGCCTGGGCTCGCGCAAGGACCACCGTCCCACCCAGCTGTCGGGCGGCCAGCAGCAGCGGGTGGCCATCGCCCGCGCCCTGGCCAACAACCCGGACCTGCTGCTGGCCGACGAGCCGACCGGCGCCCTGGACACCCACACCGGCGAGGAGGTGCTGGCCCTGTTCCGCGAGCTCAACGCCCAGGGCCTGACCCTGGTGATCGTCACCCACGACCTCGACGTCGCCGGCACCGCCCGGCGGCGGGTGTCGTTCCGCGACGGCCATATCGTCCAGGACGAGAGCGAGGCGCCGGCATGAGCACGATGAGACGCATCGACCTGGTCGGCTTCGCCGCCGGGGCCATCGCCGCCCACCCCATGCGCAGCGCCCTGACCTCGCTGGGCGTGGTGATCGGGGTCGCCGCCGTGGTCATGATGACTTCCATTGGCCTGGGCGCCCAGCAGCGGGTGACCAAGGCCATCGGCGGCCTGGGCTCCAACATCCTGATCGTCCGCCCTGGCGCGGCCCGCGCCCCGGGCCAGGGCTTCGTCTTCCAGGCGGCGGGCTCGGGCCAGTCCCTGAACGACGGCGACGCCGCCGCGATCGCCGCCCAGGTCGAGGACGTGGCCGCCGTCGCCCCCAGCGTCACCGGCGGAGCCCAGATGGCCGCCGACGGCACCAACTGGAACAGCCGCATCGAGGGCGTCACGCCCGACTACCTGGTGGCCCGCGACATCAGCATCGCCCAGGGCCGGATGTTCGACGACCGCGAAGCCCGGCAGGGCAAGAAGGTCATCGTGCTGGGCAAGACCGTGGCCGACAATCTGTTTCCCGACGTCGACCCGCTGGGTCGGCGCGTGCGGGTCGGCACGGTGCCGTTCGAGGTGATCGGCGTCCTGACCGCGCGCGGCCAGAGCGGCATGGGCCAGGATCAGGACGACGTCACCCTGGGTCCGCTGCAGGCGGTGCGCTCGCGCGTCGTCGGCCGGCGGGTCAAGGGCGACAACGTCCAGGCCATCTACGTCAAGGCCAGCTCGGGCGACACCATCGACCGCGTGCAGGAGGACGTCACCAACCTGCTGCGCGACCGCCACAAGGTCCGCAACGGCGGCGAGGACGACTTCCAGGTCCAGAACAGCGCCTCGATCCTGGAGGCCATGCAGGCCTCGACCCAGACCTTCACCGTGCTGCTGGCGGCGGTGGCCGCCGTGTCGCTGGTGGTCGGGGGCGTGGGGATCATGAACATCATGCTGGTGGCCGTCACCGAGCGGACCCGCGAGATCGGCCTGCGCATGGCGGTCGGGGCTCGGCGCTCCGAGGTGCTCTACCAGTTCGCCCTGGAGGCGGTGACCCTGTCGGTGGTCGGCGGCCTGGTGGGCCTGATCATCGGCGTGCTGGGCGCGCTGCTGATGGCCAAGCTGGGCGACTGGCCGATCGCCATCGCCGGCTGGGCCGCGCCGATCTCGCTGGGCTTCTCGGTGATCGTCGGCCTGGTGTTCGGCGCCTACCCGTCCTGGCAGGCCTCGCGCCTGGATCCGATCGAGGCGCTGCGGCGGGAGTAGCGCCTAGGCGGCCACCAGCCCGGCGATGATGTTGATCCCCAGCGCCAGGATGGCGGTGTTGTAGAAATAGGCGCTGACCGCCTGGGCGGTGACGAGGTTGCGCAGCTTCGAGGTCAGGACATTGTTGTCCGAGACCTGGAAGGTCGCCCCGATGCTGAAGGCCAGATAGACGAAATCGCGATAGGTGCTGGCCGGCTCGCCGGGGAACTGGAAACCGGGCTTCCCGGTCCCGTCGCCGAAGTGGCGATGGGCGTAGTGCAGCACGAACACCGTCTGCAGCACGATCCACGACAACACCAGCGTCACCCCCGCGCAAACCGCCGTGAGCGCCTTGATGTCGTGGCCCGCCGTGCGCGCGTTGATCATCGCCGCGACCACCGCCGCCAGGCTGAAGCCGATCGCCGCCAGCACGATGACCAGGATCAGCGACGGCCCCTCGTCCTGCTCGGCCGCGCGGCGGCGCACCTCGGTTTCATCCGCCTTCAGGAACAACCACCAGGTCAGGAGGACGTAGGTCAGGGCGCAGGCGTCCCATCCGACCAGGACGTGGGTGCTGGTCGGCGCGTTCAATTGCCGGGCCGCGAGCCAGCCCAGAACGCCGACCGCGACGGCCGCTCCCAGTCGCCAATGCCTTGTCATGTAAGGCGTTTTCGCCTCGGCCGCCTTGCTCTTGCGCATCACTCGCCCTCGCTTGCGAAATTGGTAAACGCCGGACTCCGCACAATTGTCTTGGCCATTGCGTGAACCGATCGCGACTTCACCGGTTACGTCACTGGAACACGTGGAAGACGCCATGACCGATCCCGACGCCCCGCCGCCGATCGAGCCCTCGCGACCCGACTATGACCCGGGCGTCACGCCCGACGAAGAGCCGATGCGCGAGCCGCCCGTTCAGCCGGACGACGACCGGCCCTATGACGCCTCCCTCGCCCCGTTCCCCCCCGTGACCAGTCCCGATTAGGAGCTACCTATGGACCTCGACAGCGAACGGCCCCGCGGCCGCCGAGGCTTCGCCGCCATGGACCCCGAACGTCGCCGCGAAATCGCGCGCAAAGGGGGCGCCAGCGTCCCCAGCGAGAAGCGCAGTTTCGCCAAAGACCGCGACCTGGCGGCCAATGCCGGCCGGAAGGGCGGTTCCTCGTCGCGCGGCGGCGGACGCCTGTCAGGGCGCGACGCCTGAGATGAAGCGCGCCGCGGCCCGTGGGCCGCGGCCGCCCTCGACCTGACTTCCGCCCGGCCTCACCCGGCCAGGGCGAAGACGCCGAAGCTCGGGCTGTCGCTGATCCAGCGCGCCGCGACCTTCCAGCCCGCGCGACGGGCCAGTTCCACGAACGCCTCCGGCGCGTACTTGTACGAGTTCTCGGTGTGGATGGTCTCCCCGGCCTTGAGCCGGATTTCCCGCCCCGCCAGGTGGGCCACCTGGTCGGTCTTGCTGACCAGGTGCATCTCCATGCGGCTCTCGTCGGCGTTCCACACCGCCCGGTGGTCGAAGGCGTGGAGATCGAAGTCGCCGCCCAGTTCCCGGTTGATCCGCACCAGCACGTTCTTGTTGAAGGCCGCCGTCACGCCCTGGGCGTCGTCATAGGCGGGCACCAGCACGCCAGGGCTCTTGGCGATATCGACACCGACCACGAACATCGCCCCCTCGCCCAGCAGGGCATGGGCGCCGCGCAGGAAGGCCTCGGCGTCGTCGGGCGCGAAATTGCCGATCGTCGAGCCCGGGAAGAAGCCGGTCACGGGACGGCCGCGCGCCGAAGCCGGCAGCCGGAAAGCGTGGGTGAAGTCATCGACCAGCGGAGCAACGATCAAGGCCGGATAGTCACGCCGGATGGCCGCGCTCGCCTCGTCCAACGCCGACTGGCTGATATCGATCGGCGCGTAGACGGCCAGTTGCGGCATGGCGTCCAGCAGGATCCGGGTCTTGGTGCTGGCCCCGCTGCCGAACTCGACCAGGGCCGCGCCTTCCATCACGCGGGCGGCGATCTCCGGCGCGATCCGCCGCAGCAGCGCGGTCTCGGTGCGGGTGGGATAGTATTCCGGCAGCTCGCAGATCGCCTCGAACAGGCGCGAGCCTTCGGCGTCGTAGAAGTACTTGGCCGGCAGGGTCTTCCGCTCGGCGGTCAAGCCCGCCAGGGCGTCTTCGAGGAAGGTCGAGGCGGGCGCCGCCGTCTCGCGCTCCATCGGACTCATGTCGTCGGCCAAGCGGACCCCCGTGAACGCCCAGCGCTGCCGGGGATGAAAGAAATTGCGATAGGACGGCCGCGTGTGGCCGGGCGGCGTTTCCGCCGCGCCGCCGCGCAGGACCATCTGGTTGATCATGAACTTGCCGTTGTACTCGCCCAGCGCGCCCGCCCCCGGCTTGAAGCCGGGATAGGCGACATAGGGACTGGCGGTCCATTGCCAGGTCTCGCCGATCGCCTGGTCCAGCGCCCGGCCTTCGGGCGCGCGAACGGCGGCTTCCCATTCGGCCTCGGTGGGCAGACGGCGCCCGGCCCAGGCGGCGAAGGCGGCGGCTTCGTAATAGCTGACGTGACCGACCGGAGCCCCGGGATCGACCGGGCGCCGCCCCGACAGGGTCATCACCGACCAGGTCGCGCCCTCCTCGCGCCGCCAATAGAGCGGCGCGTCCCAGCCTTCCTCGGCCACGGTCGCCCAACCGTCCGACAGCCACAGTTCCGGCCGGCGGTAGCCGCCGTCGTCCATGAAGGCCAGCCACTCGCCGTTGGTCACCAGGCGGTCGGACAGGCGGTAGGGTTGGAGGAACACCCGATGCCGGGGCCGCTCGTTGTCGAAGGCGAAGCCGGGTCCGTCGTCGCCGATCTCCACCAGCCCGCCCTCGAAGGCGAGGTACCGCGCCTGGGCGGCGGTCGGACGCGCCGCGGGCGGATCATCGCAATAGGCCGGTTGCAGCGGTGACTGGGCGAAGAGGTGCAGCAGGTCCATCAGGATCAGTTCCTGGTGCTGCTCCTCGTGTGCCAGGCCCAGGTCCAGGCGCGCCATGACCTCGGCGGTTGGCGACGTCGTCAGCAGCCGGACCATGGCCGCGTCGACATGCGCGCGATAGGCGCCGACCTCCTCCGCCGAAGGCCGGGTGATCAACCCGCGCTGGGGTCGAGGCTGCCGGGGTCCGACGGCCTCGTAATAGGAATTGAACAGGTAGCCGAAACTGGGGTCGAACATCTGGTAGCCGGACAGGAACGGCGTCAGCAGAAAGGTCTCGAAGAACCAGGCGGTGTGGGCCCTGTGCCACTTGACCGGGCTGGCGTCCGGCATCGACTGGGCGCCCTGGTCCTCGGCCGACAGCGGTCGGGCCAGGGCCTCGGTGCGCCGGCGCACCGCCAGGTAGCGATCGACCAGGGCGATGACGCGGGCCTCGGAGGCCTCCCGTGCGGGGGTATCGTCGGGACTCATGCGCTCTCCTGGCGGCCTCGCTCGGGGGCTTGGACCACCCGATGAGCTCAACGAATATGCAACTTGAGTGTTCCGGCATCGCCATTCAAGCGGCGTCGGGAATGAAAAGTGAACGCCGGTGGAAAAACCGCGTTCCACCTGTCGCGCGATTCAGACGAGGAAGGGCTCGGGATCGGCCTTCGGCGGCGGCGCCGGCTTCGGCCTGGCCTTGCGCAGCAGGCGACCGACACGCTGCAGGAGCTGCTCGTCCTTGAACGGCTTGGACAGGAAATCGCGCGCCCCGAGGGCGATGGCCTGCTTGACGTCGTCGGGCTGGTTGCGCGCCGTCAGGACCATGGTGGGCACGCTCAAGCCCTCCAGCGCCATCTTGCGCAGCAGGCCAAAGCCGTCCAGGCGGGGCATGTTGAGGTCGAGCACCATCGCGCGGGGCCGCAGCTCGTGCAGCCGCGCCAGGCCTTCGACGCCGTCGCGGGCGAAATAGGTGTCATAGCCCGCCAGGTCGAGCCGGGTGGTGATCAGGTCGAGGATGATCGGATCGTCCTCGACCACGAGAATGCGCGTCCGACGCATGTCAGAAACCAACCACGCCGCGGGACATCTCGTCCGCCGTCTCTTCGTCCGTCGCGTGGCTCCAGGTGGTGGCGTTGCTGACGGCCCGGACCAGGTCCAGCGCCACGATCGGCTTGGAGATCACGCCGTCGAAGCCGTGCTCGCTGGCCGGGAGGTCGGGGAAGGCGTCGGCGGTGAAGGCCAGGATCGGGACATCCTGGTTGGGCCCCGCCCCCGCGCGGATCTCCTGCAAGGCCCCCTCGCCCGACAACCCCGGCATGCGAAGGTCCATCAGGATGCAGTCGAAAGGCTCCACGGCGGCGGCGGAGACCGCCGCCAGCCCGCTGGCCGCCTCGCCGACCTCGGCGCCCATCTGTTCCAGCACCGCGCGGGCCAGTTCACGGTTCACAGGGTTGTCGTCGACGACCAGGACACGGACGCCGTCCAGGCTCATCGTCCCTTCGTCATCGGCGACCGCCTCCGGCTGGAGCGACGTCACCAGCGGCGCGGTGATGTGGAACGAGAACATGGAACCGCCCCCCGGCGCGCTCGTCACCGAGATATCGCCCCCCATGGCCTCGGTCAGACCCTTGCAGATCGCAAGGCCAAGGCCCGTGCCCCCGTGCTTGCGCGTCGACGAGGCGTCGACCTGCGAAAAGCGCTGGAAGAGCTTGGTCTGCTGGTCGCTGCTCATGCCGACGCCCGTGTCCTCGACCCTGACGCGCAGGATTTGCGCCTCCAGGTCGTAGGCGACACCCAGGCGGACCGAGCCTTGATCGGTGAACTTCACCGCGTTGCCGACCAGGTTCAACAGGACCTGCCGTACGCGATCGGGGTCGATCATCACCAGGTCGGGCAACTCGCCGTCCACCCCACATTCCAGCCACAGGCCCTTCGCGTCGGCCTGGGGCGCGAACAGGGCCAGGGCGTCCTGGGCGACCGCCAAGGGCGAGACCGCCCGCGGCGCGATCTCCACCTGGCCCGCCTCGAGCTTTGAGAAATCCAGGATGTCGTTGACGATCGCCAGCAGCGCCTGGCCGGCGCTGGACACCCGCTGCACGAGCCGGCGCGAAAACTCGTCCAGTTCCGGGCGTTGCGAAAGCAGGCCCGAAAAGCCGATGACCGCGGTCAGGGGCGTGCGGATCTCGTGGCTCATATTGGCCAGGAACTCGCCCTTCACGATCGCGGCGGCCTCGGCCTGCGCCCGCGCCGCCGCCAGGGCTTCCTCCTGGGCGACCTGGTCGGTCACGTCGCGGATCACGTCCAGGAAGCCGGTCGGCGCATCGGTCGCCGGGTCGCGCAGCAGGGACGGGTTGGATTCCAGCCAGACGTCCCGGCCGGCCGATTTGTGAAGCGTGCGCCAACGCAGGCGTTCCGTCGGCCCGCCCCGGATCAGGTTGCGATAGACCCGACGCACGCGCAGCCGCTCCTCCGGATAGGCCAGGTCGGCGGCGCCGCGCCCCATGATCTCGTGAGGCGCATAGCCCGTCAGGACCTGGCAGGACGCGGCCACGAACGTGATCTTCCCGGACAGGTCCGTGGTCAGGATCATGTCGGTGGTGTTCTCGGCCATCAGCCGATAGCGCGCCTCGCTGTCCTTCAGCGCCGCTTCGGCTTCGCGCCGGGCGGTGAAGTCCTCGATCTGCGAAATGTAGTGGAGGGGCGAGCCGTCCGGATTGTCGACCCGCGAGACCACCAGCTGGACCCAGATGATCGACCCGTCCTTGCGGAAATAGCGCTTGTCCATCCGATAGGTGGAGATCAGCCCGTCATGCAGGTTGGCCACCAGTTCCATATCGGCGTCCAGATCGTCCGGATGGGTGATGGCCTGGAAGTCGAGGGCGAGCAGTTCCTCCCGCGAATAGCCGAGCATGTCGCACAGGGTCGGATTGACCTTCAGGAACGCGCCGTCCAGCCCGACCAGGGCCTCGCCGATCGCCGCGTGCTCGAAGGCGTTCTCGAACAGCGCCAGCTGGGCCTTGCGTTCACTGATGTCGTGCATCAGCGCCGTCATCTGCCAGCCGGCCGCGTCACGCACCGCGCTGACCGCCAGTTCGATGGGGAACTGCGCGCCGCCCTTGCGACGGGCCGTCACCTCGACCCGTTGGTCGATGTCGCCGCCGAGCCGCCCGCCCAGGAAGGCCGCGATGTCGGTATGGTCGTCAGGCAGGATCATCGCCATGTCGGCGCCGATCGCTTCGTCGGCGCTCCAGCCGAAGGTCAGCTCGGCGTGGCGGTTCCACCCCGTGATCCGGCCGTCCTCGTCGGCCGTGACGATGGCCTGGTGGGCGTTGGCGATGACGTTGCGCGCCCGGTCCTCGCTGGCCCGCAGCGAGAGTTCCAGGTTTCGGACCTCGGTCACGTCCCAGTTGGTTCCGACCATCCGCAGGGGTGCGCCGTCCGCCGCCCGAACCACCGTCGCCAGCGCCCGGATCGAGCGCACGTCGCCGTCGGGGCGCACGATGCGAAATTCAGTGTCGTAGGGCGTGTCGCCCTCGATCGCGGCGCGGGCGTGCGCCTGCTCCTCGGCCAGGTCCTCCGGATGCAGGCAGGCGACGAACCGTCCAGCCGTCAGCTCCTCCTCCCGTTCCACGCCGTACAGGGCGTACATCCGGTCGTCCCATGTCAGGGCGTTGGTCTGGACGTTCCAGTCCCAGATGCCGATCTGGCCAGCCTGGGTCGCCAGCAGCACGCGGTCCGACATCGCGCGATAGCGAGCTTCGTCCTCGGCGCGGGCCGTCTCGGCCTCCATGCGGGCGGTGATGTCGACCACCGTGCCGAACACCGCGACGACGGCGCCGGCTTCGTTGCGCTCGCAGCAGCCGTGCCCCTCGAGATAGCGCAGCCGGCCGTCCGACGGCACGACGCGGGTCACGGCCAGTTTCCAATCGACGCCCTTGTCGATCGCCAGCCTCAGCCGGGCGCGCAAGGCCGGCCGATCGTCCGGATGCACCGCCTGGATGAAATCCTCGAGCTGCGGCGCCCCGCTCGAATCGAGACCATAGATCGTCGCGACATGCGGCGACCATGTCGCCTCCATCGTCGCCGCGTCGATCCGCCAGTACCCGATGCCCGCGACTTCCTCGGCCAGGGCGCTCTGCCGCGCCGCGCGTTCGGCCTGTTCCTGAAGCTTCCGACGTTCGGTCACGTCGCGGAAGACGTTGACGATCTCGGTCGGTCGTCCCTCCGCGTCGCGCACCACCCGGGGATTGCCCTCCAGCCACACCCAGCGACCGTCGCCGGTCCGGTAGCGATGCTGGCGAACCGCCGTCGGATCGACCGGCTCGCCGGCGTAGAGCGGCGCGGAATTGCCCACGAACCGATCCAGGTCGTCGGGATGGACCAGCCGGGTGGCCGGCGTCCCGATCAGGTCTTCGGGCTCGTAGCCCATGGTCCGGCAGGCGGGGGACACATAGAGCAGCGTGCCGTCCAGGGCGGTGCGCACGATGACGTCGGAGGTGTTCTCGGCCAGCAGACGATAGCGCGCTTCGCTGGCCGTCAGGCTGTCGAGGCCGCGCGCCTGCTCGGTAACGTCCTGGAGGAGGCCGATCAGCGCGACGACGGCGCCGCGCTCGTCCAGTTCGCACGCGGCCTTGGATTGAACGATCCGCACCTCGCCGTCGGCCCGGACCAGACGCGCCTGCAAACTGCACGATCCCTTGGTCTCGATCGCCATCACCATCTCGGCCTCGACCATGGCCCGGTCGTCGGGATGAAAGGCCTTGAGATGGGGCTCGGCGCCCGGAATGTGGCTCAGGGGGTCATGGCCGTGGATTTCGTAGACCAGGCCCGACCAGAACAGGTCGCCGCTGATCATGTCGTAGCGCCAATGCCCCACGCCCGACATGGTTTCGGCCAGTTGCAGCAGGCGGGTCTGTTCCCACCGCAGGCGGTTGACGCGCAGCCGTTCCATCTCGTCGACGACGATCTTGGCCAGGGTGCGCAGGCGGTCCAGGTCTCGGTCCGAGGGCCGCTCGCGCGGCTTGGTGTCGATGACGCAAAGGCTGCCGAGATTGCAGCCGCTCGGCGAGGTCAGCACCGCGCCGGCATAGAAGCGAATCCCGACCTCGCCCACCACCAGGGGATTGCCGGCAAAGCGAGGGTCCAGGGTGGCGTCCTCGACCACCATCACCGCGTCGGGACCCAGTTCGATCGCTCGGCTGCAGAACGACCACGCGCGCGGCGTGGAACAGGCGTCCAGGCCGTGGCGCGACTTGAACCACTGCCGCTCCTCGTCGACCAGCGAAACCAGGGCGATGGGCGCGTCGAAGAGATCGCTGGCCAGGCGCGTCAGGCGATCGAAGGCGATGTCCGGCGAGGTGTCTAGGACACCGTAGCTCCGGAGCTCCCGGATTCGCCGCGCTTCATCGTGATTCATCATCACCTCCAAGGGCAGCGTGCCCCAAGAGGACGTCGGAACGGTTAAGGCGGCGTGCGACAATCGCGCGCGCCGCCAGCGCCCGCCCCTAGGGTCGCTTGGGAAGCTCCAGTCCGCGCTGAACGGCCGGTCGCGCCAGCCCGCGTTCCAGCCAGGCCGGAACGTTCTTCAGGGCGCCGTAATCGACCAGGTCGCCGGCGCCGTAGAAGCCGATCAGGTTGCGCACCCAGCCCAGGGTCGCGACGTCGGCGATGGTGTAGGCGTCGCCCATGATCCAGTCGCGACCGGCCAGCCGGGTCTCCAGCACGCCCAGCAGGCGCTTGGATTCGGCGACGTAGCGTTCAAGCGGACGCTTGTCCTCGTACTCGCGGCCGGCGAACTTATGGAAGAAACCCACCTGGCCGAACATCGGCCCGATCGCCGCCATCTGGAAGAACACCCATTCCAGGGTCTCGTAGCGCTCGGCCGGCGCGGTCGGCAGCAGCTTGCCGGTCTTCTCGGCCAGATAGACCAGGATCGCACCCGACTCGAACAGGGCCAGCGGCGCGCCGCCGGGGCCGTCCGGGTCGATGATCGCGGGAATCTTGCCATTGGGGTTCAGCGACAGGAATTCCGGCGTCCAGGTTTCATTCTGGCCAATGTCGATGAAGTGCGGCTCGTAGGGAAGGCCGATCTCCTCCAGCATGATCGACACCTTGACCCCGTTCGGCGTCGGCAGGGAGTAGAGCTGCAGGCGGTCGGGATGCTGGGCAGGCCAGCGCCGGGTGATCGCGAAGGCTGAGAGGTCGGTCATGGTCGGCTCCGGAGCGATGGGGTCGCCAGCCTCGGCCGCGACGCTTACTGGCTTGTCAGATAGCCCCGCCAAGCGCCGCCACAAGGTGGGGCGGACCGACGGCGCGAACATTCGTGAGCTGGCGTCCGGCCTAGCGCGCCAGCTTGGTGCGGGTCGAAACCTCGACCTGTTCGACGCCGCGCAGGGCGTCGCCGGACTTCTCCAGCATGCCCTTGAACGTGCGCAGGTCGCCGGTGTCGATGCGCCGGACCTTCTTGTCGCGCGACCATTCCAGGCCGATCAACTGACCCAGCCGGCACGCCTTGGGCAGCAGCGCCGCCTGCTCGGCCGGGCCACCTCGGACCACCAGCTTGCCGACGATATCGTTCCAGTTCGGCGAGCCGGGAATGCAGAACGGCAGGTGGTCGCAATCGCCGGTCCAGAAGCGCTTGTACCAGCGCACATGCTCGGGCGAGTCGAAGCGCAGGGCGGCCGGCGCCACCTGGCCACGGCAGTCGGCGCGCACATAGTCCTGAGCCTGGGCCGGGCCGGAAAAGCCGAAGACCAGGACCGCCAGCAGCGCGGTCCCGCGCAAGGGATAGGTCATTATTCCTCGACCACGCTCGTCATCGGCCCGTCGGCCCGAGCATCGACGAACTGGCGCACATAGGGGTTGTCCGTGCGGTCGAGCTCGGCGGGCGCGCCGCGCCAGACGATGTTGCCGCCATGCAGCATGGCGATCTCGTCGCCGATCGTCCGGGCCGAGGCCAGGTCGTGGGTGATCGACACCGCCGTGCAACCGAGGCCCCGCACCTGGTCGACGATCAGCTCGTTGATCGCCGCCGAGGTGATCGGGTCCAGCCCCGTGGTCGGTTCATCGAAGAACAGGATCTCGGGATTGGCGACCACGGCCCGCGCCAGGCCGACGCGCTTCTGCATGCCGCCGGACAGTTCGGAGGGGTGGGAATCGGCGACGCTGGCCTGCAGGCGCACGCGCGCCAACGCTTCGATCGCCCGCGCCTTGGCGTCCTTGCGCGACACGCCGTCGGCGTTGATCAGGCGGAAGGCGACGTTCTCCCAGACGGTCAGGCTGTCGAACAGCGCAGCGCCCTGGAACAGGACGCCGACGCGCGAAAACAGGTTCCGCCGGGAACGCCCACCCATGCCGATCAGGTTCTTGCCATCGACCAGCACCTCGCCCGCGTCAGGACGCACCAGGCCCATGGCCACCTTGATGGTCACCGACTTGCCCTGGCCCGAGCCGCCGATGATCACCAGCGACCGGCCGGACGCGACGCTGAGGTCCAGCCCGTCCAGCACCGGCGCGCCGTCGAAGCGTTTGCGGACGCCTCTCCATTCGAGTTTGGCGATGTCGGTCATGTGTGGGTGAACAGCGTCGTGAGGAAGTAGTCGGAGGCGAAGATCAGGATGGCCGACGACACCACCGCATGGGTGGTCGCCCGGCCGACGCCGCGCGCCCCGCCCTTGGCGTTGTAGCCGTGGTAACAGCCCATCAGCGCCACGATGAAGCCGAACACCGCCGCCTTGATCAGGCCCGAACCGACGTCCCAGAACTGCAGAAAGTTGGCTGTGTTGCGGATGTAGACGCTGGAGTTGAAGTCCAGGATCCGCACCGCCACCAGCCAGCCGCCGGCCACGCCGATGATGTCGGCGATCAGGGTCAGCAGCGGCAGCACCAGCGTCGCGGCCAGCAGGCGCGGCGCGACCAGGTAGCGGAACGGGTCGGTCGACAGGGTGCGCATGGCGTCGATCTGTTCGGTGGCCCGCATGGCTCCGATCTCGGCGGCGATGGCGGCCGAGACCCGGCCGGCCAGCATCAGGGCCGCCAGCACCGGGCCCAGCTCACGCGTGATGCCCAGGGCCACGATCTGCGGCATCACCTGCTCGGCGTTGAAGCGCCCGCCGCCGGTGTAGATGTTCAGGCCCAGGGCCGCGCCGGTGAAGATCGCCGTCAGCCCGACCACCGGCAGCGAGAAGAAGCCGATGGCGACCAACTGCCGCCAGAGCTGGCCCGGAAACCATGGCGGGGTGAACACCGAGGCTACGCCGCGCACCGAGAAGACGCCGACCGAGCCCACCATGCGCAGCGCGCCGAGCGTCGAGCGCCCGATGGAGCGAATGGGTTTGAAGACGGCGGGGATCGCCGCGTCAGCCGCGGTCATCTCAGTAGCTTTCCGGGGCCACGGTGGCGTCGGAAACGGCGGGCGCGGCGGCGCCCGGCGCGGGGGCCGCCGGCGCTTCCGCGCCGCCCTGGGGCCGCATGACCGAGCCGATCAGGCCGAACAGGTCGACCGCGCCCTGGGTGTTCTCGATCTCGCCGCCCGGCTTGATGTCGTCGATCGCGCCGCCCGGCGCGATGGCCACGTGCACCCCGCCCAGCAGGCTGTCGCTGGTGATCTTGGCGGTGGAGTCCGACGGCAGCTTGACGGTCGGGTCCAGGCTCAACTTCGTGACGGCCAGGAAGGTCTTCGGATCCAGTCTGATTTCCGAAACGGTGCCGACCTTGACGCCGGCCACGCTGACGGCGGCGCCCGGCGCCAGCGATCCGACCTGACCGAACTTGGCCGTGACGTCATAGCCGCCCGGCTTGCTCCCCACGCCGCCGACGCTCAGCGAGTAGACCAGAAACCCCGCCGCGAGGACGAGGACGAGAAGACCCATCAGGGTCTCGGCCCATTGTTCGCGCAACCCCATATCCTTTCGAAGTCCAGTAAGACCGCCCACCCGACCGGACGGCTTCGTCGTTGTCTATTTACGCGCCACGGAACGCTGGCCGTCACGCTGCAACTGGGCGATCAGCACGTCGATATTGCCGCCGGCGTTGTCGATCGTCGAAACGAAGTCCTGCTGCTGGGTGATCGCCAGCCAGACGCCCTTGAACTGCACATCGACCACCTTCCACGAGGCCCCGCCGCCCATCACCCGCCAGGCCACCGGCAGGGGCTGACCGACCTGGCCGCCCGAGATCGTGGTGTTGACGATGACGTCGCCCGGCTTGCGCACAGTGGAGCCGGTGACCGTCAGCTTTTCACCGTGATAGTCGTCGATGCGATTCTGGTACACGTTCTCCGCATAGGTGCGGAACGCCGTCGAGAACCGCGTACGTTGGTCGGGCGTGATGGTCCGCGCGTACTTGCCGAGCACGAAGTTGGTGATCTTGGGCACGTCGGCCAGTTGGTCGATGGCGGTGTGGAAGGTCGCCTTCTTCTGGGCGACGCTCTGGTTCTTGTCGGCCAGCACCGTGATGACCCGCTGAGCCCGCGTCTGCACGAACTGCTCGGCCTGGGGGTCACGGGCGGCCTGGGCCAGAGCCGGGCGCGCTTGCGACAACGCGCCGAGCCCGACGAGGGCCACCAGCGCGAACTGGGTGAAACGGCGGGTGGGGCGGGCGTTGATCATGGTCGGTTCCGGATAGGTCATTGGGGTCCAGCCGCACTGGACGTCGTGACGGCTGACGGGGCTTCGGAAGAGGTTGACGGTGCGTCGTCGAAATCAGGCAAGGCCTGAACCTCGCCCGTGGCCTCGCGCAGGAAGGATTCCCGGTACTGCCCATAGGCCGACCGCGCGGTCACGTAGGGATCCACGGAGTCGTCCAGCGCCCGGAAGGCGCCGTCCGCCCTGGCGCGGACGTCGACGACGCCGACGCCCAGGCGCGTCGCGCCGAAGGTGGTCGTGTAACCGCCGCCGATGATCCCGACAGGGTCGGTCGCGAAGTCGAGCGCGCGGCCCACGCCCTCGCGGAAGCTCAAGGGACCCATGACCGGGACATAGAGATAGGGGCCCGGCTTGACGCCGTAGCGTCCGAAGGTCTGGCCGAAGTCGGCGCCATGCCCTTGCAGCCCCATGCCGGCCGCCACGTCGAACAGCCCCAACAGGCCGATGGTCGAATTGATCACGAAGCGCGAAGTGGTCACGCCGAAGCGCTTGGGATGTCCCTGCAGGACGTCGTTCAACGCCGTGCTGGGTTCGCCCAGATTATAGATCACCGAACTCACCCGGTTGCGAACCGGCTTGGGCGTCACCGCCATGTAGCCATGGGCTATGGGGCCGACGACGGCGCGGTCCAGGCCCATGCTGACGCCAAAGCTGGCCCGGTTGAAGCCTTCGAGCGGGTCATAGGCCGCGAGCCCGGGATCTTGGACCGGCGGCGCGTCCACGAGCGGCGCGGCGTCTTGCGGCGACGCCTCGGCGGGTTCGGCGGCGGTCTGGGCGAAAGCGGGCGAGGCGATCGCCATCAGGCCGGCGGCGGCGATCAAGCCCAGCGCCGTCGACGCTAATCCGGCGCGGTGCTGCGCCTGCGCGGGTCGCGCCTCGGTCATGGACACCTTCGAAACTTGCTTCACCGACGCGCCGATCATTCCAGCCTCCCGCCGGAACCCGGCAGGAGGCATGTAGGCGCCTGAGATAGCTAAGCAAGGGCCAGACCCCTTCCTGAACGTCATCCGTGCACAGAAGCAGCGCGACGGTTCAAACCCGGGCGATCATCGCCAAGTCGCGACGCTTTGTCGGTCGATGAAGCGTCGCCGGTTCAGTCAGCCTGGGCGCGGCGCCAGATCTGGGTCTTGCAGAACGGCCGCACGATACACCCGGTCAGGCGCAGGGTCCCGTCCGGTTTCAGCTCCATGACGCCCTTATAGGTGCCGCCGTCCTCCGGATTGTACACCCAGCCGTCGCCCCAGGTTCCGGGGCCGGTCGACCTGATCTTCATGAAGGTCAGGTCGCGCAACGCCCGGCCGCGCAGGGCGATGTCGCGGTTGTGGACGTCCTTCTGGTCGGGCGCGATCCGCAGGCGCGGTGAACTGACGATGCGGCCGCAGATCCCGTCGCCACAGGGCGCCAGCCGCACCAGCGACCCGCCATCGGTCGGGGTGCGCCAGAGGCCCTTTACATCCTCGGACGTCGACGTCGCGGACGAGGCCAGTCCAGCGGCCAGGACGAGGCCGGCGATCATGCCGGCGCCCCGACGCCATAGGTCGCCGCCAAGGTCTGCTCCACCTCGCTGACCAGGGCCCGATTGTCGTGCTGCCACGGATGGAAGCCCGGCAGGAAGTAGGCGAAGTAGCTGCCCATCACCTGGCGCAGCATGCCGGGCCGCACCAGCATGAAGTGGAAGAGCCGCCGCCAGGTGCGGCCGTTGTTGATCCCGTCCGAGGTGAAGATGTCGGCGATGTTGCTGCCGACGACGGCGAACAGCAGGTGGGTGGCCGCCACCATGGTCAGCACCCGCAGTGTCCAGCGCCGCGGGGCCGGCAGGGACGCGGCCGCCGCCATGTAGACGTCGTAGGCCACCGACTTGTGCTCGACCTCCTCGATCGCGTGCCAGCGCCACATGGCCCTGGCCTCGTCGGAAGCGCCTTCCAGATGGCGTGGGTCGGCCAGCAGCGCGTGCGCCAGGATGGCGGTGAAGTGCTCGAGGGCGATGGTGGCCCCCAATTGCTGCAGCGGCGGGCGGGTGCGGGCGTAATCCAGCCGCGCCCGGGTCCGGTCCTCCATCGCCGCGATGTCGAAGCCGTGGTCGGCGATCTGCTTGTTGAAGAAGATGTGTTCGCGGGTGTGCATCGCCTCCTGGGCCAGGAACCCGGCGATCTGGGCCTTCAGCTTGGCCGGCGCGACGTTGCGGTAGCGGCGCACGCTGTCCATGAAGAACCGCTCGCCGAGCGGGAACGTCGCCGACAGGGCGTTGTAGAACGCCGTGCCGACCGGATCCCCCCCCAGCCACCAGCGCCCGCTGGGCGCGTCACGGCCGAACGCCATGTCGCGTGGCTGGATGGTCAGGTCGGGCGGGGTCTTGCTGGACTGGGTCATCAAAGGTCTCCCGACAGTCAATTGTCGAAGCGGTAGCCGTTGCGCGCCTCTTGCGGCACGGCCTCGTAGAGGGTGGGGCGGGCGATGCGCAGGCGGGCTCGGGCGGCGTCGAGCGGCTGGGCCAGCAGCGCTTCATAGTCGAGCCCCGGCAGCCAGGCCGCCCGACGGCCATGGCGCCAGGCCTGCCAGATGGCGCGGCCGTAGGGATGGCCCTTGCCCAGCTTCCCGAACTCCAGCGCCGCGCCGGCGGCGATGAAGGCGAAGCCCGCGCTGCGGGTCTGGGGGTGGGAGAACGCCACCACGCAGGCCTCGCCCAGGGCGTCGGTTCCGTAACCGGTCAGCACGTGCCAGACATCGTGGACGTCGCGCAGGCGGCGGGCGTACCAGCCGTTGGGATGGGCGGCGTCGATCTCGGTGTCGACGACCTTGCGGCTTTCCTCGGCCAGGCCCTGGGCGGTGAAGCCACGCGCGGCGACAAAGTCGCGATAGGCCGCCCCGACGCTGCCGTCGGGCAAGCTGGCCAGCCAGATCCTGTCATCCAGGCGATGGGCGAACTCGACGGCCAGATAGGCCTGCCGACCGCCCTCCTCCGAATCGAGCAGCCGGATGTAGCCGTTGGGAATCGAGCGACCCGACAGGGCGCTCATGATCTCGAAGACCTGCTCGGTGTCCTCCTTGTCGGCCACCAGGCGACGAAAACCGCGTACGGCCCGCAGCGGATCGATCGCGTGCTTGCGACGAAGCGTCGCAGACCGGCGCTCGACATCGGCATGAAAGGTCTGGGCCAAGGCGACGCTATCTCCTAAACTTCCTGTCAATAAGGCGTCCGACTCCGGTGGAGCTGGAGGCTGTCCAACGCGGAATATATCGACGCTCGACGATATCTACATAGATGTAAGTGACACTGATGTCAATACGTAATGACACCGCCGTGGCCGAGATCCCGAAGCGCCGGCGACGCGCGCCCGACGAAGCCCGACGTGAGGCGCTGGTCGTCGCCCGGCAGCTGCTGATCGAATCCGGTCCGACGGCGATCACGCTCAAGGCGGTCGGCGACAAGATCGGCGTCACCCACGCCAACCTGATCCATCACTTCGGGTCGGCGGCGGGACTGCAGTCGGCGCTGATGGAATCCATGGTCCGCGACCTGGCCGACGCCCTCGACGCGGCGGTCAACCAGTTGCGCTCCGACGCCGGCGCGCCGCGAGCTCTGGTCGACGCGGTCTTTGACGCCTTCGATCGCGGCGGCGCCGGGCGGCTGGCCGCCTGGATCGCGCTCTCGGGCGACCTGCAGCACCTGGAGCCGGTGCGCGCCGCCGTCCAGGACCTGGTCAGGGCCATCGACGAAAAGTTCTCCGCCGAAGGCGAGCAGACCCACAACCGCATCACCTCCGCGGTGCTGTTCATCGCCCTCTGCGCGTTCGGCGACGCGGTGATCGGCGCCCCGCTGCGCGACATGCTGGATCGCGACGAGGACAGCGGCCGCAAGATCGTCGCCCGCCTCCTGCCCAGCTTCCTACTCTAACCAGGGTTGATCTGCGGTCGCCAAACCCCTCGCCTGATTGCATCCTTTTCCGAACCAAGTCATGGTGACATTTACATTGATATAAATATGGAGAAAGCAAGGTGCAGAGCGAAGCGCCTCCGGCGTACGTCAAGACCCGCCGCCGGCGCTCACCCGACGAGGCTCGCGCCCAGGCCATCGCCTGCGCCAGACAACTGCTCATCCAGCATGGCCCCACTGGCGTGACCCTGAACGCCGTCGCTCGCGAGATCGGCGTCACCCACGGCAACCTGATCCATCATTTCGGCTCGGCGGCCCAACTTCAGTCGGCCCTGATGGGGGCGATGGTCCGCGACCTGGCCAAGGCGCTGCAAACGGCGGTGACCCATGTCCGCTCGGACGCCAATGCGCCAAGAGCGCTGGTGGACATCGTCTTCGACGCCTTCGACGAGGGCGGCGCGGGCCAGCTGGCGGCCTGGCTCGCCCTCTCCAACCGCTACGAGCACCTGGAGCCGGTGCGCGAGGCGGTGGGCGATCTGGTGACCGCCCTGGACGAGACCGTCCGCGCCACGGACGGCGCGCCGCAGCACATCCCGTCGGCCCTGCTGTTGCTGACCCTGTGCGCCTTTGGCGACGCCATGATCGGAGGCCCCCTGCGCGGGATGCTGGGCCGCGACGCCGAGTCCGCCCGGCGCATCGCCGCCCACCTGCTGCCCAACCTCCTCGATCAGATCAACACCGGCGCCAACAACTATTGATGGCCCCAGACCCTGGCCGGCAGGGCCTGCCGACACTCGACCCGATGGAGACCGTCCGCCAGCGGCACCCCATTCCCTGGAGATCCGTCGCCACGAACGCGCGGCGGTCGCGGATATCCCTGTCATTCCGCCAGCGCCGCCGTAACCCTTTGGGAATGCCTGGGAATCTCCGATCGAGCGACGTACGGGACATTGCAAGCGCGGCGGGAGAAAACCGGTGAATTTCACGCGGAAATTCGCTACCAAAGTGAAATATGGCGCCGTTTGCGTTCCCCAAGCGCCACACCGTGCGTCAGGATTCCGCTTGCCCGCCTCCCATGTGATATCCTGGGATGTCTCCACCGACACCCTGCCCGACGCCTTCGAGCGCTACATCGTCGGCATGGCGGACCTCTACGAGGTCTCCGGCATCAGCGACCACGACCGCCGGCATTTCTACAACAGGACCCGCTCGGCGCTCACCGAGTCCGGGGTGCTCGGACAGGGGCGCTCGGTGCGCCAGACCCTGTCGCGGGGCGCGGCCACGCTGCGCCGGTCCGACCTGGACGGCCTCAATCTCCTCGTCAACAACGCCGCGGTCGTCGGCGACGCGGACGGTCGCGAAATCCGGGCGGCCCCCGGCGCGATCCAGTTCCGGGACCTGTCCCGACCCACGGCTTCCCGGGTCGATCTCATCGACGTCATTACCGTGCTGGCGCCGCGCGCGGTGGCGCCGCCTTCCCTGATCGCGAAGGACGCGCACGGCCTGGTCATCCCGCCCGACCGGCCGGGCGCCCGCCTGCTCAAGGCCCACCTGACCAGCTTGATGGAGCTCAGCGAAAGCCTGAGCCAGGAAGAGATCGAAACGGCGATCCAGGCGGCCTTCCTGATCGCCGTGCGCATCACCGGGCTGGAGAGCGCCGTCCCCGAACCCGAGATGGCGGCGCTTCAGCGAACCGTCCGCCGCGCCGCCGGCGACTATATCGAGGCCCGGCTGAACGCATTCGAACCCACCATCGACAACGGCGCGGTCGCGCGCGCGGCGGGCGTATCCCGCGCGACGCTCTATCGCGCCTTCGACACCGAGGGCGGGGTCAATCGCTATGTCCAGGATCGCCGCCTGCAACACGCCCGCAGGGCGCTGCGGCGGCGGATGGGGCCCAGCCCGACCATAGCCGACATCGCCTATCAGTACGGCTTCGCCTCCCCCACCCACTTCAGCCGCCAGTTCCGGGCGTGCTTCGGCTACTCGCCCTCCGAGGTCGAGCCGCCCCAAGTGCCCAGGGATGTCTCGATGTCGAACGGTCCGATCCGCCATGACCTTCTGGTCGACTGGCTGAAGACGCTGGAATCGAGACTGGCCGACTGACCTCTCCAGCGGAGGCGGCCCAGCGCGCCGCGCGCCTCGTCCGACCGAGCGAGACCGACTCGCGGCTCGGCTCTATTGACGGGCCGCCTAGTCCGCCACGGCCGGGACCCCGACTCGAGCCGTCGATCCGCGGACGATGCAGCGCCCGGACAGCACCACCTTGCGCGCCGGCTGCGACGGCGTTTCCAGGCGGTCGAGAAGCATCGCCATGGCCTCGCGGCCGATGGCGTCGATCGGTTGGCCGATCACCGTGATCCCCGGCTCGACCAACTGGGTCCAGGTCTCGTCGTCGAAGCCGGCCAAGCCAAGGTCCCCCGGAATGGACAGCCCCGCCGCTCGGACCGCCTTGACCACCCCCTCGAGGAACAGGCCATTGCTGACGATCAGCGCCTCGGGCCGATCCGGGCCGGCCAGCCAGGCGTCGGTTTCGGCCATCGCCGCCGCTACCGAGGGCGGCGCGAACCGCGCCTGGGGCGACAGTCCGCGCCGGGTCATGGCGGCGACATAGCCTTCGTGACGCTCCGCGCCGGTCGTGCTGGTCGAACCGAACAGGCCGCCGATGCGACGGTAGCCTCGGGAGAACAGATGTTCGACGAGGTCGGCGCTGGCCTGGCGATTGTCGAGCACGACGGCGTCGTACCGGCCGCCGGCCCCGGCCCGGTCGATCAGCACCACCGGAAAATCGAAATCGTAGTCGGCCAGTCGCTCGATCGTCGCGCGGGTCGGCGCGAAGATCAGGCCGCTGACCCGTTCTTCCTGCATCAGGCCCAAATAGAGCGCCTCACGCTTGGGATCCTCGTCGGTGTTGCAGAGGATGACCCGCATGCCGGCCTTGTAGGCGGCGTCCTCGACCGCCCGCGCCACCGTGGTGAAGAACGGGTTGCCGATGTCGGCGACCACCAGGCCGACGGTCTGGGTATGTTGCGAGCGCAGGCGTCGGGCCGAGAGGTTGGGCTTGTAGCCGGTCTGGCGCACGGCGGCCTGCACCTGGGCGCGAACCTCGTCGCTGACCGGACCCTTGCCCAGGGCCCGGGAGACGGTCGATACGGCGACGCCGGCGACCTTGGCGACATCCTTGATGCTGACGGTCATGCTGCAGAAAACGTTTCCATCCCAACACCAAGCCTGCACCGGGTTCCCGACCGGCATCAAGCCCTTTTGACGCCACAACCACCTTCACTGCAAAATTTCTTTGACAAATGTTAGTGGAAACGTTTCCACTGACAATCAAGAAACGCCGTAGGGAGGTTCCCAAATGTCCTTTGCCGCAGAAAGCGATCTGCTGCCGCGCGAGCTGGTGCGGCTGGACGCCCGCCCCGCGACCAAGGAAGAGGCCATCCGCCAGGCCGCCCTGATGCTGATCTCCGCTGGCTGCGCGCGCCCCGGGTTCGAGGAAAGCATGATCCGCCGCGAGGCGGTGGCGAACACCTTCCTGGGCCAGGGCGTGGCCATCCCTCACGGCATGGGCGGCGATCGCCACCTGATCAACCGCAACGGCATCGCCATCCTCCAGGTCCGCCAGGGCGTGGAATGGAACCCCGGCCAGACGGCCCGGTTCGTCATCGCCATCGCCGCCCAGTCCGACGCCCACATCGCCACCCTGCGGCGGCTGACCCGGCTGATCCAGGACGAGGAGCGCCTCGCCGCCCTGGCCGTGACCGACGACGTCCGGGAGCTGATCGCCGCCCTCAGCGGCGAACCGCCGCCGGTCGCCGACGCCGCCCCGGCCGACGACCTGGGCGAACATTTCGACTGGACCGTCGACTACCCGGCCGGGCTGCACGCCCGCCCGGCCTCGCACTGGGTCGAGACCGCCCGCCGGTTCGCCGCCCAGATCCGCGTCCGGCATGGGGACGAGGCGGCCGACGCCAAGAACCTGATCTCGCTGCTGCAACTGGGCCTGCGAGCCGGGGACCCGATCACGCTCTCGGCCCAGGGCGGCGACGCGTCCGAGGCCCTGGTCGCCCTGCGCGCCGCCGTCACAGGGCTCAGCAACCAGGAAAAGGCCGACGCCGCGATCGCCGCCCAGCGGGCGCGCCAGGCGCCGGTCGCCGGCTGGTCGCCCGCCGGCGAACCCGCGACGATCGCCGGCGTGGCCGCCGCGCCGGGCCTGGCGATCGGCGTGATCCACCTGCTGTCGAACGCCGAGGCGGCCGTTCCCGACCACCCGACCCCGCTGGTCGAGGCGGCCGCGACCCTGCACGAGGCGCTGAGCCGCACGCGCCAGCAGCTCCAGGCCCTGGCCGACGACACCGCCCGTCGGCTGGGCGCGGCGGATGCGGCCATCTTCAAGGCCCAGGGCGAGTTGCTCAACGACACCGACCTGATCACCCTGGCCTCGCAGATGATGGTCGAAGGCCATGGCGTGGCCTGGTCCTGGAACCAGGCGATCGATCGCCTGGCCCACCGCCTGGCGGCCCTGGGCAACCCGGTCCTGGCCGCGCGGGCCGCCGACCTGCGCGACGTCGGCCAGCGCGTCCTGGCCCAGATCGACCCGAACCTGCGGACGGGCTCGCTGCAGGACCTGCCCGAAGGCCCGTGCATCCTGGTCGGGACCGACCTCTCGCCGTCCGACACGGCGGGCCTGGACCTTTCCCGCGTCGCGGGCCTGGCCACCGCCCAGGGCGGGCCGACTTCGCACACCGCGATCCTGGCCCGCACCCTGGGCCTGCCGGCCATGGTCGGCGGCGGAACCGCGCTGCTGGACCTGACCGACGGGGCGCAGGCCATCGTCGACGGCCAGGCGGGCAAGCTCTATCTGTCGCCCAGCGCCGAGGACCTCGCCTCGGCCCGCGCCTGGATCACGGCCCAGGCCAGAATCCGCGAGCGGGAGGCCGAGGCCCGCGCCCTGCCCGCCCGCACCCGCGACGGCCACGTCGTGGCGATCGGCGCCAACATCAACCTGCCCGACCAGGCCGCCTTCGCCCTGTCGCAGGGCGCCGAGGGCGTCGGCTTGATGCGCACCGAATTCCTGTTCCTGGAGCGCGGCGACACGCCGACCGAGGACGACCAGTTCGAAACCTATCGGGCCATGGCGGCGGCCCTCGACGGCAAGCCGCTGATCATCCGGGCGCTCGACATCGGCGGCGACAAGCAGGTGGCCCACCTGAACCTGCCCAAGGAGGAGAACCCGTTCCTCGGCGTGCGGGGCGCGCGCCTGCTGCTGCGCCGGCCCGACCTGCTCGAGCCGCAGCTGCGCGCGCTCTACCGCACCGCCAAGGCCGGCGCCGAGCTGTCGATCATGTTCCCGATGATCACCAGCGTCGGCGAGGTCCTGACCTTGCGCGCCGCCTGCGAGCGGGTCCGCGCCGAACTCGACGCGCCACCGGTGCCCCTGGGGGTGATGATCGAGGTGCCGGCCGCCGCCCTGCGGGCCGAGGCCCTGGCGCGCCACGTCGACTTCTTCTCGATCGGCACCAACGACCTGACTCAGTACGCCCTGGCCATCGACCGCCAGAACCCGGTTCTGGCCGCCGAGGCCGACAGCCTGCACCCGGCGGTGCTGCGCCTGATCCAGATGACCGTGGCCGGCGCCGCCCGGCACGAGCGCTGGGTCGGCGTCTGCGGCGGCATCGCCGGCGACCCGTTCGGCGCCGCTCTGCTGACGGGCCTGGGCGTCGACGAGTTGTCGATGACCCCGCGCGACATTCCGGCGGTCAAGGCCCGCCTGCGGGGCAGCGCGCTCGGCGACCTGCGGGCCCTGGCCCAGAGGGCCGTCGATTGCGCAGACGCCGAGGACGTGCGGGCGCTGGACGGAGACCTCGCATGAGCGGCCCGGTGCGCACCGTCACCCTGAACCCGGCGATCGACCAGACGGTCGCGCTGGACACGCTGCGGCCGGGCCAGGTCCACCGCGCCCTGGCCGTGCGGCACGACCCCGGCGGCAAGGGGGTCAATGTCGCCTCGTGCCTGGCCGACTGGGGCGTGCCGACCATCGTCACCGGCCTGTTGGGCGCGGACAACGCCGCCCCGTTCGAGGCCCTGTTCGCCGCCAAGGCGATCGAGGACCGCTTCGTCCGGGTGCCGGGCGACACCCGCACCAACATCAAGCTGCTGGAAACCTCGCCCGGCGGGACCACGACCGACATCAACCTGCCCAGCCCCTTCGCCGACGCCGCAGCCCTGGCCGAGGTCCGCCGGCGCCTCGACGACGTCGCCCCGGACGACCTCGTCGTCCTGTCGGGCAGCCTGGCTGACAGCCTGCCCGACGACACCTACCGGCGCCTGATCGGCGACCTTCGCGCGATCGGCGCCCGCGTCGTCCTCGACGCCAGCGGCGCGCCCCTGGCCGAGGCGCTCACCGCCGCGGAGGACGCCCTGCCGTTCTGCATCAAGCCCAACCGGCACGAGCTGGAGACCTGGGCCGGACGCGGCCTGGAGGACCCCGTGGCCCTGCTCGCCGCGGCGCGCGCCCTGCACGGCATGGGGATCGCCCTGGTGACGGTGTCCCTGGGCGCCCAGGGCGCGCTGTTCGTCTCCGGCGAAGGCGCGCTGCACGTCGCCCCGCCGGTCCTGGAGGCGGGCAGCGCCGTGGGGGCCGGCGACGCCATGGTGGCGGGCCTGACCGCCGCCGTGCGGGCCGGCGCGAGCCTGGAAGCCGTCGCCCGGCTGTCCACCGCCTTCGCGACCGGAAAGCTGCGCCACCCGGGGGCCCACCTGCCGGACGGTGAAACGGTGCTGGCGCTGGCGGCGCTGGCGGCGATCACCCCGGCCCAGGACTGGGCGCGCCGGACGACCGGCCCACGACAGACGGCCCATTGAAACAAGAAGGCGCGGCCCAAGGCCGCCGAGGAGGAGCGATGTCCAATCTTCTGGCGGTCGTCGGGGCCGGTGAACGCGGAACCCACGCGGTGCTGGCGAGCGAGGCCTTGCGCAAGGCCGCCGCGGCCATGGGGAGGACCCTGGCCGTGGAGGTCCATACGCCTCAGGGCGTGCTCACACCCCTGGATCCCGCGCTGCTCGAACAGGCGGACGGCCTGCTGGTGGTCGGGGCCGGCGCGCCCAGCGACGAACGCTTCGCGCGGCTGCCTCGCCAGGAGGCCAGCATCGACGAGGTCCTGGCCGACGCCTCGGCCGTCCTGGCCCGGCTGGCCCGGCTGGCCGGCGCGTCCGGACAAGGCCCGGCGGCGGCCTCCGGCCCCTTGAAGATCGTCGCGATCACCTCCTGCCCGACCGGCATCGCCCACACCTTCATGGCCGCCGAAGGCCTGCAACAGGGCGCCAAGGCCCTGAACCACGACATCCGGGTCGAGACCCAAGGCTCGGTCGGCGCGCGCGACGGCCTGACCGCCGCCGAGATCGCCGCCGCCGACCTGGTGGTGATCGCCGCCGACACCCAGGTGGACCTGTCGCGCTTCGCCGGCAAACGCCTCTTCCTATCGCCGACCAAGCCGGCGATCAGCAACGGCGCCAAGCTGATCGAGCGCGCCCTGGCCGAGGCGACCACCCAGGGCGGGGCGCCCGCCGCCGGGGCGGCCGACGTCAGGGTCAAGCCCGCCCAGGCCGGGCCCTACAAGCACCTGATGACCGGCGTGTCGTTCATGCTGCCGTTCGTGACGGCCGGCGGCCTGCTGATCGCCCTGGCCTTCGCCCTGGGCGGCATCTACGCCTTCGACGACGCCCACAAGGGCACCCTGGCCTACGCCCTGTTCCAAATCGGGGCCAAGGGCGCCTTCGTCCTGATGGTGCCCGCCTTGGCCGGCTACATCGCCCATTCGATCGCCGACCGGCCCGGCATCGCGCCCGGCATGATCGGCGGCCTGGTGGCGGCCAATCTCGGGGCCGGCTTCCTGGGCGGCATCGCCGCCGGGTTCATCGCCGGCTACGCCGTGGCCTTCCTCAACCAGCGCATCCGGCTGCACCGCAACCTCGAGGGCCTCAAGCCGGTGCTGATCCTGCCCCTGCTGGGGACCCTGATCACCGGCCTGCTGATGGTCTATGTGGTCGGCGGCCCCGCCGCCCAGTTGCTGGCGCTGCTGACCACCTGGCTCAAGGGCATGCAGGGCTCCAGCGCCATCGTCCTGGGCCTGCTGATCGGGGCCATGGCCGCCTTCGACATGGGCGGCCCGGTCAACAAGGCCGCCTACGCCTTCGCCACCGGCCTGATCGCCAGCGGCGTCTACACCCCGATGGCCGCCGACATGGCCGCCGGCATGACCCCGCCGCTGGGCCTGGCCCTGGCCACCTGGCTGTTCGCCGACCGCTTCACCGTCGACGAGATCAAGGCCGGCCCGGCGGCCGGCGTGCTGGGCCTGGCCTTCATCACCGAAGGCGCGATCCCCTTCGCCGCCCGCGACCCCTTGCGGGTCATCCCGTGCCTGATGGCCGGGTCGGCGACGGCCGCGGCGATCTCCATGGCGATCGGCGCGGAGCTGAAGGTGCCGCATGGCGGCGTCTTCGTCCTGCCCATCCCCAACGCCGTGACCCACCTGCTCGGCTACGTCGTGGCCCTGATGGCCGGGACCGTGGTCACCGCCCTGGCCCTGCGCCTCGTCAAGCGTCCCGCCACGGCCTGAACCGAGCGACAGAAAACAAGAACAGGGAGGATATCGTGCGTCATCTTGTGGAAACGTTTCCATCAGTCGTCTTCGCCGCCACGCTCGGCCTGGCCGCCGGCGCGGCCGCCCAGACCGACCCCGCCAAGAGCCCGATCACCTGGCAAGCGGCCTATACCGGCGAGGCCGCGGCCAATGTCGACGGCGGCCTGCGCGAGGGCCAGGCCTATGCCGGCCAGATCCTGCTGGGCGCCGACGTCGACCTCGACAAGGCGTTCGGCTGGGACGGGACCCGGCTCCACGTCGCGGTGACCAACCGGCACGGCGACAACCTGGTCGCCGACGACGTCGGCGGCAGCACCTCGGTCCAGGAGATCTACGGCGCCCAGAACACCCGCCTCGCCCGCCTGACCCTCGAGAAATCGTTCCTCGACGGCCGGCTGGTGGTCGAGGGCGGACGCACCGTCGCCAATATCAGCTTCCTGGGCTCGCCCCTGTGCAACGCCTTCCAGCTCAACGCCGCCTGCGGCAACCCGACCTTCGTGTTCAAGACCAGCAACTTCACCTGGTGGCCGGTGTCCAGCTGGGGTGGCCACGCCACGGCCTGGCTGACGCCAAAGGTCTACGCCCATGTCGGCGTCTACGAGGTCAACCCCGGCCACCAGTCCGACGACGAACACGGCTTCGACTGGGGCGCCTCGGGCTCGACCGGCGTCGTCGCGCCCTTCGCCCTCGGCTACGCCACCACCTTCGCCAACGACGCCATGCCGCGCCGCTACGAGATCGGCGGCTGGTACGACGGCGCGGACTACGTCGACCCGCTGCGTGACGCGACCGGCGCGCCGGCGGCGACGAGCGGCCGCCCCTACGCCACCCGGAACGGCCGCTCGGGCGCCTTCTTCCGGTTCGAACAGATGGTCACGCGCCCCGATCCCGCGTCCCATCGCGGCCTGACGGTGTTCGGAACCGCCATGGCCGGAACTTCGGGCCGGCTGGTCGAGGACCATTTCCTGGAACTGGGCTTCGTGCAGCGGGGCACGTTCAAGAGCCGTCCCGAGGACACGGTCGGGTTCGTGGTCACCCAACAGAAGTACAGCCACGACGCACTGGAGAACCTGCGCCTGGCCCGCGCGGCGGCGGGCGGGACCGGGACGCCGCCGTCGGACCAGGTGATGATGGAGCTCAGCTACGGCGCGCAGCTGGGACCGTCGATCCGCGTGCAACCGAACCTGATCTACATCGTTCACCCCGACCAACTGGACGAACCGGGCCGCCGGCGCGATGCGCGCAACGCCTTCATCGTCGGCCTGCGGTTCGACATCAACCTGGCCGACCTGGCCCGGGCCCGCCGCTAGCGTCGCCGACCTCGAAGACCTGAAGACCCCTGGAGACCTTGCAGACCATGATCGACAGAGACACCCAGCTTTGCATGTCGCTGGCCGGCCGACCGGGGAACTTCGGGACCCGGTTCCACAACTTCCTCTACCGGGAACTGGGCCTCAACTACGTCTACAAGGCCTTCACCACCACCGACCTGCCCGCCGCGATCGGCGGCGTCCGGGCGCTGGGCGTGCGCGGCTGCGCCGTCTCCATGCCGTTCAAGGAGGCCTGCATCCCCCTGGTCGACGAGATGACCCCGTCGGCCGCCGCCATCCAGTCGGTCAACACCATCGTCAACGACGACGGGCGCTTGCGGGCCTACAACACCGACTACATCGCCGCCGCCAAGCTCATCGAGGCCCACGGCGCGCCCAGGTCGTCCAAGGTCGTGCTGCGCGGCAGCGGCGGCATGGCCAAGGCCGTGGCCCACGCCCTGCGCGACGCGGGGTTGAGCGACGGCTGTATCGTCGCCCGCAACCCAGGCGCCGGCCGGGCCCTGGCCAGCGCCTGCGGCTATGACTGGATTCCCGACATGGACGACCGTCGTCCCGACCTCCTGGTCAACGTCACCCCGATCGGCATGGAAGGCGGACCCGAGGCGCGGGACATGGCCTTCGCCCCCGAGGTCGTGGACCAGGCCCGGACGGTGTTCGACGTCGTGGCCCTGCCGGCCGAAACGCCGCTGATCGTCTATGCGCGGCAGGTGGGCAAGCCGGTGATCACCGGCGCCGAGGTCATCGCGCTTCAGGCGGTCGAACAGTTCGTGCTCTATACCGGCGTGCGTCCCGAGGGGGCGCTGATCGAGCGCGCGGCCCGGTTCGCGCGCTCACCGGCTTGAGCCGAGGCTCCTTCGCCTCGCGCCGGTCGCCTGGCGCGAGAAGTGGCCAAGGTCGGCGCCGCGACTTCAGCCTCCGCGATCGCTTCGTACTGGAGGCCCTGGATCCTTGCCATACCAAGGCACGCCCGTCGACGCGCGATCGACGACGGTCAGCGGCCCGGCGCCGAGGTCAGGCCCGTCGGCCGCTTCGATCAAGCCGTTGCCTCCCCGCTTGAGCGGGGTCTTCGGGTCGCGAAGATTGCCGTCCATGGCGATCCCACCGGCGTCGCCGTTGACGCGGACGGGATCGGCGCCGTCCAGGTTCACGATTAGGTTCGAGGCCAGCCGGCTGTTGATCGGTGGCGCCGTCCGCTCCTTGTCCATGCCCAGGCCGAACACGATGGAACGGGCATTGATGATCGTGTTGCGCTCGACCACGGCGCCGTCGACCTGGACGTAGCGAATGGCCGGACTGTTCGGGACGCCGTACATGATGCTCAGGGCGCTGAAGAAACCTTCGCCCGCCAACCCTTCCATGTAGTTGTGGCGCACTGTCTGCCCACGATTGATCACCCGCACGCCGCCCGTGCGCGGCTTGCCCCCACCCAGGAACACGTTGCCTTCGACCAGGGCGTCGTCGCCATGTCTCAGGACGAGCGCGCCCTGGCTCTCGAAGAAGACGTTGCCGCGATAGATGTTCGCGCCGGACTTGTTGGAGACGATTTCGGCTTCGCCGTCGCAGTGCTCGAACCAGTTGTGATCGACGGTCGTGTGCGAGGCGGAGTCGGCATGATGGCTGGTGCCGACGCGGATCGTCTCGCCGCCGTTCACGCCGAGATCGGGACGCGGCCCGAAGAAGTTGTGGTCGATGCGATGGTCGTTACGCTGCCCGTCGTCGCGGACCACCGCCAGCGTCGGCCCCTTGTTGGTCTTGCCGGTCAGATGGCCGTGATCGAAACGATTGCGCCGGCCGTAGAGTCCCACCCAGTAGTCGAGCTCTTCCGACGAGGGTTTGTTGAAGCCGTCGATGACGATCCCGGTCACGCGGGTATCGACGGCGTCGTCTCCGGGGGCGCGCCGAAAGGACAGCACCTCCCCCCTTGGCGAGTAGCCGTCGCGAAACACCAGGTTCGATACGACCAGATGGGACCCGGACAGCCGCAGGCTCGACCGGCCCGAAAACACCACGCGCCCTGGCGTCTGGGCGGTGAGCGTTATCGGCTTTCCCGCGCGGCCGTTGCCCCGGAACTCCAGCTCGACGTCTCGCCAGACGCCGTTGGCGAGAACGATCGTGTCCCCTGCCCCCGCCTTGGACAGCGCTTTCTGATACTGCGCCGGGGTCTTCACCAGCATCGTTCGCTGGGCGAGGGCCGGGTCGGCACAGGCGAGCAAAACGACGACGATGAGGCTGCGCATGGTCAAGACTGGAGCTCCGTCACGAGTTCGGCGGAACCGAACCGGGCCGGCTCCGTGACGCCTTGGCTTCGGAATGCGTACTGCTCCAGGGAGGCGACCTTCATCTCGATCGAGAAGCCG
>NZ_AKKF01000287.1 GCF_000281955.1 Caulobacter sp. AP07 | reverse complement strand
GCCGCCAAAGCCCAAGCCGCCAAAGCCCAAGCCGCCAAAGCCCAAGCCGCCAAAGCCCAAGCCGCCAAAGCCCAAGCCGCCAAAGCCCAAGCCGCCAAAGCCCAAGCCGCCGGCTCGGGATTCAGCAGGGGAGGGGTTGTCACGGCGCTGTCACCCGCCTATATCGGCCCCTCGCTCGGAAACGCGATCGCGACCGGAAGTCAGAGCCGCAAAGCTCTTGCTTTCTCCGGCTGGTTTCGTTAGTTTCCGCGCTCCAATCGACTCGGTGATGGATCCAGGTGGGCGGCCTCGGCGGCCCAGGACCCTTTTTGTCTCTTCGATGCGGCCTTGGCTGGTTCGAATAGACTGGAAACGAGGCGGTTGACTCTGGGGCGTTGCTTCAATAGAAGCGCCGCTCCTCATCGGATTAGGGAGTTCGTCAAGAATTCCAAAGTTCGGTGAAGTATTCAACTTTGGTTTTGATCTAAGAAATTAGTCGAAAACGAAGTTGACACGGGGTTTTGCTTTC
>NZ_AKKF01000286.1 GCF_000281955.1 Caulobacter sp. AP07 | reverse complement strand
CCCGCTTTATGCGGGTGACCCAAGCGGCGCTGGACATCGCGCCAGACTCTGCTTGGGTCCCCCGAACAAGTCGGGGGATGACGAATGGGGGTGGGCGCGGGCGTCAGAACAGTCCGCAGACGTGAAATCACTCCACCGGGTAAGCGTCCGTGTCCCTCACCCCTTCCCGCGCCATCCGCGCCCGCCACTTGGCCTTCAGCGTGTGGGAGGTGTCGCGCGAGCCGTCGGGGCTCCAGCCGGGCGGGCCGAACAGGTAGCCCAGCACCTCGCGCGGCGAGCGCGAACCCGCCAGGTCCCTGGCGATGCCGATCCACTCGTGGAAGACGTTGGTCAGCAGGTTGAAGCTGCTCAGGTTCTTGACCGTCCCGTAGCGGCAGCGCTCCGCGTCGGTCTCCGGAATGAACGTCCCGAACATCCGGTCCCAGATGATCAGGATGCCGGCGTAGTTGGCGTCGAGATAGCGGGCGTTGCGGGCATGGTGCACCCGGTGGTGCGAGGGGGTGTTGAACACCGCCTCGAACCAGCGCGGCATCTTCCGAATCGCCTCGGTGTGGATCCAGAACTGGTAGACGAGGCTGATCCCCTTCTGAATCGCCACCATGGCCGGCGGGAAGCCCAGGAACGACAGCGGCAGGCACAGCAG
>NZ_AKKF01000285.1 GCF_000281955.1 Caulobacter sp. AP07 | reverse complement strand
TGGTCACGGCCAGGTCGATGGTCACGCCGGCGGTGACGTCGATATAGACCGCCACGTCCGAACCCGTTCCGCCCGACAGGCTGTCGTTGCCGGCCCCGCCGGTCAGGATGTCGCTGCCCGCCCCGCCATCGAGGGCGTCGGCGCCCGCGCCGCCATCGAGGGTGTCATCGCCGCCGCGACCGTTCAGGACGTCATCGCCCGCTCCGCCGACCAGGGCGTTGAGCTGGCCGTCGCCCGACAGGGTGTTGCCGAAGGCGTTGCCGGCATAGATGTGCTCGATGCCCGTCAGGGTGTCGGTTCCCGATCCGCCGGTGTTCTGGGCCTTGGTCACGGCCAGGTCGATGGTCACGCCGGAGGCGACGTCGATATAGACCGCCACGTCCGAACCCGTCCCGCCGATCAGGGTGTCGTTGCCCGCGCCACCGGTCAGGGTGTTGTTGCCGGCCCCGCCGTCGAGGATGTCGTTGCCGCCGCGGCCGTTCAGGACGTCGTCGCCCGCCCCGCCGACCAGGGCGTTGAG
>NZ_AKKF01000284.1 GCF_000281955.1 Caulobacter sp. AP07 | reverse complement strand
TTGGTCAGCGCCACCACCGAGCCGCGCTCATCGCTGAGAAGGAAGCGGCGATCGCTGGTGGTCGCGCCCTCGTACCAGGTTATCGGCTCGTCGGTTCCCGGACCGGGAATGTAGCGACGCTGGGTGTTGTTGGCCGCGTCGGTTTCCTCGATCAGATCCGAACCCGAATAGACCAGCCGGGTCGTGATCGCCCCCACGATGGTGTCCAGACGCCCCACCGGATCATAGCCCAGCGTGACCCCCGGCGCGCCCGGGGCGGTCGTCATCCGGTTTTCCAGGTCGTAGACAAAGCTTCTGGCCCCATCATTGGTCAGGTTGCCGCGGTTATCGCCGTAGGTGATCGTCGCCCCGGCCGCCGTGGTCAGTTGATTGAGGCCATCGACGGTGTAGGCCTTGGTCCCGGCCACGCCTGGCGTCCAGACATAGTTCGCGCCGGTGTTGCTGATCGAGCGGGTGATGATCTGGCCGGCGGCGTTGTAGGTCAGGCTGTAGGTCTGGTCCTGGGCGGTTCCCGCCA
>NZ_AKKF01000283.1 GCF_000281955.1 Caulobacter sp. AP07 | reverse complement strand
GGGGACCGCTGCATTACGCGGTGATCAGCGAGGTTGGAGGGGGTAAGCGGCGTGTGATGGCCTGCGAGGGGAGGCTTTGTCGGTGTCGGGGCGGAGTGGTGGCGTGTTCAGGCCGTCAGGACAGCGGCACGGCGTAGGTTGAAGGCCATGGCGGTGAGCAGCACTTGGCCGGCGACCTTGGCCAGGCCGACATAGCGGGTCCGGGTCAGGCCCATGCGACGCTTCCAGGTGGCGAAGGTGGTCTCGACGGCGGCGCGGCGGCGGGCCACCAGGTCGTTGAAGCGTTGCTGCCGGGGCGTCAGAGCGTGGTGCTTGTTGGGTCGGCGCATCAGCCGAGGCTTGACCCCGGCTTGCTTGAGCCGATCGCGGCGGGCGTGGGTGTCATAGGCCTTATCGGCGTAGACCGCCGCCTCGTCGCCGCGGATCAGGGCGTCGGCCGGGGTGGTGTCGTTGACATTGGCCGGGGTGGTGATCACCGCCCGGACCAGGCCCGAGCCCTGGTCCACGCCGACATGGGCCTTGTAGCCATAGGCCGAGCCCGGCTTGCCCTGGCGCTTGGCGAAGGCCGCGTCCGGATCCTTGGCCCGATCCTCCTGGCCTAGCGGCGGGCGCGGCGTGGCGGCCTCGATCAGGGTGGCGTCCAGCATCGCGCCCTGCTTGAGCACCAGGCCCGCCCCGTCCAACTGGCGATCCAGTTCGTCGAACAACCGCTCCAGCAGGCGCTGGGACACCAGTCGGTTGCGGAACCGGCATAGCGTGGTGTGATCGGGAACCGCGTCCTCCAGGCTCAGCCCCACGAACCGGCTGAACGACAGGCTGTCGCCCAACCGAAACTCCAGCTCCGCGTCCGACAGCCCGTACCAGGCTTGCAGCAAAAGCGCCTTGAACAGCAGCAGCGGACGATAGCCAGGACGACCAGGCCCTTCTTCACGCAGGCCAGCCAAGGCCTTCTCGAAACCCGACCACTCCACCAGAACAGACACCCGCTCCAGCGCCGCGCTGCCAGGCCGCCGCCCCGCGCCAAGTTCGCCAAACCCTAGCTGGCCCGTCGCCTTCACCGACATCGGTCAATCTCCCGCCTCAACAGCAGGGAATCACAACCAGCCAATTTCGCAACGGTCCCC
>NZ_AKKF01000282.1 GCF_000281955.1 Caulobacter sp. AP07 | reverse complement strand
TCTCATAGATCGCCGTCACCTCGCCGGCCGCGTTGCGGCTGTAGCTCACCCAGAAATTGTCAGCCCATTGCAGGGCGACCCGCCGCCCCGCCAGATCGAAGGTGTCGCTGGTCGAGCGCCGCCTTGAGTTGAGCGATCGACGTCGCGATCAGCTAGTGGAAGGACGGTGTCAGCCAGCCTTCACCACGACCACGAACGCCGTCATGGCCACCGCCACAATCACCGTCAGGCCGACGAGCTGGGTCCAGAACGCCTTCACCATTGCGCGCTCGATCGCCAGGTTGGGGCGTGGGCGCGGTCTGCGAAGGCGCCATAGCGGGGTCCGTCAGATTTCAGGCGTGAGCCGCGCCTAAAAAAGGTGTGCGGGCCCTTGATTCCCTAGCGTTGCCGCCGATTGAGGGGTCTGGATTTGTAGATGCCAAAGCCAACAAAAATCAACACATCCAATACCGTAAGAATTATAAACGTATTACCCCAAAATACATCCCCTGCCTCCAAGTGGTGACCAGCAATTCTCCCAAGATTTACACCTATAACAATCATTACAATCTCAAACAAAAATCCCTGCCAGGTAACAGGAAGTAGGGCCCACGGCACTATCAGGCGAACAAACCAGGATCGTTTTTCCATAATTCTATACCCGCGCGCTTGAGTGTCGTTCATTACTTACCCCCCTTGATCCGGCTCCCTCAAGCATCCTCGGGGCGGCGGCGGGGGTGGAGGGGCTTGCCCAGACGGGGAGCCGTTCGATCCGGATTTGGTCTTGTCTCCTGCCACTACATTGGTTGAGCTTGAGTAGTTGGAACCCGAAACTCCCACGCCCTTACCGATGGTGATAGTCGCCACCCACTTTCCCGTCTTAGGATCCCGAGACCAGGTAATGGTTTCAAATAAATTTAAGCTGACGGTCTTTGCATTGATAGCTGCAAGTTCCCCCGCCGATTTAGCATTCGTGAAAATAAGACCAAGGCCTGCCCCACCAGAGAGCCCCCCAACAAATTTTTTGCGATCGACATCATCAGGGTTAACCGCCATCGAACCGTGACTAAAGAGCAAGGACACCTTGCCCCACCCATTGTTACTGCTAGACGCAAAGTCAACGAGCGCAAGGCTGTCGGATCCTACTCTCGCTGCCGTCTGAGCGTGCCAGGCTAAGGCTTGATCTCTGGGAAATTCGGTTCCAGCGATGCAGGAGTTGCGGGAAGCGTGCCCTGGCACTTCGACATCCAATTTGTGCTGAAAGCGGTGTGAGCATTCCAGGCGTCAATGGTGGCCATGCTCACGCCTGGCTCCAGCCGCTCGCTGGGAAGATCGGGTTCCATAGCGATGTTACCGCTCTCGACGATGAAGTGCCGAAACCCGGCGTAGGCACCATAGGCGTTTTTGCCATTTACCTCGCCGCAGACTGCTTGGTCGGTCTTGTGGACCTCGCGAAACAACGCTGACGACGGGTCCTTTAGGTCGTGCGCAATTAGCTTCTTGGCCGCGCCGATCCGGCCCAGACCCTCCAACCATTCGCCTGCACCTTTGCCGCCTCCCAGCGCGAAGAAAGCGCCCCAGACGACAATCGCGCCGACTAACATTGCCCAGGTTGTCTTGTCGAGTTTCACTGAGGCCCGCTCCCGCTGAGCGCTACCATAATGGTGCTCGCTCAGGCGCTGCAACTGTCGCGAATATTAGGCGGAGCTACTCCTCTCATCGGCCGGCGTCGCCGAACGCCACCTCAAACGGGGTCGATGATTAAATCCCGAACGCGAACTGACGAATTTCCGAAAGAAGGGTAGCGGCGGACTTCGGTGACAGCTCGTTAGGCTGCCCTCCACGGCCTTCTAATCGCGGCCTCTATGTCGTGGCCCATGACCCTCGGCTTGGCCGATCACCTCATCACCGGCCCGCACGTCCACACCATCGTCACCGGCGTCGTCCTGTATCTGGCCACGGCCGGGCTAACGCTGACCGGCACCGCCGGTCTGACGCTGGGCGCGAAGGCGGTGTGGGACGTGCCCCGAGGACCCCTAAATTGCTGCTCTGAGCAAATGTCGGTCTCGGTGAACACACGCCCTTGTGGCGAGGCCCCTTAGACCCCGCGAGAGCTCGCGCCACAGGGGCGTGCTCGTTCCCGAGCCGACAACAGCTGTGCGTCACGATCTACGCAGGGTTAACCTGACTTGCCGGGGCCAATTCTGCTCTCGAACTGTGGTGGACCCATAGAAGCGATGAAGATCGATTAGATCCAGGTCCCTTAGCGCGGCTGCCGAGGAGCCAAGCCCATCGGTCGTGATTGACTGGGGCTCCACGGGCTGGTTGCGCAGCAGGCGCTTCAACAGTTTTAGCGCGGCGTTCGTATCGCGCCGGCGCCGCATCACCAAGTCGAGAACCTCGCCCTCATCATCGACGGCGCGCCACAGGTACATGCGCCTTCAGCCGATGTTGCAGCCAACGCGGCGAGGGCATAGGTCGCCGCCTCTTCGGGTTTCTGGCGATCTGCGGACCAAACTTGATCGTCCAGCAGCGGATGGTCTCGTAGCTGACCTCGATCCCACGCTGGGCCAGTAGTTCCTCGATATCCCGGAAGCTTAGGGTGAACCGGAAATAGAGCCACACCGCGTATCGAATGACTTTGGCCGGGAAGCGATGACGCTTGAAGGACAGCGTACGCATGGTGCGCTCCTGCCTGCCTCATGGCGCGGCGTCCAGGCACGCAGCGTTACCTAGCTGTGCCGAGATGACGCCATGGCAACGTTAAGCTGACGACACCCCACTTCAATGTGGCTCCATTCCTTCATACTCCCAAATCAAATAGTCAGACATTCTTTCAGCAAAATCTCGCCAACTACCGTACGGCCCCTTCATTTCTATCAATATTCCAATTTTATCCACAATTATCTGCACATCCAATCGCTCCACAAGTATTATGTGCTTTAGTACAAAATGTACATTTTCACTAAATACTTTAAAATGCTCCCCCGATACATTGCTTTCCGCCCATGCTGAATTGCATGCTCCAATTTGGAATAAATCTGCAGCTGATGTTCCGCTTTGACCTATTTCAACATGAAACCATAGACAAAATTTTTCATCGGAAACCTCACTAACCCCATCCCAATCCGTAGACGAAATATCCTTTATTACAGGTAATATCATTTTGCCCGCCATACATTGATATGAATATTCACACGATAGGGGCTATTTATCGCCGATCGAGCCTCTAAATTTCCAACCCAATGCTCTGGCCGAGCATATTCTTTGTGCGCCGGAAACCTGTAGACCCGTAAACCATCCGCGCTTTGAAGACCTTTCCCTCCTGACATAGAGGTCGCATTGGGCCCGACAAAGCTTCTACCAAGATGATCTGCGTACTCCATTGAATATGCCCCAGGTAGTCCGGTGTTTTTTGGAAGCTTTCCCGAGAGAGCCTCGCGAATGATCCCCATATTCTCCGCATCATTTTGCTCTAGCGTTCGCTTGGGTGTGGCGCCGCTTAGAGATAGAAGCAAACTCAATGTGCCGCCACGCACACTTAGGGGAATGGAGGGCGCTTCTGGTTCAAGTGGAGGTCCTCCATTGTGGCCAATCCCGGCAGGCCTGCCACCCGATGCTGCGCCGTTCTGTCCGCCGCTTCCGCCGCCGCCATCGCTCGGAGCGGCGAAAGTGTTCATCCCCATCGGTCCGGAATCTTCCCAGACTTCGCACTTGAAGCATTGCTCAAGCCCCGACGGATCGCTCTGATTTAGCGGATCATTCCCAACATAGGCATACCAGTTGAGCCCATCATCGTAGCCTG
>NZ_AKKF01000281.1 GCF_000281955.1 Caulobacter sp. AP07 | reverse complement strand
CCCACCGTCGTCATCCCCCGCTCTATGCGGGGGACCCAAGCTGACCTGGCCGGCGTGGCTTGGGTCCCCCGAACAAGTCGGGGGATGACGGATTGGGGTGGGCGGAACGCGGGTCTTCGAATCGTTGGCGAAAGTGTCGCCTTCTGACGTTATGAGCCTGTAAGCGTCACCCCCCAAGGAGCCCCCATGTCGGTGTTCAGGTTCGACCCCGAGCGCAAGTCCGTCACCTTCGAGGGCGATGCGGGCCTGGACCTGCTGTACGACCTGCTGCTGCGCGCCAAGTTCGGCGACGGCTACGAAAAGCCGCTGCTGGTCAGCCCGTGGCTGGCGGCCCTGCTCAGGCAACTGGACCAGTTCCTGCCCGACGACGGCCAGTGGTTCCCCGAGCAGCCCGGCCGGCCGATCTTCGACGAGGACGACCTGCTGGCCATGGGCGATGCGGTGATCGAGGAAGGCCACACCGTCGGCTGGTGGACCATGACCGAGCCCGAGAAGCGCGCCTATTTGCGCGACACCATCGCCGCCCCACATCCTTTGACGGACGCCGAGGTCGAGTTCATCGAGGCCGATATCGACGCGGCGGTCGAGCAGGCTCGGCAACTGGTCGAGTCGATCAGCGCGCCGTTGGCCCTGCCGGGGCACGGCTAGGACGGAGGAGAGGGCGCGATGGATCAGGGATTAGGCAGCCGCGCCGCCCAACTGTCGCTCCGCCACTACGGTCCCGACGCCGATCCGCACGCCCATGACGACTTCGACCAGATCGTCCTGCCGCGCCGGGGCGTGCTGGAGATGGAGATCGACGGGCGCGGCGGCCGGGTCCAGGCCGGCCAGGCGGCCCTGGTCCGTTGCGGGACCCGTCACGCCTTCGCGGCGCGCGGCGACAACCTGTTCGTGGTGGCCAATATCGGCGCCGACCTGATCGCGCCGTTCGAAGACCTGCGTGACCGGGCGTTCCTGCCGGTCAACGCGCCGGTGCGGGGCCTGCTGGACTTCATCTGCGGCGACGCGGCGCGCCAGGTGGAGGACGCGGTGGCGGCCCTGTGGGCGCCGCTGTTGCTGCGCGGACTGGCCGTGGCGCCGCCGAGGATCGATCCGCGCCTGGCCCGCGCCGCCGCCCTGATCGAACGCGACTTCGCCCGGCCGCTGTCGGTCCGGGACCTGGCCGCCGAGGCGGGGATGAGCCAGAGCCGGTTGTTCGCGGGCTTCGCGGCGGCCTACGGCTGGTCGCCGCACGCCTGCCTGGCCGACACCCGCCTGCGCGCCGCCCAGCGGCTGCTGTCGGAAACCGCGCTGTCGATCGCCGAGATCGCGCTGCGGACCGGGCATGCGGACCAGAGCGCGCTGACGCGGGGGATGAAGGCGCGGCTGGGGACGACGCCGGGGGCGTGGCGCAAGAGGCCTCGCGGTTAACCCCACCGTCGTCATCCCCCGACTTGTTCGGGGGACCCAAGCCACGCCGGCCGACCCCGCTTGGGTCCCCCGCATAAAGCGGGGGATGACGAATTTAGAGAGTGGATTTTGAGAGACCCCGCCCAACAACCGAGAGCTTTCGCCAAGCCTCCCGCGCCCCGCTCTGCTACCTCCCAGCCATGACTCACCAGCAACGCCTCCTGATCGGCCTGACCTGCGGCCTCGTCGCCGGCGCGTTCTGGGGCGGGGTGTTCCTGGCGCCGGAGCTGCTGGCCGCCTTCACGCCGCTGCAGATGACCGCCGGGCGCTATGTCTGCTACGGCCTGGCCTCGGCGGCCCTGCTGGTGCCCAGCGCTCGGACGGTGCTGGCCAAGCTGACCCTGGCCGACTGGCGCGACCTGGCCGGGCTCAGCCTGCTGGGCAATATCGTCTACTATGTCTGCCTGGCGGTGTCGGTGCAGATCGCCGGGGTCGCGCCGGCCTCGCTGATCATCGGCCTGCTGCCGGTGACCATCACCCTGGTCGGCGCCAAGCGCGGCGAGGGCGTGGCCCTGCGCAGGCTGGCCGCGCCGCTGCTGCTGGTCGCCGCAGGCGTGCTCTGCATCAATATCGCCGCCTTCCAGACCGCCGCCGGCGTCAGCGTGGCGCGGCTGTCGCTGGGCCTGCTGGCGGCGGCCGGGGCGCTGGCGGTGTGGACGGTCTATGCGGTGTGGAACGCCCGGCGGCTGGCGGCGACGCCGCGCTTCACCGGCCATGAATGGTCGCTGCTGACCGGGGTGGTCACCGGCCTGCTGTCGCTGCTGCTGATCGTCCCGGCCTTCGCCATGCCCGGCGCGTCGCACCCGCAGGGCGCCTGGATGCTGTTCTGGGGCGTCAGCCTGGCCGTCGCCCTGGGGGCCTCGGTGATCGGCAACGGCCTGTGGAACACCGCCAGCCGCCTGCTGCCGCTCAGCCTGTCGGGCCAGCTGATCGTCTTCGAGACCCTGTTCGCCCTGCTGTACGGCTTCCTGCACGAGGGCCGATGGCCACTGCCGCTGGAGACGGCGGCCATCGTCCTGATGCTGGCCGGGGTGCTGTGGTCGGTGCACCTGCATCGGCCGTCGAACGACGGCGGGGGACACACACTCGCCCCCTAGGGCGAGGACGGGGACACACACGCGCCTTCGAACGCTCCACGTTCTTCCGCGACGCCGCGAGGCGCGTGTGTGTCCCCAACCCTGCCCGCGGCCCGCCTACAGCGCCTCCATCCCGTAGTGGGTCGCGTAGGCGTTCTCGATGGCCGGCAGGATGTCGACGATCTGGAAGTAGTGGTCCCAGAACGGCGTCTCGCGCAGGCCCTCGACGAGGGCGCGATAGGCGGCCTGGTCGGTGGTTTCCCAGACGAGCACGTCGCTGACCCGGGCGTCGTAGAACTCGGCGTCGTAGAACCGCAGCTTCACGGCCGGGTTCTGGGCCAGCAGCGGATGGATGGCGGCGTCGAAGAAGGCGAAGCGCTCGGGCGGCGGCAGGGCCAGCCAGACGGGCAGGGCCCGCACCAGCATGAAGACGGTCATGGTCTCGGGGGCTTGGGTGGTCATGTGAGGTTCTCTCGAAGCGGCCGGTCTTGACCGCCTCAGAAATGTGAGCTTTTGCTCTGATATGGCCAACTCGCATCCCCGGACGCCCCCCTTGGCGCCGCGCAAACGCCCGCGCCAGCGGCGTTCGGCGGCGACCGTGGAGACCATCCTCGACGGCGCGGCTCGCATTCTGGAGGCTGGCGGGCTGGAGGCCTTCAACACCAACGCCGTCGCGGCGCGGGCCGGGGTCAGCGTCGGCTCGCTGTACCAGTACTTCCCCGGCAAGGACGCGGTGATGGCCGCCCTGGTGCGCCGCGACGCGCTGGGGTTCGCGGCCCAGGTCGAGGCGGCGATCGCCCCTCGCCCGGGCGAATCCTGGCGCGCGGCGGTCGATCGCCTGCTCGACGTGGCCGTGGCCCACCAGCTGGACAGTCCGCGCCTGGCCCGCATCCTCGACTTCGAGGAGGCCCGCCTGCCGCTCGACGCCGAGACCGCCCAGGCGGAAGCGGCGATACAGGCCTGCATCGCCGGCGTCCTGCTGCGGGCCGGCGACGACCTGGCGGGCCTGGACATCGACCAGGCGGCCGGCGACCTGGTGCACATCGCCCGAGCCCTGACCGACGCCGCCGGGCGGGGGGAGGGCGCGTCGTCCGAGGATCTGAAGGCCCGCGTCCGGCGCGCCGTGCTGGGCTATCTGGGCGTCGCCGCCAACATGACTGCAACCTGAACACCGCCGTTCAGACCGGGTTCAACGCCGATTTGCGAAAAGGGTCTCAACAGCGCCGCACCGGACTTCTTCCGATCTGGCGACGCTTCGAAAAGGAAGCATCACCATGAAGACCTTTGGTAAGTTCACGAAGATCGCCGTCGCCGCGGCCGTGACCGGCGCCCTCGTCCTGCCCGCCTCGGCCGCCCTGGCCGGCGACCGCAGCAACAAGACCGAACGCGCCATCCTCGGCGCCGTGATCGGCGGCATCGCCGGCGCGGCCCTGTCGGACGGCGACAAGGGCGGTATCGCCATCGGCGCCGTCGCCGGCGCCGCCCTCGGCGCTTCGACCGGCCACGGCGACCGCTACGACCGCCGCTATTCCAGCGGCTATCGCGACACCCGCTACGGCAATGGCTACGGGTCGAGCTACAACAGCGGCTACGGCTAAAACAA
>NZ_AKKF01000280.1 GCF_000281955.1 Caulobacter sp. AP07 | reverse complement strand
CCCCTCACCCTCCCACGCCTTCGGCGTGGGCCCCTCCCTCTCCCCTCCGGGAGAGGGTTTCCTTCACCACCCCAGATCCGCTTCCCCCCGCAGGATCGCCTCCGCCTCGGCCGAATGCGCCGCGCTCCCCCGCTCGTGCAGCACCAGCGGCGGCAGCAGCACCAGCGGCGCCTTGCCGGTCTTGATCGCCCGGACGATCACCCGCTTGGCCGGGGCGTCGGCGAAGGGGGCGATCGGGCGGATCCGAAACGACCCCGCCTTGGGGGCCAGCAGGGCCAGGAGGTCGGCCAGGCGGTCGGCGCGGTGGATCAGGGTGACGGTCCCGCCCTCGCGCACCGCCTTCAGGCAGAACGCCGTCCAGGCCGCCAGGCCGCCGTCGGCCATCCAGGCGCCGGACTTCTCCGGCGCGGGCGCGCGCAGGGCGGCGGGGTCGTCGAAGAACGGCGGATTGCTGATCGCCGCGTCGAACACCGGCAGCTCCAGGGTCCGGAAACCGCGCTCGACGTCGCCGTCGATGATCTCGGCCCGGTCGTCCAGTCCGTTGAGGACGACATTGCCGCGGGCCAGGTCGGCGGCGGCCGCGTCGCGCTCCAATCCGACGAATCGGGCCCCCTCGCGCCGGCGCGCGGCGGCCAGCAGCGCCCCGCCGACACCGCAGCCGGCCTCGATCACCCGCTCGCCGGGCGCGGCGTCGCAGGCCGCCGCCAGCAGGGCCGCGTCCATGCCGGCCCGGTAGCCGGTCACGGCCTGGCGCAGCCTTACGCGACCGTTCAGGACGGTATCTTCGGTGACCCCCAAGGGGAGGGAAGGGACTGGTATCGCGTACGGCAACGTTTCAAGCCTTGTGCTCGCCTTGACCCTGACCTATCCCGCCACCATTGTCGCTCGCAACGGCTGATCAAGCCCACGGGACGCGCGGCGCAGGCCGAACCACCGGTGGGCGTCAGTCAGGGAGAGTATCGTTTTGGACGCAGCTGCAGCGACCCTCGCCCGGGAGCCGGGATCGGTGGATCGTCTCGCGTGGCTGGCCGCCGCCGACATGGCCGGGGTCGACGCTCTGATCACCGCGCGCATGCAGAGCGAGGTTCCGGTCATCCCGGCCCTGGCCGAGCACCTGATCGCCGCCGGCGGCAAGCGCCTGCGTCCGCTGCTCACCGTGGCCGCCGCGCGCCTGGCGGGCTCCGACAACGACACCTGCCTGAAGCTGGCCGCCGCCGTCGAGTTCATCCACACCGCCACCCTGCTGCACGACGACGTGGTCGACGGCAGCCAGCTGCGGCGCGGCAAGGTCGCGGCCCACCTGATCTGGGGCGCGGCGCAGAGCGTGCTGGTCGGCGACTTCCTGTTCGCCCGGGCCTTCGAGCTGATGGTCGAGACGAACTCGATGAAGGCGCTGGAGATCTTGGCCAAGGCCAGCCGCGTCATCGCCGAAGGCGAAGTGCTTCAGCTGACGCGCAGCCACGACCTGAACCTGAGCCAGGCCCTCTATCTGGAAATCATCGGCGCCAAGACCGCCGAGCTGTTCGCGGCCGCCTCCGAGGCCGGCGGCGTGTCGGCCGGAGTGTCGGCCATGCAGTCGGACGCCCTGCGGGCCTACGGCATGAACCTGGGCCTGGCCTTCCAGCTGGCCGACGACGCCCTGGACTATGGCGGCACGACCGAGGCCCTGGGCAAGAACGCCGGCGACGACTTCCGCGAAGGCAAGGCCACCTTGCCGCTGCTGCTGGCCATCGCCCGCTCGGGCCCGCGCGAGGCCGAGTTCTGGGAGCGGGCCATCGGCCGCCGCGAACAGACCGAGGCCGACTTCCGCCGGGCCCGCGAGCTGATCGTCGGCACCGGGGCCCTCGAAGGCACCCTCGACCTGGCCTCGGAATATGCCGACAAGGCCAAGGCGGCGCTGGCCGGCTTCCCCGCCAACGAGTGGCGGTCGAGCCTGGAAAGCCTGGCCGACTTCGCGGTCAGCCGGCGGGCCTGATGGCGCGGCGGAGCGTGGCCAAGGGCGGAAACCTGCTCCCGGCGGCTCCGGACGGCCCCGCGCCGCGCCTCGCCACCGTTCTGGAGACCTCGCCCGCCAATCCCAGCGGCGACCCGCATGGCCATGCCCACCAGGCCGGTGAAGTCGCCGGCAAGGTGATCGGTGGCGGCCTGGGCGTGGTCATCGGCCTGGGCGTTCTGCTGCTGATGTTCGGCCCGGTGCTGTGGGCGCCGCTGTGGGCTGGCTTCTCGGCGGCCGCGCAGACCAAGGCGCTGGCCCACAACGGCTGGCTGACGGCCGGCGCGGCGATCGCCGCCGCCCTGGCCGTGGCCTTCATCCAGTTCCTGCTGCTGGTCCAGAAGAGCCCGCTGCTGCGCTACCCGGCCGTGCTGCTGTTCTCGCTGGCCTGGGTGGGCGGGCTGTGGCTGGAGCTGACCGCCCCGCCGCACAATTGGCTGCTGCCGCCGCCGC
>NZ_AKKF01000279.1 GCF_000281955.1 Caulobacter sp. AP07 | reverse complement strand
AGGTCGATGGTCACGCCGGAGGTGACGTCGATATAGACCGCCACGTCCGAATCCGCGCCGCCGGTCAGGGTGTCGTTGCCGGCCCCGCCGGTCAGGATGTCGTTTCCAGCCCCGCCGAGCAGAGAATCGGCGCCGTCGCCACCGGTCAAGACGTTGTCGCCCGCTCCGCCAATCAGGGTCGAGCCATGATTGCCCGCGACGACATCCTCGATCTGGTTGAGCAGGAAGTTGCCCATGCCGGTCTGCTGGGCGGTTGTCAGGTTCAGATCAACCGTCACCGCGCCGACGGCGTGGCTGAGGTCCAGCACGTCATGTCCGTTATAGACGTCCGAGCTATAGCCGCCTGGGCCGCCGTTCAAATTCAGGACGGCGGCGGCGGCCAGGTCGGTCAGGATGACGAACCGATCGTTGCCGTAGTCGCCGTTGACATAGACGCCCGGCGTCGCGCCGAGGATCGCGGTCTCGCCAGGACGTAGTCCGTCGATCAGGATCACATCGTCGCCGTCCCCGCTCCAGACGGTGGCGTCGCCCAGATCGACGCGCAGAACGTCGTTGCCGAAGCCACCTTGGAAGGTATCGGCGCCCGCGCCGCCATCCAGGACGTCATCGTAGGAACCGCCGGTCAGGCTGTCATTGCCGGCCCCGCCCTGGAGCGTACTGGCCGAACCAGCGGTGAGGCGGTCGTCGCCATTCTCCCCATACAGGGAGCCGCTCGCATAGATCCCATCGTTTCCGTCGCCGCCATAGGCCTGGTCATGGGCGCCGCCGCCGGTGATCTGATCGTCGCCGCCTTCGCCATAGATCAGATTGATGTCGGTGACGGCGTCCTGGTCCCCGGGCGCGGTCCCCGAGCCGGAGAGCGTGTCCGCGCCCTCCCCGCCGTGGATGAGGTCCGAACCTCCGCCGCCCCAGATCTGGTCGGCGTCCGCGCCGCCCTCGAGTTGATCATTGCCCAGCCCGCCGCTGAGGCTGTCATTGCCGTCATCGCCCCAGATCTGGTCAGCGCCGTTGTTGCCGTACAGCGTATCCCCGCTGGCGCCGCCGTGCAGCTGATCGTCGCCATTGACGCCGTAATAGGTTTCGGCGTTGGCGCCGCCGTTGAAGGTATCGGCCGCGCTGGTTCCGTTGACGCCCGTGAACAGGAAGCTGGGCAAAAAGGCCCCGGCGTCCAGGCCGATGGGGCCGTCGAACTTCAGAACATAGTCAGGCCTGGCGACGCCGTACTGCAGGACGCCGTCGCTGTTGGTGTCGACGATCAGATAGGTCGATCCGCCCTGCGTCCAGGTCCAGATCTGGAAAAAGCCCGGGCCATAGTCGTCGGTGGAGAAGATGTCGCCGTTGGTGAGCGAGAACGCCGGATTGTCGAGCGCGCCGCGCCAGACCACCGGCCTCGCGTAGTAATAGGATGGGCCGAAGTCCAGCCGATCGCCGTCCGTCGCGTTGAAGTCGGTGATCGTCCCATAGCCGGCCGGATTGCCAGGGCTATAGCTATCGCTGAAGCCCACGCGAAAGCGGTCCGCGCCAACACCGCCAGTCGCGACTTGGGTGGCCGAAACGCTAATCAGGTCGTCGCCAGCCCCACCGTCCAGAATGGCGGAGCCGGAGCCAGCGAGCTGGTCGACACCATCGCCGCCGTACAGCTTGTCACCCGCGCCACCGTTGAGAATGTCATCGCCGGCTCCGCCATACATCGTGTCCTGGCCGGTGCTGCCCACCAGGACGTCGTTGCCGTCGTCGCCGTACAGGGAGTTGACGCTGCCTTGGGAGTCGTCTTGCCCATTGTAGCGCCCCCCGGCGTAGAGCGTGTCGTTCCCGGCGCCGCCGTGCAGCACGTCATCGCCGAACTCGCCGATCAGGACGTCGGCGCCATCGCCGCCATCGATCGCGTCACCACCGTCGCCGCCGTGCAGTTCATCGTCGCCGGCGAGCCCCGATAGGGTGTCGCTACCGCCACCGCCGAACACGATGTCGTTGTTGGTCGTCCCCACCAAGGTGTCGTTGCCCGGCGTGCCCGGTATCACGCTGAAGGCGCCGTCGACGAAGGAGGACGGGCTCAGGCTGGCCCCGTTGTCGAAGGCTAGAACCAGGTCGTTGTTGTCGAGGGTCTGATTGTCGTTGGCGTCGACGATAAGGTAGGTCTTGCCCGCGTCGGCCCAGGTCCAGGCCCCGATGAAGCCCGCGCCGATGCCGCCCGTGAGCGCCTTGCCCGCCGACAGGCTGAAGTTCGGGTCCGTGATGGCGCCGTTCCAGACGAAGTACTTCTGCGAGTAGGTGTACTGGCCATTGAACGCGCCGAGGGTCAGTCGATCCCCCTCGGCCGTCGAGAAATCGACGATGTGGTCCATCGCCAGCAGGCTGCTGGGCTGTTCGTAGGGATACCAGAAATCGATATCGAACAGGTCGGCGCCAGCGCCGCCCCGATAGCTGTCCACCGATTGGTCGTAGTCGATCGACAGCGTGTCGTTGCCCGCGCCGCCGTCCAGGATGTCCGCGCCGCGATTGCCGTTGAGCCGATCCACGCCGTCGCCGCCGACCAGATTGTCGTCGCCGTCGTGACCGCCCATCCAGTCGTCGCCGTTTCCACCGTTCAGGGTGTCGTTGCCGGTAAAGCCGTACAACGCGTCATTGCCGTCGCCACCGTTCAGAATGTCCGTGCCGCCGTTGCCGGCGATCGTATCGTCGCCCGACGTGCCGTTGATCGTTTCGCTAGCGTCAGTGCCGAGCAGGTAGGCCATGTGAAGTTCCTTGGAACCGCCGCCTGTTCAGGCCCGCGGGAAAATCGATGTGCGATGAAAGGCTTGGTTGCCCAGGTGGGTCAGCGATCGTCTAGGCGAACCGGGCTCGAACCCCGGTTTCCGAAGCGCGACGGTTGCTCGAGTCGCAACGGGACCTATCGATCGACATCGACCTACACCATTCCCCGAACCCCGACGGTGACGAGTCGTCGCCATTCCCTGCCGTCGCAACCTTGAGTATTGGCGTGGCCGCTGACCGAAGCAAGCCCCCTTCCACCGTCCGGCCGGGCGTACCCGCCTTTGCCCACAAAAGAAGACGGCCGCCGCTCGAAGGAGCGGCGGCCGTCTGACGGTCTTCGAAAATTACCCTACCGCGCGAACTTCTGGA
>NZ_AKKF01000278.1 GCF_000281955.1 Caulobacter sp. AP07 | reverse complement strand
AGTTCGCCCTCCCACTTGGCGACGACGGCGGCGGCGACGGAGTTGCCGACGACGTTGGTGGCCGAGCGGCCCATGTCGAGCAGGTGGTCGACGCCCAGCACCAGGGCGATCCAGGTCTCGGGCAGGCCGAAATAGGTCAGGGTGGCCATGATCACCACCAGCGAGGCGCGCGGCACCCCGGCGATGCCCTTGGAGGTGACCATCAAGAGCAGCAGCATGAAGATCTGCTGCTGGATCGACAGGTGCACCCCGTGGGCCTGGAGGATGAACATCGTGGCGAAGGTGCAGTAGAGCATCGAGCCGTCGAGGTTGAACGAATAGCCCAGCGGCAGCACGAACGAGACGATGCGGCGGCGCACGCCCAGCTTGGGCAGGACGTCGAGGATGCGCGGATAGGCGGCTTCGGAACTGGCGGTGGAGAAGGCCAGCAGGGCCGGCTCGCGGATCGCCCCGAACAGCGGGATCACCCGCCGGCCCAGCACCAGCCAGCCGGCCACGAACAGCAGCAGCCACAGCGTGCCCATGGTGGCGTAGAAGCCCAGCACGAACTTGCCGTAGACGGCCAGCATCGACAGGCCCTGGGTGGCGATGGTCGAGGCCAGGGCGCAGAAGATCGCCACCGGGGCCAGCTTCATCACGAAGCCGGTGACCTTGAGCATGATCTGGGCGCCCTGCTCGACCAGCTCCAGCACCTGCGGGGCCTTCTTGTCCAGCGAGGCCACGGCGGTGCCGACGAACAGGCTGAACACCACGATCTGCAGGATCTCGTTCTTGGCCATGGCCTCGAAGATCGACACCGGCACCAGGTGGGTCAGAAAGCCCTGCAGGGTGAAGGCGTCGGTGGTGGCCGCCGCCGGGGCCGCCCCCGTGGCCGAGACCTCGGCCAGGTTCAGCCCCGCCCCCGGATGCAGCAGGTGGACCATCACCAGGCCCAGCAGCAGCGACACCGCCGAGGCGCTGACGAACCAGCCCATGGTCTTGGCCCCGATCCGCCCCACCGCCGCGGCGTCCTCCATGTGGGCGATGCCGGCGATCAGCGTCGTCAGCACCAGCGGCGCGATGATCATCTTGATCAGCCGCAGGAACACGTCGGTCCCCATCGAGAACCACTTGGCCGCGTGCTTGGCCTGCTCGGCGTCCAGGAACTGGTTGCAACCCCAGCCCACCAGGATCCCCAGGACCATGGACGCGATGATCAGATAGGCAAAACGTTTGTTCAT
>NZ_AKKF01000277.1 GCF_000281955.1 Caulobacter sp. AP07 | reverse complement strand
ATGGCCAAGGAAAAGTTCGAACGTAACAAGCCGCACTGCAACATCGGCACGATTGGTCACGTTGACCACGGCAAGACGACGCTGACGGCGGCGATCACCATCACCCTGGCCAAAAAGGGTGGCGGCAAGGCGATGAACTACGCCGACATCGACGCGGCGCCGGAAGAAAAGGCCCGCGGCATCACGATCAACACCGCGCACGTCGAGTACGAGACGGCCAACCGTCACTACGCGCACGTCGACTGCCCCGGCCACGCCGACTACGTGAAGAACATGATCACCGGCGCGGCGCAGATGGACGGCGCGATCCTGGTGGTTTCGGCCGCCGACGGCCCGATGCCGCAGACCCGCGAGCACATCCTGCTGGCCCGTCAGGTCGGCGTGCCGGCCCTGGTCGTGTACATGAACAAGGTCGACCTGGTCGACGACGCCGAGTTGCTCGAGCTGGTCGAGATGGAAGTGCGCGAGCTGCTTTCGTCCTACGACTTCCCAGGCGACGACATTCCGATCACCAAGGGTTCGGCCAAGGTGGCGATCGACGGTGGCGACCCGATCATCGGCGAGGACTCGATCCTCGAGCTGATGACCACGGTCGACGCCTACATCCCGCAGCCCGACCGCCCGGTCGACCTGCCGTTCCTGATGCCGGTGGAAGACGTGTTCTCGATCTCGGGCCGCGGCACCGTGGTGACCGGCCGGATCGAAAAGGGCATCGTCAAGGTCGGTGAGGAAGTCGAGATCGTCGGCATCCGTCCGGTCCAGAAGACCACCTGCACCGGCGTCGAAATGTTCCGCAAGCTGCTGGACCAAGGCCAGGCGGGCGACAACGTCGGCGTGCTGCTGCGCGGCACCAAGCGCGAAGACGTCGAGCGCGGCCAGGTGCTGTGCAAGCCGGGTTCGATCACCCCGCACACCAAGTTTGTGGCCGAGGCCTACATCCTGACCAAGGAAGAAGGCGGCCGTCACACGCCGTTCTTCACCAACTACCGTCCGCAGTTCTACTTCCGCACCACCGACGTGACCGGGATCATCAAGCTGCGCGAAGGCGTGGAAATGATCATGCCGGGCGACAACGCCGAGCTGGACGTCGAGCTGATCACCCCGATCGCCATGGACCAGGGCCTGCGCTTCGCCATCCGCGAAGGCGGCCGCACGGTCGGCGCCGGCGTGGTGGCCAAGATCGTCGAATAGTCTTCGACGTTCTGAAGTCTCTACCGAACTCGCGAAGGCCCCGGGGGAAACCCCGGGGCCTTTTGCATGCCTCCCCCTCTGGGGGAGGTGTCGGCGAAGCCGACGGAGGGGGCTGCTCCGCCCACTTGCCCCCACCTGACCGCTTCGCGGTCTGTCGCGGCGAGGGGGCGGAGCAGCGAGGTGGGCAGATTCTTTGGGTTGCGGCGGCCCGGAGCCTCGTGCTGCTATCGCGGTTCGACGCCATGCGCGGCGTCGAGGGGTATCGGGGGCGTCGAGTGTACGGGGAAGTTGAAAGCATCGGGCCCGTCGGGTTCGAGCCGGCGGGCGATTGGGTGCTGGGGCATGATTTCCAGCGCTGGACGCCGACCACCACGCAGACCGTGGACGGCGGTCGGCGCTATTGGCTGGGGGG
>NZ_AKKF01000276.1 GCF_000281955.1 Caulobacter sp. AP07 | reverse complement strand
CCCCCGCCGCCGCATCGGTCGCTGGCCATGCGCCCTTTCCCTGCGACGAGGTGAGATGAGCATACGGCGGGTTTTGGAGGGGAGGACGGGCGGGGCGTGAACTGAGGGATTTCAGCGGGTTGGGCCAAATCCGCGCGCGAACCTGGACGAACCCCTCTCCCTTTGGGAGAGGGGTCAGGAAGGCGCCTACCGCCCCTTCAGCTGCCGGTCGAAGAACTCCAGGTGGGTCTTCAGCACGTGCAGGCCCTTGGTCTTGCTGCCGGGGGCGCTGTGGCGTTCGCCGGGATAGAGCATCATCTCGAACGGGATGGCGTTCTTCTGCAGGGCCGCGATCAGGCGGGTGCTGTTTTCGAAGATCACGTTGTCGTCGGCCATGCCGTGCAGCAGCAGCAGGCTGCCCGGCTTCAGGGCGCCCAGGCGGCTGACGACGTCGGACCGGGCGTAGCCGTCCTTGTTGTCCTGCGGCGTGCCCATGAACTGCTCGGTGTAGTGGGTGTCGTAGAGGCCCCAGGCCGTCGGCGGGGCGCCGGCCGCGCCGGCCTTGAACGGGGTGTTCTCGGCGGTCATCAGCATCAGGGTCATGAACCCGCCGTAGGACCAGCCCATGACGCCCAGCTTGCCTGGGTCGACATAGGGCAGGGTCTTCAGATAGTTGGCGCCGACCAGCTGGTCGTCGACCTCCACCGTGCCCATCCGACGGTCCAGGGCCCGCTTGAACCTGGCCGAGCGGTTGCCGCTGCCGCGGTTGTCGAGCTTGAAGATCACGTAGCCGGCCTCGAGATAGGGCCGCTCGCCGACCTTCTGCCAGCCGCGGTTCACCGTCTGGGCGTGCGGACCGCCATAGACCGAGACGATGGCCGGGTACTTTTTCGCGGGGTCGAAGCCGGTCGGCTTGAGAATCTCGTAGTGCAGCACCTCGCCGTCGGCGGCCTTCAGGGTTCCGTATTCCGGAACCGGCAGGGTCGCGGCGTAGGGCCAGTAGGGGTGGCCTTCCGCGAGCCGGTTCTCCTCGATCCAGCGCACGCGCTTGCCGTCGGGGGCGTAGAGCGCGGTCTGGGGCGGGGTCCTGGGATCGCTGTAGCCGCCGGCGAAGGCGCCGCCGGTCTCCGCCACCTTGGCCGTCCACCAGCCGCCGGCCGGGGTCAGGGCCTTGGGCTTGCCGGGTTTGGCGTAGGAGACTTCATAGACGCGCCGCTCGATCGGGGTCTCGATCGAGGCGGTGAAGATCGCCACCTGGCGCTTCTCGTCGACGCCTTCCAGGGCGGCGACCGGCCAGTCGCCCCCGGGG
>NZ_AKKF01000275.1 GCF_000281955.1 Caulobacter sp. AP07 | reverse complement strand
TCGGGGGACCCAAGCGGAGTCCGACACCACGTCCAGCGTCGCTTGGGTCACCCGCATAAAGCGGGTGATGACGGAATTTTTGAGTTGAAGACGCGCTCGCGGAGCCTGGGCCAGCGAACTGTCAACAACCCGTAGGCGTCCTTAACGGCCGATGGCGGCGCGGTCGAACCGCGCCGCCATCGGGTTGCCCTAGAACCGCGCGCTCAAGGTCAGCTGATAGGCGCGGCCGTCGACGTCCAGCCGGCGCGGCTTGGCGTAGTCGTTCTCGTATTCCTCGCGCACCGCGTTGGTCAGGTTGAACGCGTCGAGCGAGAGCTTGAAGTCATGAGGCAGGTTGACGCTGGCCGACATGTCCAGCTGCCCGCGCGCCTTCACCGAGCGGGCCGCGCCGTTGAAGGTGCCGCCGGCCGCCAGGTCGTAGTCGTCACGATAGTTGTAGACCGCGCGAACGCCGAACCGCGTGGTCTCGTAATAGGCGATGAAGTTGTAGTTGTTCTTCGAGACCCCCGGCAGGGTGACCGGCGTGCCGTTGCTGTTGGTGCCGTCCAGGGTGGTGCGGGCGTAGTTGAACGCGCCGCCCAGGCCGTCGAAGGGCGCGGGCAGGAAGTCCAGGTTCTGCTGGATGTTGAACTCGACGCCGTTGACGGTGACGGGCTGCTGGTTCTCGTTGCCGCTGATCACCACCCGGGCCGGCGTCAGGATCGGCGCGGCCGGCGTGCCGATATTGACCTGGATGTCGCTGAAGCAGTTGGTCCCGACGACGGTCAGGTGGCCGAGCCCCAGGCTGGTGGCGTCGGCCGGGCACAGCCGGCTGACGTCGCGGATCGGGCCGACGATGCCCTTGACGTCCTTGCGATAGACCGTCAGCGACACCAGACCGTTGGGACGATTGTACCATTCCAGCGCGAAGTCGTAGGACCGGGCCGTGTAGGGCTTCAGGCTCGCGCTGCCCAGGACGACGTTATAGGTCGGCACGGCCGCGCCGTCCGGCGGATCGGTAACCACGGTGGCCGGCGTGATGTCGCGCGGTTGCGGGCGGACATAGGTGTCGTAGACCGCCGCGCGCACGGTGATCTTGTCGGTCAGGTCGGCCCGGACCACGGCCGACGGCAGCCAGTTGCCGTAGCTCTGCTCGAACGATCGCGGCGTGCGGGTGGTGACCACCCGGGTGCCGATGACCGCGCCGGCCCCGTTGAGCACGTTGACGGTCTTGTTGCTGGTGTCGACCGAGGCGACCTTTTCCTCGGTGTGCTCGTAGCGCACGCCGGCGTTGCCGCGGATGCGGACGCCCCGGACCTCGGTCTCGAACAGGGCCAGCGCGAAGGCCGACGAGATCTTGTTGTCGACCGAGAAGTTGTAGGACGAGAAGCCCGGGTCGGCGTCGTTGTTGACCAGGCCGTACTGGGTCAGGGTCTGGCCGGGCTGCAGCGTCACCGGGGTGACGGCGGCCAGGACGCTGGGGATGTCGACCGCGACCCAGTTGGGGTTGAAGCCCTTGATGTAGCCGCCGCCGAAGGTCGAGACGTAGGGGTTCTCGATCGACAGGGCCGGGGTGATGGCCGCGAAATTGATGCCCTGGGCGGTGTTGCGGGTGCCCGACGAGTTGAAGCTGTTGGTCTCGTAGCGCAGGCCAGCCTTCACCGATTTCAGGAACCCGTCCTTGAACATCCGCTCGGCCGAGGTCTGGATCGAGTCGACATAGGTCAGGGCTCGGCCGTTGGTGCCGGTGACGCCGAAGCGGTCGTTGTTATTGTTGCGGGCCTGGGTGACCGAGGTCCCGACGCGCTGGTCGTAGGGGCCGGGATTGATGTGGCTGGGGGTCGGGGTGATCAGGGTCAGGGTCGAGTCGGCCAGCTTTTCGCCGCCCGAGAAATAGTGGCCCGAGGTGCCGTTGGTGGCCGCGCCGGTGCGGGCCGCCTGGACGATGTCGATCTCCAGCTGGTCCGAACGGCGGTCGGCCCGGGAGGTCCGCGCCGAGGCGTTCAGGCGCCAGTCGTCGTTCTGCCAGTCGACGTCGGCCGTCAGGCCCCGCGCCTTCTGGATGCTGGGCTCCGAGCGCAGGGAGTCGGTGATCGAGGCGTTCGAGTAGTCGTAGGAATTGAAGTAGGCGTTGTGCTGCATCACGCCCTGGGCGTTGGGCTCGTCGATGAAGAAGATCGGGCCCAGATTGCTCAGCCGCGACGACGCCGTCGGGTCGACATACTGCAGGTACTGGTTCGACGACTTCAGGTTCCGGTCGCTGAAATAGCCGCTCAGGCCGACCTTGAGCTGCTGGTTGACCTGCCATTCGGCGCCGCCCGCGGCGCTGTAGGTGCGGCCTGAATTGTCCTTGACCGCCTGGCGGACCTGGCCGGGGAACCTGACGCCGTTGGGGTAGGTCGCGACCGGATAGGCGGCGTCGAACTGCGCCTGGGTCATGCCGAGGTTGGCGGCGACCAGCGTGTCGTAGTCCTGGACCTGCACGGAATCCCGGCGGAAACGCTCCTTCTTGTAGGCCACGACGCCGAACATCGCGAAGTCGTCGGTCAGGTGCTTGCTGTAGGACAGGCTGCCGTTGGGCGAGTTCAGCTTGCCCAGGGTGTCGTACTCGTTGCCGATCGAGATCGAGCCGCCGTCCTTGCGCTCCAGGGCCGGGATGATGCGCAGGTCGATGTTGCCGCTCAGGCCGCCGGGCTGCTCGCCGGCCGTCTGGGTCTTCAGCACGCGCACGGCGGTGAAGATGTCGGAATTGAACGCGCCGAGCGGGGCCGAGCCGTTCAGGATCGGGGCGGCGAACGATTGCCCGTTGATCGTCGTCAGGGCGAAGGTGCCGGGCAGGCCGCGCAGGTTGATGGTCGCGTCACGGCCGCCGGCCTCGCGGTTGATCTGCACGCCGGGGATCCGCTGGATGGCTTCGCCGACGTTCAGGTCCGGAAAGCGCCCCAGGCCGTCCGAGGAAATGCCGTCGATGATCTCGAGGCTGTCGCGCTTGGACTGGATGGCGTTGGCGTAGGCCGCCCGGAAACCGGTTACCACCACTTCGTCGACCACGGCGTCGGCGGCCGACGGCGGCGCGGCCTGGGCCAGCGCCAGGCTGGGCGCCCCCGTGCAGACCAGAAGCGCCGCGGCGCTGGCGGCGGCGAATAGGATCGAGCGCTGGGTGATGATCATTTTTCCCTCCCTGCCGTTCTGTGGATCGACGGCTAGGAGGGTTTGATATCGACGCTCGGTAAATTGGTCAAACCAATATCGAGAATGTGGCGCATTTTGACCTGACCGAATGGCGATGCCATCTAGATTTGGTCAGTCCAGAATGTGGCAAGCGTCGCCACAAAGGCGCGGACCCTGGCGCGCTCGGGCCGTCGATTTATCGAGTTTCGAGCTGATTCTGGCCAGCCACCCGCCGGGTCGGCGGGATGATGGACGCCTCATGCATGCCGCCATCGACATTCGTTGTTGACAGAGACAGACCCCACTCCCTAACTGGTCATACCACTAAGGGATGCAAAACAGCGCGCGGTCCGCTCGCTCGCCAGAGGGCGAAAACACGGGGTTCGGCGACGGATTGGCGGTCCTGGCGACGGTTCAAGCCCGCGCCGGCCGCGACTGTTCGCCACGGCCACAACTTCAAGTATTGGAAAGTCCATGCCGCGTATCACCGACGCCAAGGTCATCG
>NZ_AKKF01000274.1 GCF_000281955.1 Caulobacter sp. AP07 | reverse complement strand
GGGGGGGGGGGGGGGGGAGCCGATCAACGGCTCCGAGGGCCGCGCCGTCCTGCACACCGCCCTGCGCGCCGCCAAGGACGCCGACGTCAAGGCGGCCGGCGTCGCCGTGATGGCCGAGGTCGAGGCCGTCCGCGCCCGGATGAAGGCCTTCGCCGACGCCGTGCGGTCGGGCGAGATCCGGGGCGCGACCGGCAAGCCGTTCAAGGCCATCCTGCACATCGGCATCGGCGGCTCCGACCTGGGTCCCCGCCTGCTGTGGGACGCCCTGCGGCCGATCAAGCCCGGCATCGACCTGCGCTTCGTGGCCAATGTCGACGGCGCCGAGTTCGCCCTGACCACCGCCGACCTCGATCCGGAACAGACCCTGGTGATCGTGGTCTCCAAGACCTTCACCACCCAGGAGACCCTGACCAACGCCACGGCGGCCCGCGCCTGGCTGGCCGCGGCCCTGGGCGAGGCCGGCGCCAACGCCCACCTGGCGGCGATCTCGACCGCCCTGGACAAGACCGCCGCCTTCGGCGTGGCCGATGAGCGGGTGTTCGGCTTCTGGGACTGGGTCGGCGGCCGCTATTCGCTGTGGTCGTCGGTCAGCCTGTCGGTGGCCGTGGCCTGCGGCTGGGAAGTGTTCGAGGGCTTTCTGCAAGGCGCCGCCGCCATGGACGCCCACTTCGCCGCCGCGCCGCTGGAGAAGAACGCCGCGGTGCTGATCGCCCTGGCCCAGGTCTTCAACCGCAACGGCCTGGACCGCCGGGCCCGCTCGGTTGTGCCCTATTCGCACCGCCTGCGCCGCCTGGCCTCGTTCCTCCAGCAGCTGGAGATGGAGAGCAACGGCAAGTCGGTCGGGCCCGACGGCAAGCCGGTCAAGCGCGGCACCGCCGCCGTGGTGTTCGGCGACGAGGGCACCAACGTCCAGCACGCCTATTTCCAGTGCATGCACCAGGGGACCGACATCACCCCGCTGGAGTTCATCGCCCTGGCCAAGAGCGACGAGGGCCCGGCCGGCATGCACGAGAAGCTGCTGTCCAACGTCCTGGCCCAGGCCGAGGCGTTGATGGTCGGCCGCACGACGGAAGACGTCCGCGCCGAACTGGTCGCCAAAGGCGTGTCCGCGGACGAGATTGGCGCCCTGGCCCCGCAGCGCACCTTCGCCGGCAACCGTCCGTCCACGATGGTGGTCCTCGACCGCCTGACGCCCCAGACCTTTGGGGCCCTGATCGCCCTCTACGAGCACAAGACCTTCGTCGAGGGGGTGATCTGGGGCATCAACAGCTTCGACCAGTGGGGCGTCGAGCTGGGCAAGGTGATGGCCGGCCGCATCCTGCCGGAGCTGGAGAGCGGGGCGGTGGGCCAGCATGACCCGTCGACCACGGCGCTGATCGCGCGGTTGAAGGTCTAGGGCCTTCCCAAACACCCGGCGATGCCCGATCGGGGACAGGCGCCTGCGCCTGTCCCCGGCCAGTATCAGCCCCCATCTTCGCCGTCCGGGCCCCCACGCTCCGCCCCCGCCGAGTCCAGCCTCCCGTTCATATCGGCCAGCATCGTCTCGGCATGGCGCAGCAGCACCAGCTTGAACGCCCGGTTGCGCGCGGCCGCCGCGGCGGCGTATCGCGCATCGATTTCGGCGTCGGTGAGCGTGTCGGGGTCCCTGGCGGCCAGGTCGGCCAAGGCGGCCATGGGGTCATTGGTCGGGGCGGCGGCCGGAGGTTGAGTCCCGCCGGCCCAGGGGGCGTTGGCGGGCTTGCGCGGATCGCGCTTGGTCATCGGGGATCTCCGTCGAAGGGCTGAAGGGGTGGGGCTGGGATTGGGGACATGCCCATGGGCATGTCCCCGACCGGTGCGCGGACGCACGAGGGCGCCCTACCGCCGGATTTGAGCCGGCGGGCTGGGGAGGCGGCGGAGCGTCCG
>NZ_AKKF01000273.1 GCF_000281955.1 Caulobacter sp. AP07 | reverse complement strand
GGGAGAGGGTTCAGGACCGCGCCGCCGCCCAAGCGCCCTGCACCGGGCCCCAAGCTCAGCCTCGGTCCATGGACACCCCCTTCCCCGCATGGTTGAACACCAGGGCAGCGTTGGGGGCAGACGACATGACCGACATGGCCACGGGCTCGCGGGCCTTCGAGATCGGCCGGGTGATCAACCGGACCTTCGGCGCCATCGGCCGCAACTTCGTCGTCTTCCTGCTGCTGGCGGTGATCCTCGGCGGCCTGCCCAACCTGCTGTTCACCTGGGCGCAGCTCAAGGTCACCGGCGTCACCCCGTCCTTCGCGCCTCAGACCCTGGTCCTGTGGTTCGGCGGCTTCCTGCTGGTGCTGCTCGGCGGCCTCATCCTGCAGGCCGCGATCGTCCACGCCACGATCGCCGACCTCAAGGGGCGGCGCGCCAGTGTGGGCGAAACGCTCGGGGCCGGCCTGCGCCATTGCGGGCCCCTCCTGCTGCTGGGAATCCTCACCTGGCTGGGCCTGATGATCGGTTTCCTGCTGCTGATCGTGCCCGGGATCATCCTGGCCGTGGTCTGGTCGGTGACCATTCCCGTCAAGGTCGCCGAGAACACCGGCGTCCTGCAGGCCTTTTCCCGCAGCCGCGACCTGACCCGCGGACGCCGCTGGCCGATCTTCGGCCTGGTCCTGATCTATGCGGTCCTGATGTGGATCATCCAGATGGTGATCATGGGGGTCGGTGTCGCCGTCGCCGGCGCCCTGCATGGTCCGTTCGCCACGCCCGGCGAGGGCGCCGTAGGCTTCATCGGCCTGATCCAGACCAGCACCCTGATCACCTCGCCGGTCAGCGTCACCCTGATGGCGATGATCAGCGCCGGCGGCCTGGCCGCGCTCTATTACGAACTACGCGCCAGCCGCGAAGGCGTCGGCGCCGAGGCCCTGGCGGCGGTGTTCGAGTAGCGGCAGCGTCCGTCCCACCCCTCCTTTCGAACGAAAGATTGACCGATGACCACGGCCGAGACCCTTGGCGGCTTCGACACCGGGCGGGTCGTGAGCCGCGCCATCGGCGTGCTGAGGCGCAACCTGCTCGGCTTCCTGTCCCTGTCGGCGCTGCTGGTCGGCGTTCCGGGCGTCGCCCTTGCCTATCTGAACACTAGGGTCGCAGATCAGAACAGCCCAACCGACATCAGTCCGGAGACCTGGGGCTTCTGGGGTGCGAGCATGGTCGTCGCCCTGTTCGGCGGTATCCTCCTGAAGGGCGCCGTCACGCACGGCGCGCTCGCCGACCTGGGCGGAAAACCCGCGCCCTTCGGCGAGAACGTCTCACGCGGCCTCGACGACAGCCTCATGCTGCTGGCGTTGGGCGTTCTCACCACTCTGGGGATCATGGTGGGCCTCGTGCTGCTGGTCATCCCGGGGGTCATGCTGGCCATGGTCTGGTCGATGGTCATCCCCGTGAGGGTGTCCGAGCGCCTGAACGTTCTGGACTCGATCGCGCGCAGCCGTGAACTCACCCGCGGCCGGCGTGGAGAAATCTTTGGACTGGCGGCGGTCTATTCAATCGCGCAGGCGGTCATCGCTTGGCTCGCGGGCCTAGTCGCGACAGCCCTTGGCAACGAACCCTTCGCCTTGCTGATCCAACCGGCCATCGAGGTCGTGGCCGGCGTGATCGGGGCCGTCGGAATTGTTTCGATCTATTGCGAGCTGCGCTGGAGCCAAGAAGGCGCGCCGGCCGACAGTCTGGCGGCCGTCTTCGACTAGCAACCATCGCCTAGCTCTTGTCGTGCTTGTCCTTGCGCCGCTTGCCCAGCAGCAGCCGCGACTCCAGCCGGCCGCGCAGGCCCGCGTAATAGGCGGCCAGGAAGTCGCCGTCCGACTCATCGGGCGAGGCCTTCCAGCCGATCTTCAGGCGGATGCGGGCGGCGACCAGGGCGACGGTCTTGGTCTCGTAGCGCCGCAGCACATCCTCCAGCACGTGCAGTTCCTTGACCCCGTAGGCGTCGAGATGGGCCTGGGTGAAGACGAAGCGGCCGTGCGACGGGCGTGAGGACTGCACGAGGTCGGGGACCAGCTTGCGGGTCGGGGCCTTGACCACCCAGGTGCCGGCCACCAGGTCGCCGACCCGAAGGCGGTCGCGGTTGAACAGCGGGAACAGCAGGAACACCCCGCACCAGGCCAGGCCCGCCAGGCTGATCCAGGCGCCGACCTGGCCGCCGTTGACGATCAGAAAGCCCATCGGCAGGTAGAGCTCGATCTCGCGCATGGCGTTGCGGGCGAAGATGGCGTCGGCGGTCAGCCGTCCGCCGTTGCGCGCCGCCACCCGCAGGCCCATGGCCCGCTTGCCCGGCGTCGCGGCCCCGGGGGTCAGCTCGAACAGGATGAAGTAGAGGTTCCTCAGCACGAAGAACACCAGCATCCACACCGTGGCGATCACCTCGCCGCCCTTGCCCCGCGACCCGACGAACGCCAGCAAGGTCAGCAGGGTGAAGGCGATCAGCACGCCCAGCATGATCGCCAGGTCGATCATCAGGGCGGTCGCCCGCTCGCCGCCGTCGCCCAAACGCAGGCGCAGGTCGACGCCTTCCGGCGTCACCAGCGAACGGTCGCGCGGTGCGTCGCCGGGCGGCGGCCCGCCGGGCAGGACCGCCGCCGCGGCCTTGGCCTTCTTGCCCCAGGGCTTCATGGGACGGCCTTGGCGCGGCGCGGCAGGTAGAGATAGGTCGGCCACAGGACCAGCGTGACCAGGGCGATCCCGTAGCGCGCGAAGTCGTTCTGGATCACCTGCCGCCCGACGCCTTCCAGGATGCCGGCGCAGAACAGCATGACCACCACCCCGGCCATCAGGGTCGCCGACTGGCGTCCGGCCTGGGCCATGGCCGCCGGGCGGGAGAGGTCGCCAGGGAAGGCCAGGGTCCAGCCGATGCGCAGCCCCGCCGCCCCGGCCAGGATCACCGCGCCGATCTCGGTGACCCCATGGATGGCCAGCCAGCCGCCGGCCTCGAACCCCAGGCCCTTCATGCCGAACGCGGCCAGGAAGGCCCCCAGCATGCAGCCGTTGTAGGCCATCAGCATCGCGGTCGGCAGGCAGAAGGCGAACCCCAGGGCGAAGGCGAAGATCGCCACCCCGGAATTGTGGGTGAACAGGAAGGCGGCGAACACCGACAGGCCCGAATTGTCGCCGCCCTTGTGGTACAGCGTCGCGCGCATGGCCTCGGCCGAGGCCGAGGGGCCGCGCCCGTTGGCCAGGTCCCCAGGCACGAAGGCGCTGAACCAGTCGGGGTCGTGAAGGGTGAGGAAATAGGCGGCCGCCACCCCGGCCTGGGTCAGCAGGAAGCTGAACAGGGTCTCGCGCCACAGGGCCTTGGCCGCCGACGGCCACTCGTTGGCGAAGAAGCCGCCCAGCCGCTCGACCAGGCTGGAGCGCGTGCCGTAGACGAAGAAATAGGCCCGGGTGCTCAGGCTCTCCAGATAGTCGACCAGGTTCTGGTCCAGCGAGGTGGCGCGGGCCACCGACAGCGACGACAGGGCCTGGCGGTAGAGCACCGGCATGGCCAGCAGTTCCTCGTCGCTCAGCGCCTTGGCCGAGCCCTTGCCGACCTTGGCCAGCAGGGTCTCCAGCCGCCGCCAGTCGTCCTCGCGCTCGGCCCGGAAGCGATAGCTCTTCAGGTGCAGCTCGGCCATCACAGCAGGTCCCGGCGCTTGAGGTCCAGATAGCTCGCCAGCAGGGCCGGCCCGGCCTGGTCGGCCGCGGCCTCGACGATCTCGACGCCCATGCGGCGCAGGCGGCCAACCACCAGGTCGCGCTCGCGGATCAGGGAGGCGGCGACCACGGCGCGCGACACGTCGTCGGCGGTTTCCGGCGCCTTGCGCTCGATGGCCTCCAGCTCCTCGTCGCGCATCATCACGAACAGCACCAGATGCTGACGCAGCAGCCGGCTGACGTTCTCCAGCATCAGTTCGGCGCTGGTGGAGTCGGCGATGTCGGTGAACACGATGATCAGCGAACGGCGCGACAGCTGACCCGACAGCTGGGTCAGGCCCAGGGTGTAGTTGGTCTCCTCGGCCGAATAGTCGATTCCCGAGGCCAGGCGCTGCAGGGCGGAAAAGGCGTTGGGGCCGGAGGTCACGCCGCTGCTCACATTGGGCCGGGCGTCGAAGCCGAACAGCCCGACCTTGTCGCCCATCTTCAGCCCGACATAGGCCAGCAGCAGGGTGGCGTTGAGGGCGTGGTCCAGGCGCGGCCGGCCCAGCAGCGGCTGGCTCATCAGGCGGCCGGTGTCGAGGGCGGCGACGATGTGGTGGTTGCGCTCGACGTGGAACTCCTTGGCCAGCAAGGCCCCGTGCCGGGCCGACTGCTTCCAGTCGATGGCCCGGCGGTTCATGCCGGGCTGGAAGTCGGTCAGGGCGTGGAACTCGCTGCCGCCTCCCAGGTCCAGTTGCAGGCGATGGCCGATCGAGGCGTCGCGGGAGAACAGGCGCAGGGCCTCTTCCTTGACCCCGGCGATGTCGAGGGTGACCGGGATGACGCGCTCGAGCCGGTCATCGCGCTGCTTCCACATCAGCCCCAGCGGACCGCGCCAGCGGGCCGAAACCCGGTGGACGATCCCCTCCCCGCGCCGGGTCGCCGTCAGGACGAAGGGCAGGCCCGCCTGGCGCTCATGGGTCCGCGCCCGGCCGTGGGCCGGCGAGGCCTCCAGCCGGTCGCCGAGGTCGATGGCGAACTCCACCGAGCCCGGCGCCACGCCGCGCGGGAACACCGCGTGGAACAGGGACGGCTGGCTCTTGCCGCTGGCCAGCGAGCCTGGCGCGGTCAGGGTCAGCTGCATCTTCCGCCGCCCCGGGGCCAGCAGGGCGTCGACGAACAGCAGGGCGGCGACCATCGCCATCCAGGCCGGTCCCAGCAGCCACAGCCGCGCCGAGACCAGCGCCAGCCCCAGGGCCAGGGGCGCGCCCAGGACCATCAGCAGGATCGCTCTGGCGGTGGGATAGATCCGCAAGGCCTGGCCCTAACCCCGGCGGTTCATCGCGGCGCCTCGACCTGGTCGACCAGGCCGCGCACCACGTCGTCGACCTTGCGGCCCTCGATCTCGGCGGCCGGCGACAGGATGACCCGGTGGCGCAGGGCCGGAAGGGCCAGGGCCTTGACGTCGTCGGGGATCACGTAGTCGCGCCCCTCCAGCGCCGCGCGGGCCCGGGCGGCCACCGCCAGCATGGCCGCGCAGCGCGGCGAGGCCCCGCCCGACAGCTCGCCGGTGTCGCGGGTGGCCCGCACCACGCCGACGATGTAGCGGATGATCTCGTCGGTCAGCCGCACGGTCGCCACCGCCGCCACCGCCGCGGCGACGGTCGCCGTGTCGCCGGCCGCGCCGACCCCAAAGCCCTCGGGCGAAGGCTGGCCGGTACGGCCGCCATGGCTGGCGACAATGGCCGTCTCCTCGGCCAGGCTGGGATAGGCCAGCACGTGCTTGAACAGGAAGCGGTCCAGTTGAGCCTCGGGCAGCGGATAGGTGCCCTGCTGCTCCAGCGGGTTCTGGGTGGCCACCACCATGAAACGGTCGCTGAGCGGATGACGCAGCCCGTCCAAGGTGACGTTACGCTCCTGCATGGCTTCCAGCAGCGCCGCCTGGGTCTTGGGCGGCGTGCGGTTGATCTCGTCGGCCAGCAGCAGCTCGCAGAAGATCGGCCCCTTGGCCAGGGTGAAGGTGCTGGTCTGGAAGTTGAACAGGTTGGCCCCCAGGATGTCGCCCGGCATCAGGTCCGGGGTGAACTGGATGCGGCCGAACTGCAGGTTCACCGACTGGGCGAAGCACTGGGCCAGGAAGGTCTTGGCCGTGCCCGGCGAGCCTTCCAGCAGCATGTGGCCGCCGGCGAACAGGGCCGTCAGCATCAGGTCGATGGTGTCGTTCTGGCCGACCACGGCCTTGGCCGTCTCGGCTCGGATCCTGCCGGCGAGCGCCTGCACCTCAGCGACGTTCACGGGTCATCTCCAGTCTCCACTGATACCATTTGGCGACGACCTTCATCAGGTCGCTCAAGGAACGGACCGCCTTGGTCTCGGCGTCCAGGTGGGACACGCTGTCGGTCGCGCCGAAGCGCGCCCCCTGGCGGTCCAGGAAGTCGGTGAGGGCCTGGCCGGTCAAGCGGGAGCCTCCCCCGGTCGCGACGCCCAGGGCGCGGATCGCGGCGGCGCGCTGCAGTTCGGCGTAGCGCGGGGCCATGGCCGGCTCGCGCTTGGCCATGCGGATCAGGCCGGCGGAATTGTCGATCAGCGCCGCCTTGCCCAGGGCCAGGGCCCGCTCGCCACGGCGGACGGCACGGAACCGGGCGGCGGCGTGCAGGCCCATCAGCAGGGCGGCGGCCACCAGGCACAGGGTCGCACCGACGAACGGCGGCTCGAAAGCCAGCTTCAGCATGCCGCGCGAGCGGGAAAAGCCGTTGAGCGTCACGTCGAAGGCGATCACCCCGTGGCGCTGGCGCTCGCCGCGCAGCAGGTCGATGATCCCCACCCCGGCGCGGGCCGTGCGGATGTCCTTCAGGCCCATGGTGTTGAGCAGGTCGGGATCCGCCAGGAAATAGGTGTCGGTCGGCATCCTCCGGGCCAGGACGATCCGGCCCTCGGCGTCGGTCAGGACCGGCGTCAGGTCGGGGCCCGACAGGCTTCGCAGGTTCTTGATCGGACCGGTGTCGAACACCAGCCCCTCGGCCAAGGTTCCGGCGGCGCCGGTCAGTCGGGTAGCGGCGACGCCCTCGCGAATGGCCATCTGGGCCTTGGGAAGGCCGACCGTCTTGAGCGCCTTCGCCTGGCCCTGAGGCTCGATCAGCTTCAGGTCGCTGACCCAGCCCGGCCGGCGCGGGTCCAGGCCGCCTTCCCACTTGGGCACCACCACCAGGGTCCGCGCCGAGAGCGCCGCCTTCATGTAGGCGTCGCGCGACAGGCCGGCGGCGGGCGTGAAGATGATCAGGGCCGGCTCCTCGCCGCCCAGATTGCGGCGGCTGACCACCACCGGTTCGCCCTGGGCCCGCAACAGCTGGACCACGCCGCCGTAGCCGATCGCCGATCGCGACAGGGCGTGGGCCTGGCCGTTGTCGCCCGACTGCAGGTCCGGCGCGTAGGTCGACAGCACCACGAAGGCCGAGAAGGCGAAGACCCCGGCCAGGATCATGCCCAGCACGACCTTGGGCGAGAACAGCACGCCCTCTTTCGCCTCGGCTTTGGGCGGCGCGGCCGCGATCTGGCTCATCGCCAGGCCTCCGCGAAGGCGAAGCCCTCATAGGCCTGGCGGCAGGCGGCGAACTCCTCGGCCCCGACGGCGCGACCGCCGAAGAAGCTGCGTTCGACCACGCGGGCAATCTCGCTGAAGGTGCGGCGCACCGTCTGGGGCACACCCTCGAGGGCGGCGATGTCGCGGCTGGTCAGGGCCGGTCGGATGAGGTCCGGACGCTTGCCCTCGATGTCCTCGATGCTGCGGAACAGGATCAGGTGGACGGCCTCGGCGAAGCGGCCGGCGGCGGCCAGGCGGTCGGCGTCCTCCAGCAGGGTCCGGGCCTTGGCGACGCTGGGCCGCCAGTCCTCGGCGCCCAGGGCGGGACCCTTGCCCGGCCGCATCGACGGCCAGCGCGTGGCGATCAGCTCGCGGGCCAGAAAGTACAGGATCACCGCGGCCCCGAGGATCAGCAAGCCCCAGAACACATAGACCAGGTAGGGCGCGGCGGCCCCCAGCGCCTTGCCGATCGCCAGCAGCCAATCGGGCGCGTCCGGCGGCGGCGTCTGGACGGTGGGTTCGAACTGCAGGGTCTTGTTGCGCAGCAAGGCCTCGTGGGCGCGGGCGAAACCGTCCGACACGCCCTCTGGACGCGGAGTCGGCGCGCCCTGATCGACCCCCACTCCCGACGCCAAACGCCTTGCTCCCGACTGCCCCGCGTTACTGCTACGCGATTCAACTTTCGGTGTCGCCACGAACCGTGTCCCTCCGCTCACGGAGCGCGGGTCGCAAGATCAGGGCGATGAGCCGATTCGCGGCGAGGCGGGCGCGCCCTATCCTGGCCTGTGGTCCTCCGACGCCGGCGATGGGGCGGGCCGCGACCGGGCGGATCACCGTCCGGCGTCCGCCGAAGCGGTAATTTACGCAATTAATTCAAAGGAGTTTTGGTAGGCCGGGTGGGGGTCGAACCCACGACCATTCGATTAAAAGTCGAATGCTCTACCACTGAGCTACCGGCCCGCATCGACACGGCGGGAGGCCGGTGGAAGCGGCGCGGAACATAGTCGGGGCCCGCCTGAGCCGCAAGCGCGCTTTCACGCATTGTGGGAGATGACGAGCGCGCCTTGTCCGCGTTAGGCTCGCCCCATGCGTAGTCTGCTGTTGATCGTTCTGGCTCTCCCCGTCCTGGCCGCCTGCGCCAGCAAGGGCGAACCGCCGCCGCAGAAGATCCAGACCACGTCCGACGCCAACAAGGACGGCATCGACGGCGCCGTCAGCGCGCCGCTGCGCGACATGAACCTGCTGCGCACCAAGATCCCGCCGGTGCTGCTGGAGGCCATGGCCGACCCCTATGCCCGGCCGCCCAAGAAGACCAATTGCGACACCCTGATCGCGATGGTCGCGCCGCTGGACCTCGCCCTGGGCGAGGACGTCGACCGCGTGCCGCCGCAGGAGAACGAAGACCTGATGGACCGCGGCAAGCGCATGGCCGGCTCCGCCGCCTTCGGCGCCATGGCCGACGCCGCCCAGAACCTGATCCCGATGCGCGGCTGGGTTCGCAAGCTCAGCGGGGCCGAGAAGCACGACAAGCTGGTGCAGAGCGCCATGGCCTCGGGCGCGATCCGCCGCGCCTATCTGAAGGGCCTGGGCGAGGCCCGCGGCTGCAACCCGCCCGCCACGCCCCAGCACCTGGCCAAGCCCGCCGCGCCGGTGGTGGAGAAGCGCTTCCCGTGGATGAAGGACGAGCCGGTCGCGGAGGCGCCCGTGGTCCAGTCGTCCGAAGCCAACACCACGCCGGTGGACGCCTCCCCCGCGCAACCGGCGCCGGCTCCGGACAAAAAGAAGAAGCCGATCTACAAGTTCTGGTAGACGAGCCGGAAGCGGGCCGCGCCTTGTGCGTCTCGATCGTCAGCGCCCTCGTCTAGTAGCGCAGCGTCCACTTTCCGGTCGCGTACCGGACCTCCGACACGATCTCTCCCCCCGAATCATAGACGACGATCCGCAGATGTCGCGACCACAAGGCCACCACGTTCCCTCGCGGAGGAAGGTCCACGCTCAAGGGGCGGGAAGAGAGGGTCGACTTTGGGAAATTTTCCGTGGGGATCGACAAAGCCGTGGTGAATGACGCGCTTGCGTACGGGTTGGCGGCGTCGACCACCAAACCCACCTTGCACCCGGCCCTCAAGGACGTTTGTCGGGCGAAGGCGTCGGACGCCGCCTGGTCGACACCCACGGTCACGGTCATCATCTGGACGCTGCTCGCCGCCCCACGCCAGACCTCGTCGCAACGCCAGTAGGGCTGGCAAGCTATGGCGTAGTGGAAATCGCGCGAGTAGGAGGCTTCCCAATCGCTATCCAAGCGGACGATCATGCGTGGCGCGATCACGACCTTGCCCAGCCCTGGGGCTGTTTCGTCGCCCACCGCGACGTTCGGATCAGACGGTGGCTCGATGTCGAATGGGACGACCTGCAACGTGGGCAAGCCGGCCCTCAGCAGTTTCGCCGGCTGCTGCCCCTGATCGCTCAAGAAGGTCTGCGGCGCGAGCCACATGACCTCGCCGTCGGGCGGCGACACGCCTTGCGGCACGATCGGTTTTGAAAGATTGCCGTTGTGCCGCCAGCTACTTTCGCGGTTCCAGGCGGCGATACGCGCGCCTGGCGCCAGGTATTCGTTCTTCACGCACCAATAGTTGTTGTAGTCCGGTTGCTCCACGCCGAACACGGCTCCAAGCGCGGTGTAGCCTTGCGGCGGGATCAACCGCCAATAGCTTATATCCCTGGCATTACCCGAGCCGGCGTCATTCAGAATCCATTCGTGGCCCACGGGAGCTCTCAGGCAGTCTGGATTATTTTCGTCGGGTGCGAACAGAAGAAGCGGCTGCGAAGTCGCCAGCCGCGACCTCCCATCGCCAACGACAATCCTGTCGCCGAAAGGGCGAAATGGGGCGTTGCGAGCGTCCCTGCGGCGATAGAATTTGATGTTGGGGTCCATTTCGCCGTCCCCAAAGCGCGGCTTGGGGGTCCAGATCGGATTCCAAGCTCCGCTTTCGTGAAGATGGGGCTCATCGACCCTCATCCGAAAGGGCGAACAATCCAATTCGGTGTCGAGCCCCAAGTTTCGTGCTCGGATCGCGGCCCTGACGACGTCGTCCGCGCTCGGCGAGTTGTGGTTCGGCATCAGCCCCCCTTGTCGGGCCGTGGAACGCCGCCCGATGCGTCCGAATCCTGATCGACGACGCACCGGCAATAGCTATCTTAAGTTTTAGATTGGCGAAACTCGCCAAGCGCCTCCGGATGCCTGCCGAGGCGCGGGAGCGGCGAGACGGGCGCCCGTCTACCCGCCCTGCTGCCGCGCCGCGAAATCCCTGCGAAACGCCTCGAACCGGCCTTCGGCGATAGCGGCGCGCATGGCCGCCGTCAGGGCCTGGAAGAAGGCGATGTTGTGCCAGGACAGCAGCACCTGGCCGAGGATCTCCTCGGCCTTGAACAGGTGGCGCAGATAGGCCTTGGAATAGTCGCGGCTGGCCGAGCAGTCGCTGGTGGGGTCCAGCGGCTCCTCGTCGTCGGCGTAGCGGGCGTTCTTGATGTTGATCGCCCCGTCCCAGGTCCAGGCCTGGCCGTGGCGGCCCGAGCGGGTGGGCAGCACGCAGTCGAACATGTCGACGCCGCGATAGACCGCCTCCACGAGATCGATGGGCTTGCCGACCCCCATCAGGTAGCGCGGCCGGTCGGCGGGCAGCATGGCGGGCGCGTAGTCCAGCACCTCGCACATCGCCTCGTGCCCTTCGCCGACCGCCAGCCCGCCCAGGGCGTAGCCGTCGAAGCCGATCTCCTGCAGCCGCTCGGACGACTCCTGGCGCAGGTTCCTGAACGTCGAGCCCTGCTGAATGCCGAACAGGGCCTGGGCGTCCCGCGTGCCGAACGCCGCCTTGGAGCGCAGGCCCCAGCGGGCCGACAGCTCCATGCCCTGCCGCGCCCTCGCCTCCTCGGCCGGCCAGGCCACGCATTCGTCCAGTTGCATGACGATGTCGCTGCCCAGCAGGTCGGCCTGGATCTCCATCGACCGCTCGGGGCTCAGCACATGCTTGGAGCCGTCGATGTGGCTGGCGAAGGTGACGGCCTCTTCGGTGACCTTGCTGATCCCCGACAGGCTCATCACCTGGAAGCCGCCGCTGTCGGTGAGGATCGGCCTGTCCCAGCGCATGAACTTGTGCAGGCCGCCCAGCCGCTTCACCCGCTCGGCCGTCGGCCGCAGCATCAGGTGGTAGGTGTTGCCCAGGATGATGTCGGCGCCGGTGTCCTTGACCTGGTCGACGGTCATCGCCTTGACCGTCGCCGCCGTGCCGACCGGCATGAAGGCGGGCGTGCGGATGTCACCGCGCGGGGTCTTCAGCACGCCGGTGCGGGCCGCGCCGTCGGTGGCGGAGATCTCGAAGGGGAACGCGGCCATCAGGTTTGCTCGAGCCCATTCTTGTGAGGGAGGGCGCGGAACAACAGGCTGCCGTCACCATAGGAATAGAAGCGATAGCCGGTGGCGATCGCATGCTCGTAGGCCGCCTTCATGGTCGCCTGGCCGGCGAAGGCGCTGACCAGCATGAACAGGGTCGACTTGGGCAGGTGGAAGTTGGTCATCAGCACGTCGGCGGCCCGGAACCGGTAGCCGGGGGTGATGAAGATCGCCGTCTCGTCGGCGAACGGCCGCACGACGCCGTCCTCGCCGGTGGCGCTTTCCAGCAGCCGCAGGGAGGTGGTGCCGACGCAGACGATGCGGCCGCCGGCGGCGCGCGCGGCGTTCAGGGCGTCGGCGACGCCGGCCGGCACCTCGCCGAACTCGGCATGCATCCGGTGCTCGGCCACCACGTCGGTCTTGACCGGCAGGAAGGTGCCCGCGCCCACGTGCAGGGTGACGAAGTGCAGCGACACGCCCTTGGCCTTCAGGCGCTCCAGCAGGTCGGGGGTGAAGTGCAGGCCGGCGGTCGGAGCGGCCACCGAGCCGTCCTCGCGGGCGTAGACGGTCTGGTAGTCAGCGCGGTCGCGGTCGTCCTCGGCCCGCTTGGCGGCGATATAGGGCGGCAGCGGCATCTCGCCGTGGGCGGCGACGGCCAGGTCCAGGTCGACGCCGGCGAAGTCGAAGGCCAGCTCGATCTCGCCGCCCTCGTGCTTGGCGACCACGGTGGCGTCGAGCATGCCGGCCTGGCAGGCGCGGTCCGCGTCATGGCCGAAGGCGATGCGGTCGCCGACCTTCAGGCGCTTGCCGGGCCGCATGAAGGCGTTCCAGCGGTCCGGGGCCACGCGGCGATGCAGGGTCGCCTCCACCGCCACCGGCGAACCGTCGCCGCC
>NZ_AKKF01000272.1 GCF_000281955.1 Caulobacter sp. AP07 | reverse complement strand
GGGAGAGGGTTTCGCATCTTGCATTCCCCGATCATCGGTATATGACTGACGGGTCAGTTATATACGAGCGCCATCATGCAGGCGGGACAACCCAAGTGGCGGCGGCGCAGCGAAGCCCGTCCCGGCGAGATCATCGAGGCGGCCCTGGCGGTGTTCGCCGAGAAGGGCTTCGCCGCCGCGCGGCTGGACGACATCGCCGCCCGGGCCGGGGTCTCGAAGGGCGCGCTGTACCTCTATTTCGAGACCAAGCAGGACCTGTTCCGGGCGGTGGTGCGCGAGACCGTGGCCCCGAACCTGACCGCCGTGGAGGCCTTCGCCGACCAGGGCGGCCTGGCGTTCGCCGACCTGATCCGGCTGATCTTCGCCCGCATCGCCGATGTAGTGGCCGAGGGGCGGCTGGGGCCGGTGGCCAAGATGGTGATCGGCGAGTCGCGCAATTTCCCGGAACTGGCCAGGGTCTGGCACGAGGACGTCGTCAGCCGGGTGCTGAACGCCGTCAGCCGCGCCGTGGCGGCGGCCCAGGCGCGCGGCGAGGTTCGGGCCGGCGACGCCCGGCTCTATGTGCTCAGCCTGGCCGGGCCGTTGCTGATGGGCGTGTTGTGGCGCGAGGTGTTCGTGCCGATCGGGGCCGAGCCGATCGACCTGAAGGCGCTGCTGGCCCAGCACGCCGAGGTGGCGCTCAAGGGCATGCTGCTGGAACCTGAAAGGGTAGGCGCATGAAGCGTCCGGCCAAGATCGCGCTCGCCGTCGTGGCGATCGGCGTGGTGGGCTTCCTGGCCTGGCGGACCTGGGGCCCGGGCGCGGCCCATCCGCGCCGGCTGTCGGGCTATGTCGAGGGCGAGACGCTGTACGTCGCCGCCTCGGTGGCCGGGCCGGTCAGCGTGGTGTCGGTCGAGCGCGGCCAGCGGGTCGTGGCCGGCCAGCCGCTGTTCGCCCTGGACGCCGCCCAGCTGGTCGCGGCCCGCGACCAGGCCGCCGCCCAGGCCGCCGCCGCCCAGAGCCAGGCGGAGGACGCCGCCAAGGGCCAGCGGCCCGACGAGCTGGCGGTGTTCGACGCCCAGCGCGCCGCCGTCCAGGCCGCCCTCGCCCAGGCCCAGGCCGATTACGACCGGATCGCGCCGCTGGCGGCCAAGGGGATCTACGCCCCGGCCCGGCTGGACAGCGCCAGGGCCGCCCTGCGCACCGCCCAGGCCAATGTCCGCACCGTCGAGCAGCAGCGCCGGGTCGGCACGCTGGGCGCGCGGCCCGACGCCGTCCGCGCCGCCGAGAGCCAGGCCGCGGCCGCCCGCGACCAGCTGGCGGTCGCCCAGAACCGCCTGGACCTGATCAGCCCCCGGGCCCCGGCGGCCGCGCGGGTGCAGGACGTCTTCTACCAGCGCGGCGAGTGGGTGGCGGCCAACCAGCCGGTGGTGGCCCTGCTGGCCGACGACCGGGTGCGGCTGCGCTTCTATGTGCCCCAGGCGCAGGTCGAGCTCTATCGGCCGGGCGCCCGGGTGGCGTTCAGCTGCGACGGCTGCAAGCCCGGGCTGGGCGCGCGGATCAATTTCGTCAGCCCACGGGCCGAGTTCACCCCGCCGGTGATCTACAGCCGCGAATCGCGCGACCGCCTGGTGTTCCTGGTCGAGGCCCTGCCCGACCGGCCCGCCGACCTGCTGCCCGGCCTGCCGATCGACGTCGTGCCATTGACGGGGCCGGCCAAGTGAGCGCCGCCGCCGCGCCTCAGGCTCGGCCAGCCGATTTGGCCGTGGACGTGCGCGGCCTCGACAAGTCGTTCGGCGACAAGCGCGTGGTCCAGGACCTGTCGATCCAGGTCGGGACCGGCAAGATCACCGGCTTCCTCGGCCCCAACGGCTCGGGCAAGACCACCACGCTGCGGATGCTGTGCGGCCTGCTGACCCCGGACGGCGGCGAGGGCGAGGTGCTGGGCCTGGATTTCCGGCGGCACGCCGACGCGATCAAGCGCCAGACAGGCTACATGACCCAGAAGTTCTCGCTCTACGAGGACCTGTCGATCCGCGAGAACCTCGACTTCGTGGCCCAGATCTACGGCCTGGACCGCCGGCGCGGGCGGGTGACGGAGGCGCTGGAACGGCTGGGCCTGGCCGGCCG
>NZ_AKKF01000271.1 GCF_000281955.1 Caulobacter sp. AP07 | reverse complement strand
CCTCTCTCAAAGAGAGAGGGTTCTTCGCCCCCTGGGTCCAGGCCAAAAAAAAGCCCGGCTCGAAAGCCGGGCAGTTCATTAGGGAGGAAACGCCCAGGAAGGGCAGAGGCGGCAGCGCCGCCTCACAGGTTGCTTATAGGGTGCGGTGCGAAATGCATCAAGCAAAATCTTCGACAACGCTGTCGGTTTTTCTGCCACGCCCCTCAGAAACCCTTTGCCGCGCAAGGGTCGGCGAACACTACCTGCAAAAGTTGGCCATTTTTTGCACTATGCTGCACTGCACAATTAGTTGCCAAAGAAACGACCTCCGTGCGCAACTTCCCAAAACCCCCTGAAATTAAGGGGTTTGTGACTGACACCGGTTTCCGCGTGAATCTGTTGTGCAGGGGTGGGGTGGATAAACGTCGCGCAGTCGCGTAAAAGCCGCGCGCCTGACGCGCGCAGCGTCAAACCTCATTTGTTCCTCCCCGAAAGTCCGCCTTCTCCATGTCCATGCGAAACATCGCCATCATCGCGCACGTCGATCATGGCAAGACCACTCTCGTCGATCAGCTCCTGGCCCAGTCGGGCGTGTTCCGCGCCAACGAGGCGACGACCGAACGCGCCATGGACTCCAACGACCAGGAGCGCGAACGCGGCATTACGATTCTGGCCAAGTGCACCAGCGTCCTGTGGAACGGTGAAGCGGGCGAAACCCGCATCAACATCATCGACACCCCCGGCCACGCCGACTTCGGCGGCGAGGTCGAGCGCATCCTGGGCATGGTGGACGGCTGCGTCCTGCTGGTCGACGCCGAGGAAGGCGTCATGCCGCAGACCAAGTTCGTGCTGACCAAGGCGCTGAAGATGGGCCTGCGCCCGATCCTCTGCATCAACAAGGTCGACCGCGCCCACGCCGATCCGGACAAGGTTCACAACGCCGCGTTCGACCTGTTCGCCGCCATCGGCGCCACGGACGAGCAGCTGGACTTCCCGCACATCTACGCCTCGGGCCGCGCCGGCTGGGCGACGATGGATCTGAACGTCCCCAACGACAACCTGGCCCCGCTGTTCGATCTGATCGTCCGCCATGTGCCGGAACCCAAGCAGATCGCCAAGAAGGACGAGCCGTTCCAGATCCTGAACGTGCTGATCGAATCCGATCCGTTCCTGGGCCGCCTGCTGACCGGCCGCATCGAGAGCGGCAAGGCCGTTCCCGGCATGGCCATCCACGCCCTGGACCGCGACGGCAAGGAAATCGAGCGCGGCCGCATCACCAAGGTGCTGGCCTTCCGTGGCCTGAAGCGTTCGCCGGTCGACGAAGGCGCCGAGGCGGGTGACATCGTCGCCATCGCCGGCATGTCCAAGGCCACCGTGGCCGACACCCTGTGCGCCCTGGACGTGACCGACGCCCTGCCGGCCCAGCCGATCGATCCGCCGACCATCTCGATGACCGTCTCGGTCAACGACAGCCCGCTGGCCGGCAAGGAAGGCGACAAGGTCCAAAGCCGCGTCATCCGCGACCGCCTGCTGCGGGAAGCCGAATCGAACGTCGCCATCAAGGTCACCGAGACCAGCGAGGGCGACGCCTATGAAGTGTCCGGCCGCGGCGAACTGCAGCTGGGCGTCCTGATCGAGAACATGCGTCGCGAAGGCTTCGAAGTGTCGATCAGCCGTCCGCGCGTGGTGTTCCAGAACGATCCGGAAACCGGCAAGCGCCTGGAGCCGATGGAAGACGTCATGATCGACGTCGACGACGAGTTCTCGGGCATCGTCATCGAGAAGCTGTCGCTCCGTAAGGCCGAGCTGAGGGACATGGGTCCGTCGGGCGCCGGCAAGACCCGCATCTCGCTGGTCGCCCCGTCGCGCTCGCTGATCGGCTACCAGGGCGAGTTCCTGACCGACACCCGCGGCTCGGGCGTGCTGAACCGCGTGTTCAGCCACTACGAGCCCTACAAGGGCGCCATCGACCAGCAGCGCAAGGGCGTGCTGATCAGCAACTCGGACGGCGAAACCGCAGCCTTCGCGCTGTGGAACCTGGAAGATCGCGGCACGATGTTCGTCGGCGCCGGCGAGAAGACCTATCTGGGCATGATCATCGGCGAGAACGCCCGTCAGGACGACCTCGACGTCAACCCGATGAAGGCCAAGCAGCTGACCAACGTCCGCGCCTCGGGCAAGGACGAGTCGATCCGCCTGACCCCGCCGCGCCGCATGACCCTCGAACAGGCCATCGCCTACATCGAGGAAGACGAGCTGGTGGAAGTGACGCCGAAGAACATCCGCCTGCGCAAGCAGGTCCTGAACCCGTCGTTCCGCAAGCGCCGCGTCAAGGAAGAATAGGCTTCACGCCTTTCCGGACAACAAATGGGCCGCCGTCCTTCGGGACGGCGGCCCTTTTTTGTCATGGACGAAGCGTCAACCGCGTTTCTTGAACAGGCCCAGGATGAACAGCAGCACGACCGCCCCGATCGTCGAGACGATGATGCTGCCGACCCAGCCCATGAAGTGAATGTTGAACATGTTGGCCAGGAAGGCGCCGATCAGCGCCCCCACCAGGCCGACGACCAGATTGGTCAGCAGGCCATGATTGCGACCCATGATCTTCTCGGCCAGCCAGCCGGCGAAGATGCCGATGATGATCGCGCCGATAAAGCCCACACCGTTCATGTCGTTGTCTCCCTAACAGCCAAGTTCCGACCAGAATGCGCGAGGGACCGCGAAGGTTGCGAGTCAATTCGCGGTATCGACCCGCGCCACCACGCTCATCCCCGGCCGCAGGCGGGCCACCCCGTCCTGGTTCGGATCGAGGACGATGCGGGTGGGCAGGCGCTGGACCACCTTGGTGAAGTTGCCGGTGGCGTTGTCGGGCTTGATCACCGCGAACTCCGAGCCGGTGGCTGGCCCCAGCCGCTCGACATGGCCGCGCAGCTTCAGCCCGCCCAGGGCGTCGACCTCGACCACCGCCGGCTGGCCGACGCGGATCTTCGCGGTCTGGGTCTCCTTGAAGTTGGCCGTCACCCAGGTCTGGCGCGGCACGACGCCCATCAGCTGGGTCCCGACGGCGACATATTGGCCAAGCTTGACCCCCACCTCGCCGACCGCGCCGTCCTCGGGGGCGCGGATGGTGGTGTTGGCCACGTCGATACGGGCCAGCTCGACCGCCGCCTGGGCGCTGGCCAGGGACGCCTGCAGCGACTCGCGATTGACCTGGGTGGTGGCCAGGGCCTGGCGGGCGATGTCGATATTGGCCTCGCTCTGGGCGACGCCGGCCGTGGCCTGGCGCAGGGCGACGGCCAGCACGTCGCGCTGGCTGGCGGCCAGCCAGCCCTTGGCCAGCAGCGGCTCGGCCCGCCGCAGGTCGACCTGGGCCTTGGCCAGGGCCGCCCGGCCGCTCTCCGCCTGGGCCTGGGCCAGGCGGATCTGGGCGGCGTTGGCGGTCTGGGCCTGGAGGTTGGCGTCCAGCGCCGCCTGGGCCGACTGCACGGAGGCCTGCGCCTGGGCCAGCTTCTGGCGGAAGATGCGGTCGTCGATCTGCACCAGCACCTGTCCGCCGGTCACCGGCTGGAAGTCCTTGACCGCCACCGCGACCACATAGCCGTCGACCTTGGGGGCCAGCAGGGTGACGTAGCCGCGCACATAGGCGTTCTCGGTGCTCTGGACCGTGCCGGTGAACGGCGGCAGCCGCCAC
>NZ_AKKF01000270.1 GCF_000281955.1 Caulobacter sp. AP07 | reverse complement strand
CCCCCCGCCATGAACGGCTGTCATCCCGGACAAGCGCGCAGCGCGCCGATCCGGGACCGGGGCCTGAGCGCCGACGCTTCCGGCGGTCCCGGATCTGCGCTTCGCTTGTCCGGGATGACAAACGTTTATAGCGGGACAAATGTGGCGACCCAGCCTCCAGGCGGGAGCCAGTCCCCCCTCGCCGCCCTGATCCGCCAGCAGCGCAAGCGCCACGCCGACGGCCTGCGCCTGGCCGCCATCTCGGCCGCCATCGTCGGGGCGGCGACGGTGCTGCTGCTGGGACTGTCGGGCTGGTTCCTGACCGGGGCCGCCATCGCCGGCCTGGCGGGACTGGCCAGCGCCCAGGCCTTCAATGTGCTGCTGCCCAGCGCCGGCATCCGCCTGCTGGCCATCCTGCGCACCGGCTTCCGCTACCTGGAGCGGCTGAGCGGCCACGCCGCCGCGCTCAAGGCCCTGGCCGCCATCCGCCCGGCCCTGTTCGCGTCGCTGGCCGCCAGTCCGCCCGCCCAGGCCCTGGCCCTGTCGCGCGGCGAGGCCTCGGCCCGGCTGGTGCAGGACATCGACGCCGTCGAGACCCGCTTCATCCGCCTATCGGCCCCGTGGGGGGCGGGCGCGGCGGTCGCCGCCGGCCTGGCCATGGCCGCCCCGGCCGGCTGGGCCCCGGCCCTGGTCGTGGCCCTGGCGGTCGCCGGCGCCGTGACCTCCACGCGTTGGCTGGCCCGCCGCCTCAACGCCCGCACCGGCCCGGCCATCCAGCGGGCCGCCGGCGCCCTGAAGGACGCCCTGGCCGCCCATGCCGCCGCCGCGCCGGAACTGCGGGTCTACGGGGCCCAGGACCGCGCCGCCGCCGAGATCGAGGCCCTGGGCCGGGCCTTGGACGACCTCAAGCGCCAGGCCGTCGCCGCCCAGGGCTGGCTGGTCGTCTTGCAAGGCCTGATCCTCGGCCTCGCCGTCGCCCTGACCCTGGCCTTCGCCCATGCCGCCGCCGCGCCCCTGGCGGCCATGGCCGGCCTCGCCGCCGCCATGGCGCTGGAGGGCCTGGGCGGCGTGGCCAAGGCGTTCGAGCAAGACGCGGGAGCGGCGGCGGCTGCCAAGCGGCTGGACGAGGTGCTGATCCATGGGCCTTCAGAACCGCCCACCCGGACAGCGCTGGATCGTCCGAACCTGACCATCGGCTCCGTCACATTGGAACCCGGCGCCCGGCTGGTCCTCACCGGCCCCTCGGGGTGCGGCAAGACCACCATCCTCGAACAGCTTCTCGGCCTGCGATCTTCAAACTCCGCTCATCCCGGCGAACGCCTGGACCCAGGTGAAACCCACGAGCCGCTCCGGACGAATCTGGGTCCCGGCGTTCGCCGGGATGAGCGGTTGATGTGTGGGGATCGGCGACCCAGCGCCCAGACCCGCCCCGCCTTCGCCCACGCCCCGCAGGACGCCGCCCTGATCGCCGGCACGGTGCGCGCCAATCTCGGCCTGGCCGGCGACCATCCCGACGAAGCCCTGTGGGACGCCCTGGCCGACGCCGCCCTCGAAGCGCGGGTCCGCGCCCTGCCCCAGGGCCTGGACACCTGGATCGGCGAGAACGGCGAACGGCTGTCGGGCGGCGAACGGCGGCGCCTGTCCCTGGCCCGCGCCCTGCTGCGCGACGCGCCCTGGCTGCTGCTGGACGAACCCACCGAGGGCCTGGACCCCGCCACCGAGGCCCTGGTCGTCGCCCGCCTCGACGCCCGCCTGGAACGCACCGGCCAGGGCCTGGTCCTGGTCAGCCATCGCGCCGCCCCGCGCGTCCTGTGCGATCAGCAACTGCCAATCGCTCCGCCTCGGGCTATAGAGTAGCCGACCTTGCGGAGCGGAGACCGCTATCACGTGATGACCACGGTTTCGGCCGGCACGCTGCACAGCGACCTGCGGCCCCGCGTCTATCTGGCGGCCCTGGCGACGGTGGTCGCCTGCTGCCTGGTCCAGCTGGCCCTGCCCCCCAGCTTCTCGGCCTCCTCCGCGTTCCTGCTGTTCGTGCCGGCGGTGCTGATCAGCGCCGCGATCGGCGGCCTGGCGCCGGGCCTGTTCGCCACCGTTCTGGCGGCGGCGGCGGTGTGGGTGCTGAAGGTGCGCGGCCTGCCCGACCAGGCCACGGCGCTGTCGAGCCTGGTGTTCGTGATGATCGGCATCGGCATGTCGATCGGCGGCGGCTGGTTCCACGCCGCCCGCCGGCGCGCGGCGGCCATGACCCATCACCTGCAGTCGATCCTCGACTCGGCCCCCGACGCCGTCATCGTCATCGACCTGTCGGGCGTCATGACCTCGTTCAGCCCGGCCGCCGAGCGCCTGTTCGGGTGGAGCGCGGCCGAGGCGATCGGCCGCAATGTCAGCCTGCTGATGCCCGAGCCGCACCACCAGGGCCACGACGGCTACCTGGCCCGTTACGCCCGCACCGGCGAGCCGCGGATCATCGGCGCCGGCCGGGTGGTGGTGGGCCAGCGCAAGGACGGCTCGACGTTCCCCATGGAACTCGCCGTCGGCGAGACCCGGGGCTCCAGGCCGTTCTACACCGGCTTCATCCGTGACCTGACGGACCGCCAGCAGACCGAAGCCCGGCTGCGCGACCTGCAGACCGAGCTGGTCCACGTCTCGCGCCTGACGGCCATGGGCGAGATGGCCTCGACCCTGGCCCACGAGCTGAACCAGCCGCTGTCGGCGATCGCCAACCTGCTGACCGGCTCGCGCCGCCTGCTCGACCGTGGCCGCCCGGAGGACCAGGCCAAGGTGCGCGACGCCGTCGACAAGGCCTCGGCCCAGGCCCTGCGGGCCGGCGACGTCATCCACCGGATGCGCGAGTTCGTGCGGCGCGGGGCCAGCGAACGCGCGCCCGAGAGCCTGTCCAAGGTGGTCGAGGACGCCGCCGCCCTGGCCCTGATCGGCGCGCGCGAGCACCTGGTCACCACCCGCCTGAAACTCGATCCCGCCGCCGACGCGGTCTATGCCGACCGGGTGCAGATCCAGCAGGTCCTGGTCAACCTGATCCGCAACGCCGTCGACGCCATGGCCGACTCGCCGCGCCGTGAGCTGACCATCGCCAGCCAGCGGCTGGACAGCGGTTCCGTCCAAGTCAGCGTCACCGACACCGGCTCGGGCATCAATGACGACTTCCGCGACCGCCTGTTCCAGCCGTTCATGACCACCAAGGCCGAGGGCATGGGGGTGGGGCTGTCGATCTCGCGCTCGATCATCGAGGCGCACGGCGGCCGCATCTGGGCCGACGCCAACCCCAAGGGCGGGACGGTGTTCCACTTCACCCTGCCGGCCAAGCACGACGACGACCAGCGCGACGAGGATCCGATCGATGAGTGAAGCCGTGGTCCATGTGGTCGACGACGACGAGAGCGCCCGCGAGGCCCTGGCCTTCCTGCTGGAGGCCGCCGACTTCGAGGTGCGCAGCCACGTCTCGGCCCTGGCCCTGCTGGACGCCCTGCCGCTGGACGGGGCCGGCTGCGTGATCACCGACATGCGCATGCCCGACATGACCGGCCTGGAGCTGGTGCGCGAGTTGAACGCCCGCGGCTGCCGCACGCCGATCATCATGATCACCGGCCACGGCGACATCCCGCTGGCGGTCGAGGCCATGCGGGCCGGGGTGGTCGACTTCATCGAGAAGCCGTTCGGCGAGGCCCGCATCCTCGACGCCGTGGCCCGCGCCCTGGAGGCCACGCCGCCCCCGGCCTCGGCCCAGGTCTCCGACGACACCGCCCTGACCCTGCAACGCCTGGAGACCCTGTCCGAGCGCGAGCGCCAGGTGCTGGACGGGGTGGTCGACGGCCATCCGAACAAGGTCATCGCCCGCGACCTGGGGATCAGTCCGCGTACGGTCGAGATCTATCGCGCCAAGCTGATGGCCAAGATGCACGCCGACAACCTGGCGGCCCTGGTGCGCATGACGCTTTCGGCGCGGGGCGGATAGCGATCCCCTGCCATCGTCATCCCCCGACTTGTTCGGGGGACCCAAGCCGAGCTAGCGGCGGCGTTCTTGCGGCGTATCAAACGCCGCTTGGGTCCCCCGCATAAAGCGGGGGATGACGACGGCGGAGGATCGTGGGCTAGGCGCGGGCTCTAGGTAATCCCCCTTAGGCGTGGGCCCCGACTGTACCGTTCCGCGCCGACGCGGGAGATTGGGGCGCCAACGGGAGATCTCCATGCTGTCCGTGATCCACGCCCCCACGCCGTCGTCCGCCCGCCAATCGGCGGCGCCGATCCTCGACGGCCCGCACCGCGCGCATGGACGCGACGAGACGATCTTCGACCAGGACGCGCCGGCCGACCGGGTCTACCAGCTGATTTCGGGCAGCGTGCGCACCTGCCGGATCCTGCGTGACGGCCGACGGCAGATCGAGGCCTTCCACTTCCCCGGCGACGTGTTCGGCCTGGAGCGCGGCGCCACCCATCGGGTCAGCGCCCAGACCCTCGGCCAGGCCCTGGTGCGGGTGATGCCGCGCGCCGCCCTCGACGCCCTGGCGGCCGAACGCGGCGACGTGGCCCGGCGGCTGCTGGAGCTGACCACCGACAGCCTGCGCCGCAGCCAGGACCACGCGCTGATGCTGGGCCGCCGCGCCGCCTGCGAACGCGTCGCCGCCCTGCTGCTCGACCTGGCCGAACGCACCGGCGCGGAGGTGCTGCTCGACGTGCCGATGAGCCGCCAGGACATGGCCGACTATCTGGGCCTGACCATCGAGACGGTGTCGCGCACCCTCACCCAGTTCCAGCAGGACGGCCTGATCGCCCTGCCGGCGGCGCGCAAGGTGCTGCTGCGGGATCGCGGGGCGCTGGAAGCGATGGTGGACTAGGTTCACACCCACCACCTTCCAACCGTCATCCCGGGCCTTGTGCCCGGGATCCATCTGTCCGTCGCAGGTGCGGAGATGTGGCGCGCTGGCGCGCCATC
>NZ_AKKF01000269.1 GCF_000281955.1 Caulobacter sp. AP07 | reverse complement strand
CCCCCGACTTGTTCGGGGGACCCAAGCGGAGTCTGACGCTATGTCCAAGGCCGCTTGGGTCACCCGCATAAAGCGGGTGATGACGAAATTTTTGAGCTGAAGAAGCGCTTCCAGGCGCGGGTCGGCTAACTGTCCACAGAAGTCTAGGCCCGAGCACGGTCGCTGAGGTTGCCGGATCAGGCCGCCAGGTCCGCCGGGCGTTCCTGGTGGCTTCGCCGCCAGCGGCTGGGGGTCTGGCCGACCAGGCCGCCGAAGGTGCGGCAGAAGTGGGCCTGGTCGGAGAAGCCGCAGGCCAGGGCGATGTGGGCCAGGCCGTCGGTGGTGCTGAGCATCAGGGTCTTGGCCCGCGCGATGCGCCGCTCGATGATGTAGCTCTTGGCGGCCTGGCCGAAGCTCTCCTTGAAGGCGTGCGAGAAGTAGCTCGGGCTCAGCCGCACGGCGGCCGCCACGTCGCGGACCTGCAGGTTGCGGTCGCTGTTCTGGTCGATGAAGGCCGTCGCGGTGCGGACCTGCCAGGGCGCCAGCTTGCCGACCTGCTGGTCTTGGGTCAGGCGCGCGACCTCGGCCTCGAGCAGCTTGCTGGCGCGGAACACCAGTTCGCGGGCGGTGTCGGGATCGCGGTCGAAGGATCGCGAGGCGTCGATGACGAGTTGCGCCAGGATCAGGGTCTGGTCGCGGGGCAGGGTAGAGGCCGGCGATCGGTCGTTGATTTCGCGGCGATGGGTTTCGAGGTTCGCAGGGTTCAGCATCGGACAGCCCCTCGCGTGCGTCGCCGGAAGGACGACCCAACCCGGCCAGGGTCCTCCTTCACGCGGCGCGCGTCGAATGAAAGGATGTGAAACTGAGTTAAGGCCGGACGAGGTCGAGCCTCGCGCTCGGTTCGCCCGGCGTTCTTCAGGCCCGTTCTGAAGTGTTAAGCGCCTCAGGGCGCCTGGAGGACGCGCGGACTCAAGGCGGCCGTCGTCTCGCGGGCCTCGCGGACCTCCCGGGTGTCCGGGTCTTCGGTGATCAGGTCCGGCGGCCCAGCCAGGAAGCTGGCGGCGTCGCGGCGCATGGCCGGGGTGTCGGTCCGGCCGGGCGACCGGCCATGGACGAGGGGCTGGACGAGGCTCGGCAGCAGTCGGACCTGGCGTTCGAGCTTGGGGTCGACGGCGGCCAGCGTGTCGATGCTGGCCATGGCCTGGGCGGTCCAGCGGCTGAACTCGTCGATCAGCGCCAGGTGGAGGCCGACGGGCACCCAGGCGGCGGTCAGGCGCGCGCCGAGGATCGGGTCGCCGCCGGCGAAGCACCAGTCCAGCGCCGAGCGCAGGTCGTCGATCCGCGGCTCCAGCCTGACGGTCCAGGTCGAGCGGGGCAGGGTGGACCAGGCGGCCTGGGCCTGTTCGAGCATGGTCAGCAGGTTGGCGGCGTGCCGACGGCGGATGCTTTGCGCCTCGCCGGCTTCCCGCAGCTTTTCGGCGGCGTAGAACCGGTTGATGCTGAAGAAGCGGTAGCCGCCCTGGCCGGCCGCCTGGCCGCGCGCGATCATCGAGCGCTGGGCCAGGCTGGGCAGGCCCTCCAGGATGTCGAGCTCGGACAGTTCGTCGTCGGCCGCCACCTTCAGCGCCTGGTCGATCGTGAACACGCCGCGGAACACCGACAGGCGGCGGAAGACCGACCGCTCGGTGGGGGTCAGCAGGTCGTGGCTCCAGTCGAGCGTGGCGCGCATGGTCTGGTGTCGGGGCAGGGCGGTCCGGCGGCCGCGGGCGACCAGCAGGAAGCGGTCGTCGAGATTGGCCAGCAGGCCTTCGAGGCCGAACAGGTCGATGCGGGTCGCGACCAGCTCGATGGCCAGAGGAATGCCCTCCAGCTTGCGGCACAGCTTGCCGATGATCGCCAGGTTCTGTTCGCTGAGCTCAAGGCCGTCGTCGCCGCCGATCGCGCGGTCGAGAAACAGCTGCACCGAGGCGACGCCCAGGAGGTCCTCGCCGCTGGCGGACTCGTCGGGCACGTCCAGCGGCGGCGCGTGCATCAGCCACTCGCCGTCGATGCGGAGGGGCTCGCGGCTGGTGGCCAGGATCCGCAAGCCGGGCGCGGTCCAGCGCAAGGTCTCCACCAGCGGGGCCAGGTCCTCGATCAGGTGCTCGCAGCTGTCGAGCACCAGCAGGAGGTTCTGGCCGGCGACGACGGCCGACAGCGCCTCGACGTCGAAGCCGGGGCTGTGGGGCGCGCCGATCACGCTGGCGATGGCGACCGGGACCAGGGCGGCGCTGCTGACCATGGCCAGGTCCACGAACGCCACCCGTCCGCCGGCCGCGCTCAGCCGCTCGGCCGCCGCCACGGCCACGGCGGTCTTGCCGATGCCGCCGCCGCCGACGATGGAGACCAGGGGCCGCTGCGCCAGCTGCGCGACGACGCCGTCGATGAAGTCCTCTCGTCCGAGGATGCGGCTCATGCGCTGGGACAGGCGCACGCCCTCGACGCGGGGAGAGGCGGCTTCCCGGCGCTGGACCGGCGCCACGAACCGATAGCCGCGGCCGGAAATATTGACGATGTAGCGCGCGCCGTTCTCGCCGTCCCGCAGGGCGCGCCGGAGCGCCGAGATGTGGACGCGCAGCGAGATCGGCTCGACGGTGACGTTGGGCCAGGCCCTGGCCATCAGGTCGGCGTGCGACAGGGTCGCGCCCGCGCTCTCGACCAGGGCGATCAGCAGGTCGATGGCGCGACCGCCGATCTGGATCGGCGCGTCGCCTTCCATCAGGGCGCGCCGCTCGGGGAAGAGGCGGAACGATCCGAAGGCGAGACCTGTGCCGGGAGATGTCATTTCCAGCTGAACGCCTCTCTCCCGGAGCCGTCGACGCCAGGGGCGCCAAGCTCCGATCCCGGTGGTGCTAGCACCGGGCAAGGGGGGCCGCAACGATGACCACGGCGGCTCGGCGCCTGGACGGCTCCTTTGCCCGCAGGCGCCCGCGAGTCTGGGCCACCTGCGCCGGGAACCATCACGTTTCGCGCCCGAGGGTTTGAAACGCGATGGTTCGGAAAGGCGTCAGGCGTCAGGCGTCGCCGTCGGCCAGGTCGGCGATCAGGCCGTTGATCGGCTCGTCGAAGGCGGTGGTGACGTTGTGACCGGTGTCGATGACGCCGACCTTGGCGACGTGCGGGGCTTCGACCTCGGCGTCGGGGCCGTCTTCGGGGGGCTTGGTGGTCATGGGAGCCTCAGGCTGCGAGGGGCCCGGCGACGGTCGCCAAGCCTCGCCGCGAGGTTTGCACGACCTGGGTTCGCTGTCAGCCGGCGCGTTGCGCGGATAGGGTGAACCGCCGGGCGGCGCCTGCAAAACACGCGGCCGTCGATCGTGGTGCGACGCCATGTGTTCTTGAAATGTTCTCATCGTCGGTCCATGATCGGTCCATGGTCGCTCCCGCCAACCTTCCCGGTCACCCTCCGCTCGCCGCCCGTGGGCGCGGGGCCAAGTCCAACCGCACCGGCCGCTTCGAATCCCAGGTCAGCGAAGCCTTCGACGACGGCTGGGGCGAGGACGAGGAGCCGGCCCAGATCGCCACCACGCTGCAACCGATGAAGTCGCGCAGCATCATCGCCCGCAACGACAGCCCCGACGTCGGGTTCGAAAGCTCGATCAACCCCTATCGCGGTTGCAGTCACGGCTGCATCTACTGCTACGCCCGCCCGGCCCACGCCTATCTGGGCCACTCGCCGGGCCTGGATTTCGAGACCAGGATCTATTTCAAACCCGAGGCCGGCAAGCTGCTGGAGCGCGAGCTTTCCAAGCCGAAATACGTGCCCAAGGTCATCCATATCGGCGGCGACACCGACCCCTACCAGCCCGACGAGCGGCAACTGCGGGTGACGCGGGCGGTGATCGAGACGCTCGGGCGGTTTCGCCACCCGTTCACGATCATCACCAAGTCGGCGCTGATCACCCGCGACCTCGACCTGCTGGGGCCGCTGGGCCAGGCGGGACTGGCGCGGGCGGCGGTGTCGATCACCAGCCTGGACCACCGGCTGTCGCGCAGCATGGAGCCCCGGGCGGCGACGCCCAAGCGCCGACTGGACGCCGTGCGCCAGCTGGTCGCCGCCGGCGTGCCGGTCACGGTGATGTTCGCGCCCTCCATCCCGTCGCTGAACGACCATGAGATGGAAGGCGTGCTCGAGGCCGCCGCGGCCGCCGGCGCCACCACGGCCGGCTATGTGGCCTTGCGCCTGCCGCTGGAGATCAAGGACCTGTTCGAGGAGTGGCTGGCGGCCGAGCATCCCGACCGCGCCAAGCGGGTGATGTCGCTGATCCGCCAGATGCGCGGCGGCGCGGCCTACAGTTCCGAATGGGGCAAGCGGATGACGGGGGAAGGGCCGGTGGCCGAGGTGATGAGCCAGCGCTTCCACCTGGCCCGCAAGCGGTTCGGGTTGGATCGCAAGTTGGAGCCGCTGGACCTCAGCCAGTTCAAGGTTCCGGCCAAGGCGGGGGATCAGCTGTCGCTGTTTTGAGCCAAGCATCTCAGAGTTGTCATCCCGGAAGCGCGCAGCGCTGTCCGGGACCCAGCGCGGCCGCACCGCACTGGCCCAGTCACCTGGGTCCCGGACAGCCTCTACGAGGCTTCCGGGATGACAACGGTGGGGGCTGGGCGACTAACGCTTGACCTGCGCGGGGCAATCCCCTGAAGCAGGACCATGATCTCCGTCATCCTGCCCACCCGCGACAGCGCCGCCCGCCTGGTCCAGGTCCTGACCCTCCTGGTGCCCGCCGCCGTCGACGGCCTGGTCAAGGAGGTGGTGTTCGCCGACGCCGGCTCGACCGACGCCACCCTGGCCATCGCCGAGGACAGCGGCGCGCGGGTCGTCCAGGTCCAGGGCGACGCCGGGACGCGGCTGGCGGCTGGCGCCGCGACGGCGCGGGGGAGTTGGATCCTGGCGCTGGGCGAGGACCTGACCCTGCCCGAGGCTTGGCGCGTGCCGGTCGAGGCGCATCTGGCGGGTGGCGGCGGCAGGCCGGCGTGGATCGCGGAGGCGGGGCTGCTGGGTCTGCCGGGCCGTCCTCTGGCCGTGCTGGCGTCGCGGCAGGCCGTCGACGCGGCGGGTGGTTTCAAGCCCGGCGGCGATCCGCTGAAGGCGCTGCTGGGGCGGTTGAAGCCCAGGGCCGTTCGGCTGCGGGGTTAGAAAAGTCGCATTCGACCCGTTGCGAGTGTTTCGGTTAGAGGCAAGATCGGCCCATGGCAGAATTGAACATTGCGGAGATACCGCACGACGACGGAAGCATTCGCTTTCGATACGCTCGCAAGATGGCGCCGGACGGCACTCGCTGGCTGAGGCACGGCCTCTTTCAACAGTTTTATCCCAATGGTCAAAAGGCGTGCGAGGGACACTACGCAGAGGGGAGCGAGCAGGGCCTTTGGCGGGATTATCACCAGAACGGTCAGCTTGCCGCTCAAGGCGAGTATGACAAAGGAGTCCAGGTCGGTCTGTGGAACTACTGGAGTCCGGACGGGCGTTCAGAACAACGCTAAGCGATCGGGTCGAAGAGTTCGAGCTCTGTCCACCCCGGCATCCGATAAGTCCTTGATGAGCGGTCGTGGGTGATCCCTCAGGACCGCACCACCGCCCTACCGATCCAGCCGGAAATCGATCACCCGCGCGCCGCTGGCCACCGCGTCCAGGGTCTGGGTCTCGGCCCCCAGCAGTTTGCGATAGGTCCAGTACGAGGCCATGACCTTCTCGACATAGTTGCGGGTTTCCTGGGCCGGCAGGCTCTCGATCAGCAGCAGGCTGTCGCAGTCGGCGCCCAGCTGTTCCTGCAGCTTCAGCAAGGTGCCGGGGCCGCCGTTATAGGCCGCCACGGCGCGCAGCACGTCGGGGCTCTGCAGGCCGCGGTCCATCAGCCAGGTGAAATAGTCCTGGCCGACCCGCAGGTTGAAGCCCGGATCGAGCAGCGGGCTGTTGTCGACCAGCAGCTTGTCGTCGCCGGCCGCGCGGGCCGCGGCGACCGGCATCAGCTGCATCAGGCCCACCGCGCCGGAGCCCGACACCGCATAGGGGTCGAAGCGGCTTTCCTGGCGCACCAGGGCATAGACCATGGCCTTGTGGATGGTGAAGCCGCCCTTGGGCTCCAGCAGGGGCAGGGGATAGTCCTCGCCGCCGACGCGCTTGGCCGGGCGGCCGGCGTTCAGCGGGGCCTTTTCGTTGAGGGCCAGGGCCAGGGCGGTCCAGTCGCCGCGAGCCTTGGCGTTGTCGCTGGCCAGGGACAGGCCGGCGCGCAGTTCCTGGCCGGCGTCGGCCCAGCGGCCGACCTGGGCCAGGGCGGCGGCGCGGCGGGCGCGCGGGTCGGCGGCCAGCAGGCGGCTCAGCGACGCGACGTCCGGTCCCTCGTAGGCGACCTTGGTCAGCAGGGCGGCGATCGGGTCGTCCTGGGCCAGGGCGGCGCCGGACAGGGCCAGCTGGCGGGCGGCGATCATGCCATAGAAGGTCTGGGGCGCGCGGGCGGCGGCGCTGAGCAGGTCCTCGACATCGGCCGTCTGGCCGCCGGCCGCCGCCGAACGGGCGGCCCAGAACGAGGCCGCCGAACGCAGCCACTCGTCCTGCTGGTCGTCGTCGGCGACGCGCTCGAAATAGCTCCGGGCCTGGGCGTAGGACTGCAGGCGGAAGGCGGCCAGGCCGGCGATCCACGGCTCGCCGGCCGTCTGGGCCAGGCCCAGGGCCCTTCTCACGTCGCCGGAATAATAGGCCTCGCGGGCGGCCCGGGCCTTGTCGGCCGGGGCGGGGCCCTTGGCGCTGGTCACGAACAGGGCCGGGATCTTCGGGGCGGCGACCCGGGCCGGCTTGCGCTTCAGGGCCAGGGCGTAGACCCGGTCGGCGCCCGCCTGGTCGCTGTAGCGCGCCAGCCATCCGTTCAGCTCTTCATAGTCGGCCGCATAGGCGCGCGGGTGCATGACCTTGGAGAATTCCAGGCGGCCGGTCAGGCTCTTGTCGCGGGCGTTGGCCAGGGCCGCCTCGGCGGCGTCGAAGTCACCGCGGTCGGAGGCCGCGAAGGCGGCGCGGTAGTAGCGGGCGTCGCTGTCGGACAGCGGTTCGAGCGCCGACGCGTGGACGCTGAACGCGGCCAGGAGGCAAAATACGAAGGCCGAGAACACGGCCAGAGGGCGAGCGATATGCTGCAATGCGTTTCCGCGCCTTACCCCGAAGGGTCCCCGACGCGTCCCGTTCAACTGGTCGCCCGAATCTCTAGTGGGGACGCTCCGGCCGATCAAGCCTCTCGCTGAGCATAAGCATGTCGGTCCAGGCCTTCTTCTTGGCCGCCGGCTGCCGCAGCAGGAAGGCCGGATGCAAGGTGGGCAAGGCTGGGAGTTCGCTCGCGCCGTCGCTGGAGGTCCATTCGAACCAGCGTCCGCGCAGCGACAATATGCCTTCCTCGCGACGCAGCAGGCTCTTGGCCGAGGCACCGCCGACCAGCAGCAGGATCTTCGGCCGCACCAGTTCGATAGCCCGCTCCAGGAACGGGGCGCAGGCGGCCTGTTCCTGCGGAGTGGGGGTGCGGTTGCCGGGCGGACGCCAGAACACCGTGTTGGTGACGAAGGCGCGGTCCAGCAGGCCGGCGGCCTTCAGCATGCGGTCCAGGAGCTGGCCGGCCTTGCCGACGAACGGCTCGCCCCGGGCGTCCTCGTCGGCGCCGGGCGCTTCGCCGATGATCATCAGGGGCGCGTCGGCGGGGCCCCGGGAGACCACGGCCTGGCGGGCGCCCTGGGTCTTCAGCGGGCAGCCGTCGAAGGCGGCGATGGCGGCGGCCAGGGCGGGCAGGTCGGGGCAGGCGGCGGCCAGGGCCTTGGCCTGCGCGACCACGGCGCTCAGGTCGGGGCCGCGCCCGAAGGCCGGGGTGACCACCGGCGCGACGGCGACGGGCGGCGGCGGCTGGCTGCGGGCCCGCAGCAGGGCCGCGCCCTCGGCCAGGCGGTCGATCGGCGCGTCGGCGTACGAGGCCTCGACGCCCGCATCGGCCCAGAAGGCGAGCAGGCTTTCCACGGCGCGCGGATCGACGGCGAGGTCCATACGTTCCTCTTTATACGATCTTCCGTATGCCGCCACGCCACACGGCCGCGATTTCCTCGCTGCGATGCAGCAAAAAACACGCGTTTATTCTTGACCACCCTGGCGTCACGTCAGGATAAGCTTCGACTCAAGCAGCAAGAACACGGGCCGCGTGCGCCCGGGCGGGAGATCCCATGAGCGAAGAGCTCGAACGCGAGTCGATGGAATACGATGTCGTCATCGTCGGCGGCGGACCGGCGGGCCTCTCGGCCGCCATTCGGCTCAAGCAACTGGCCGCCCAGGCCGGATCCGAGATCTCGGTGGCGTTGCTGGAAAAGGGTTCCGAGGTCGGGGCTCACATCCTGTCCGGCGCGGTGATCGATCCCAAGGGCCTGGCCGAGCTGTTCCCCGACTGGAAGGACCGCGGCGCGCCGCTGGAGACGCCGGTCACCAAGGACGTGTTCCGGCTGCTGGGCCCGCAGGGCGACCTGGCCCTGCCGATGTTCGCCATGCCGCCGTTCATGCACAACCACGGCTGCTACATCGCCTCGCTGGGCAATCTGACGCGCTGGCTGGCCGTCCAGGCCGAGGAGCTGGGCGTCGAGATCTATCCGGGCTTCGCCGCCTCGGACATGGTCTGGAACGACGACGGTTCGCTGAAGGGCGTGGTCGTCGGCGTGGTCGGCGTCGCCAAGGACGGCCACCACAAGAGCGACTACCAGCCGGGCATGGAGCTGCACGGCAAGTACGTGTTCATCGCCGAGGGCGTGCGCGGCTCGCTGGCCAAGCAGCTGATCGCCAAGTTCGACCTGTCGGCCGGCAAGTCGCCGCAGAAGTTCGGCATCGGCATCAAGGAACTGTGGCAGGTGCCGCCCGAGAAGCACCAGCCCGGCCTGGCCGAGCACACCACCGGCTGGCCGCTGGACAACCAGACCGGCGGCGGCAGCTTCATGTACCACTTCGGGGACAACTACGTGTCCATCGGCTACGTGGTGCACCTCAACTACAAGAACCCCTGGCTGTCGCCGTTCGACGAGTTCCAGCGCTTCAAGCACCACCCGGCGGTCAAGCCGCACCTGGAAGGCGGCAAGCGCATCGCCTACGGCGCGCGGGCCATCACCGAGGGCGGCTACCAGTCGGTGCCGAAGCTGACCTTCCCGGGCGGCGTGCTGATCGGCTGCTCGGCCGGCTTCGTCAACGTGCCGCGCATCAAGGGCAGCCACAACGCCGTGAAGACCGGCATGCTGGCCGCCGAGGAAGCCTTCAAGGCCATCGGGGCCGGCCGGGCCAGCGACGAACTGGTCGAGTACCAGGCCGCCTACGAGACGTCGTGGGTGGCCAAGGAGCTGAAGGTCGTCCGCAACGCCAAGCCGCTGCTGGGCAAGTTCGGCACCGCCCTGGGCGGGGCGCTGGGCATGTTCGACATGTGGGTGACCCACCTGACCGGCGGCTTCTCGTTCTTCGGCACGATGAAGCACCACAAGACCGACGCCGCCTCGACCGGCCTGGCCAAGGACTACAAGCCGCTGGTCTATCCCAAGCCGGACGGCGTGATCAGCTTCGACAAGCTGTCGTCGGTGTTCATCTCGGCCACCAACCACGAGGAAGACCAGCCGGCCCACCTGACGCTGAAGGACCCGTCGATCCCGATCGCGGTGAACCTGCCCAAGTACGGCGAACCGGCCCGGCTCTACTGTCCGGCGGGCGTCTACGAGGTGCTCTACAACGAGCAGGGGACCGACCCGCGCTTCCAGATCAACGCCCAGAACTGCGTCCATTGCAAAACCTGCGACATCAAGGATCCGTCGCAGAACATCGTCTGGACCACGCCCGAGGGCGGCGGCGGGCCCAACTACCCGAACATGTGACGTGCAGGGCGCGGTTCGATGGCTCGAACCGCGCTTGTCGGTCTTGCGATGCGCCGGGAAAGCGATGAGGGTGCGGGCATGACGCGTATCAAGCTGCTTATCGTCCTTCTTTCGGCCTCGGCCCTGACCGCCTGCGCCGCCACCACGCCGGGCCCCGCTGGCCCGTCGCTGCGCGGCGAGGTCTCCAACGACTCGGGCTGGGGCGGGTCGCGCTCGGCTTACGGCCAGTTCCTGGCCGGACAAGCCGCGCTGCAGAACGGCTCCAACGCGCAGGCCGCCGGCTATTTCAACCAGGCGCTCGAGCTGGACGAGGATCCGGGCGTGCTGGGCGACCGCGCCTTCACGGCGGCCCTGCTGGGCGGCGACGTGCAACGCGCCGCCGCCATCGCCCCGCGCGGACCCGACGCCGGCGAGGCCGTGCGCCGCCTCGGCGCCTTGACCCGGGTGGTCGACCTGCTGGCCGACGGCAAGGGCAAGGACGCCCAGGCCCTGCTCAAGGCCGAGACCATCGGTTTCCCCCACCGTCCCGCCGCGGTGCTGCTGGGGCCGTGGCTGGCCGCCGCGGCCGGCGACAACGACGACGCGGTGGTCCGTCCCGAGCTTCAGGGCGACCGGTTCGTGGAGTTCTTCGGCCAACTGGGCCAGGCCCGGCTCTATGAGCGGGCCAAGCGCTACGACGAGGCCGAGACCGACTACAAGGCGCTGATGGCGACGGAGAACGCTCGCGCCCTGTTCGTGGGTGACTACGGCGAGTTCCTGGAGCGTCGCAAGCGCCAGGCCGAGGCCGTGGCGCTGTACGACGCGGCCCTGGCCCGCGATCCGGACGACCAGGCGCTGCTCCGGGCGCGGAGCCGGGCGGCGTCGCGCGGCGCGGCTCCGGCCATGCCGACCCTGCGTCAGGGGGCGGCTCAGGTCATGGTGGCCTGCGGGGCCAGTTTCGCCAGTGAGCGCCAGAGCCAGTTCGGCCTGGCCTATCTGCGCCTGGCCCTGCGGCTGGACCCCAAGCGTGACGACGCCTGGCTGCTGGTCGGCGACCTGCTGGCCCAGGACGACGACGCGGCCGGCGCCCGCGAGGCCTACGGCAAGGTCCCCGCCGGCTCCACGCGCTACACCGCCGCCCAGTCCAAGCTGGCCTGGAGCTTCCAGACCGCCGGCGACAAGGCCACGGCCATGGCCATGGCCCAGCAGTCGGCCGCCGCCGCGCCCAAGGATCGCGACGCCCAGATCGCCTATGCCGACATCCTGCGGGCCAACGAGCGCTGGGCCGAGTCGGCGGCCGTGCTGGACCCGCTGATCGCCGCCAACGCCGCCAAGCCCGACTGGCGCCTGCTCTACATGCGCGGCATCGCCCTGGAGCGCGCCGAGCGCTGGAGCGAGGCCGAGCGTGACCTGCTGCAAGCCCTCAAGCTCAACCCGGACGAGCCGGACCTGCTGAACTATCTGGGCTATTCGTGGATCGACCGCGGCCAGCGCCTGCCCGAGGCGATCGCCATGGTCCAGAAGGCGGTCGACGCCCGGCCGCTGTCGGGGGCCATGCTCGACTCCCTGGGCTGGGGCTACTACCGCCTGGGCGACTACAAGACCGCCGTGGCCAAGCTGGAGCAGGCCGTCGAGCTCGAGCCGGGCGACCCCGACGTCAACGGCCACCTGGGCGACGCCTATTGGCGGATCGGGCGCCAGATCGAGGCCCGCTACCAGTGGCAACGCGTGCTCAGCCTGGAGCCGGACGCCAAGCAGAAGGCCGACGCCGAGGCCAAGCTGAAGGACGGCTTGGACGGACCGCGGGCCAAGGTGGCGACGACGGGCTGACACCAGGCGCGTTATCCCCGGAGGGCAAGCCGAAGCCCTTTCGGATGGCGCCGCTTGGGTCGCCCGGATAAACCGGGCGATGACGACTGTTAGATGCTTCAAGGGCCCGCCATGCGCCTCGACGCCTTCGCCCCGGCCAAGGTCAATCTGTTCCTGCATGTCGGCGGACCCGACGCGGCGGGCTATCATCCGATCTCCAGCCTGATGCTGTTCGCCGACGTCGGCGACACCGTCAGCCTGCAGCCGGCCGACGCGCTGAGCTTCGAGGCCACCGGCCGGTTCGGCGACCAGATCCCGGTCGACGACAGCAATCTGGTGGTGCGGGCCGCCTCGGCCCTGCGCGCCCGGCTGGGCGGTCCGATCCCGCCGTTCCGGCTGATCCTCGACAAGGCCCTGCCGATCGCCGCCGGCCTGGGCGGCGGCTCCAGCGACGCCGGGGCGGCCCTGCGCCTGCTGCGTGAAGCCCTGGCCCCGGACCTGCCCGACGTCGAGCTGGAGGCTGTGGCGGCCAGCCTGGGGGCCGACGGGGCGGCCTGCCTGTGGGGCGCGCCGGTGCTGGCCCAGGGCCGGGGAGAGCGGCTGTCGCCGGCGCCGCTGCTGCCGGACCTGCACGCGGTGCTGATCAACCCGCTGGTCCCGTCGCCGACCGGCGCGGTCTATCGCGCCTATGACGCGGCGGTCGCGCCCGGCGGCGAGGCCATGCCGCCGCTCTTGGACGGCCTGGGGAGCGTCGAGGAGGTCTGCGCCTGGCTGGCCGGCTTCACCCGCAACGACCTGCAGGCCCCGGCCGTGGCCCTGGAGCCGCGCATCGGCGAGGTGCTGGAACTGCTGGCCGACGAACCCGAGACCCTGCTGGCCCGGATGTCCGGCTCCGGCGCCACCTGTTTCGCCCTCTGCGCCGGCGACATCGAGGCCGAGGGCCTGGCCGAGCGGATCGAGCAGATGCGGCCAAGCTGGTGGGTCAAGCGCTGCCGCCTGGGCGGGCCGTTCTGAAACGTATCGACATTCAGGCGCGCTAGCCGGGGACATGCTCTCACGGCGGCGCGCTGACAGGGTTGGTGGTGAGGGTGATGTGAGTGCGTGTCCCCAACGAATCCGCTGAATCTGGTTTGCGGCCAGCCGACGCCGTGGATGAGGTGGGGACACGCACTCACCCGGCTGCCCTGGATCGAGCCGCAAACACCTTGCCGTGAGAGCATGTCCCCCGGCGTCGTGATCGCCCAAAGAAAAAGGCCCGGAAGCCGAAGCTTCCGGGCCCTTCTTTTGGACCGAACCTGACCCCAGCCTTAGCTGTGGTAGGCGCGTTCGCCGTGCTCGGAGATGTCCAGGCCTTCTTCCTCGGATTCCGGGGAAGCTTTCAGGCCGATGATCAGCTTGATCACGAAGAACACGATCGCTGAGGCGATGGCCGACCAGAGGATGGTCACGCCGACCGCCTTCACCTGGGCCAGCACTTGCGTGCCCAGGCTGTAGACCGCGCTGTCGCAGGTCGAGATGTCGCCGTCCTTGGCGCAGGTGGTGTAGTCGACGATGCCGGCGCCGCCCCAGGCGGGGTTGACCAGCAGGCCGGTGCCGATGGCGCCGACGATGCCGCCGATGCCGTGGATGCCGAAGGCGTCCAGGCTGTCATCGTACTTCAGCGCGTTCTTCACGACAGAGCAGAAGAAGATGCAGATCGGCGAGACGACCAGGCCCAGGATCACCGCGCCCATCGGGCCGGCGAAACCGGCGGCCGGGGTGACGGCGACCAGGCCGGCCACCACGCCCGAAGCCAGGCCCAGGGCCGACGGCTTCTTCTTGGTGACCCACTCGACGACGATCCAGGACAGGCCGGCGGCGGCGGTGGCGACGAAGGTGTTGATCATCGCCAGCGAGGCGTAGCCGTTGGATTCCAGGTTGGAGCCGGCGTTGAAGCCGAACCAGCCCACCCACAGCAGGCCGGCGCCGACCAGGGTCAGGGTCAGGGAGTGCGGGGGCATCGGCTCCTTGCCGTAGCCCTGGCGCTTGCCGAGGATCAGGGCGCCGACCAGGGCGGCGATACCGGCGTTGATGTGGACCACGGTGCCGCCGGCGAAGTCGAGGGCGCCGAAGCTCCAGATCAGGCCGGCCTTGATCGGGGCGGTCGGATTGGTCGCGATGGCGTCAGGACCCGGCCACCACCAGACCATGTGGGCCATCGGATAGTAGGACAGCAGGGGCCACAGGACGGCGAAGGCGACGATGGCGGCGAACTTCATGCGCTCGACCAGCGAGCCGACCACGAGGGCGGCGGTGATCGCGGCGAAGGTCGCCTGGAACGAGAGGAAGGTCAGTTCGGGGATCACGACGCCGGTCGAGAACGTCGCGACGTTGCTGGCCGGGGTCACGTCCTTGAGGAACAGGCGGCTCAGGCCGCCCACGAAGGTGTCCCAGCTGCCGCCGTCGGTGAAGGCGAAGCTGTAGCCCCAAAGCACCCAGGCCAGGAAGCCGATGATGGCGACGGTCGAGACCTGCATCATCACCGACAGCATGTTCTTGGAGCGGACCAGGCCGCCGTAGAACAGGGCCAGGCCGGGGATGATCATCAGCAGGACCAGGACGGTCGAGACGAGCATCCAGGCGTTGTCGCCCTTGTCCATCTTGTCGACGATGGCCGCCGGCGCGGCCGCGGCGGGGGCAGGGGTGGCGGCGGGCGTGGCCGGCGCCGGCGCGGCCTCGGCGGGGGCGGCGG
>NZ_AKKF01000268.1 GCF_000281955.1 Caulobacter sp. AP07 | reverse complement strand
CCGCCGCCGTGGCGACCGACGCCGCCGCCTTCGCCCCGGTCGCGCCGGACGCCGAGACCGCCACGCCCGCCGCCGCCCCGGCGACGGACGCCGCCGCCGCGCCGGTCCTGGACCTGCCGCAAGCGCCGGCCGTCCCGGCCGCCGACCTCGCCGCCGCCAATACCAAGAAGACCGACGTTCCGGTCGCCAAGGCCGAGACCACCGCCGCGCCCGCCGCGACGCCGGCCGCCGCCCCGACCGCCGACGCCGTCAATGTGGCCCTGGCCGCCGCCGCGCCGGCCACCGACACGGCCGAGCCGCCCATTGCCGTCCAGACTGGCGCCGCGCAGACCGCCGCCGCCCAGGTCGTCGCGCCCGAAGTGGCGTCGGTGACCGGCAAGGTGGTCAAGGCCGCCGAACAGAAGACCCCCGCCGCCGCCGTCGCGGCCAACCTCGCCGACGCCGCCGCCGAGCCGGTCGCCGCCGACGCCGTGCAGTCGGCCCATGCCGCCACCACCGGCGAGGGCGGCGCGGAGGGCCAGGGCGACAGCAATGGCTCGCAAGGCGCCCAGACGGCCCAGGCCGCGCCGGTCGCCGTCGACGCCACGACCACGACCCCGACCTTCGTCGCGCCCGGCACGACCGCCGCCCCGACCCCGATCGTCGCGGCCAACCTCCCGGTCAAGGCCGCGCCCGAGACCGTCGCCCACCTGACCACCGAGATCGCCAGCAAGGCCCAGGTCGGCAAGACCAGCCGCTTCGACGTCGTCCTGCAGCCGGAAGGCCTGGGCCGGGTCGACGTGCGCATCGAGATCGCCAAGGACGGCAAGCTGACCGCCGCCCTGAACTTCGACAATCCGCAGGCCGCCGCCGACCTGCGCGGCAAGTCGGGTGAACTGCGCCAGGCCCTGGCCGACGCCGGCTTCAACGTCGCCGACAACGCCCTGAGCTTCGACAGCTCGCGGCAGAACGGCGGCCAGAACCCGAACGCCTTCTTCAACTTCCAGGGCGGCGAACACGGCCGCCAGGCCTTCCAGGGCCGCGCCTTCCAGTCGGCGCTGGCCGAAGACCCGATCCCCCTTTCCCCGTCCGCCCTGTTGCCCGGCCTGCGCGTCGCCGAGCGCAGCGGCGTCGACGTGAAGATCTAGGAGACCACGACATGGCCGCCGCCGTTTCCAACAACACCTCCGTTCTCGACAAGATCAACAACTCGCGAAACTCGCTGGCCACCAACGAGCAGACCTTCCTGAAGCTGCTGACCACCCAGCTGAAGAATCAGGATCCGCTGGCGCCCACCGACACCGCCCAGATGACCAGCCAGATCACCCAGATGACCGGCGTCGAGCAGCAACTGGTCACCAACGACCTGCTGGCCGCCCTGGTCGGGATGAACGACGGCGGCGGCATCAGCCAGGGCGTCAACCTGATGGGCAAGCAGGTGACCGCCGAGACCGACAAGTCGGTGCTGAAGAACGGTGAGGCCAGCTGGAGCTACACCCAGAGCCGCTCGGCCACCGCCGTGAAGATCGAGGTCGTCGACAAGTTCGGCAAGACCATCGCCTCGGTCCTGCCCGACGACATGTCCGGCGGCAGCCACACCTTCAAGTGGGACGGCAAGAGCACCCCCGAGGGCGTCAAGCAGCCCGACGGCGGCGAATACACCATCAAGGTGACCGCCACCGACGCGGCCGGGACCAAGCTCACCACCACGGCCAAGGGCCGGATCGAGGGCGTCGTCACCAAGGTCACCAACGAAAGCGGCGTCAACATGGTCTGGATCGGCGACACCAAGGTGCCGCTCGACTCGGTCATCGGCGTCACCAACGCCCCCGCCGCCACCACCTGAGCCACACGCCATGAACGGGCGTCAGAATGACGCCGTCGCGGTCCCCGCCCCAACCGGCTTCCGGACCCAAACGCAAACCGCGCTGAACCCCTCAACCCTTTTGAACTTCATCGCAGGATCACAGTCATGAGCATCAACAGCGCCATGCTCTCGGGCGTCTCGGGCCTGATTTCCAATTCGTCGGCCCTGGCCGCGATCTCCGACAACATCGCCAACGTCAACACCGTCGGCTACAAGCGCAGCTCGGCCAACTTCTCGACCCTGGTCACCGCCCAGAGCAAGAACGCCACCTACAGCGCCGGCGGCGTCTCGGCCAAGACCCACCAGTTCATCAGCCAGCAGGGCCTGACCCAGTCGACCAGCTCGAACCTCGACCTGTCGATCGCCGGCTCGGGCTTCTTCGTCGGCACCGAGAAGCCGGAAGGCCTGACCGCCACCGACACCCGCTCGTTCACCCGCGCCGGTTCGTTCCAGCTGGACAACCTCGGCTACCTGAAGAACGACGCCGGCCTCTATCTGCAGGGCTGGCTGGCCGACCCCGTCAGCGGCATGATCACCCCCGACCCGTCGGACCTGACCCAGCTGTCGTCGATCAATGTCGGCACGGTCGGCGGCACGGCCGAGAAGACCACCCGGGTCGGCGTCAACGCCAACCTGCGTTCGGAACAGCCCGTCTCGGCGGCGGCCAACGCCGTCGTCACCAAGACCGCCGTGGTTGAAGCGCCGGTCTCGGTTCCGGCCGTGGACTACAAGGTCTCCTACAGCCCGACCGGCAATGGCGACGAGTACGCGGTTTCGATCAGCCGCGCCGGCACGGTGTTTTCCACGGGCGTGGCCACCTACAACCCGACCACCGGCGCGCTGACCGGCTACCTGCCTACCGGCTCGGCGGGCCCCCCCAGCACCACCACCGTCACCGACGGGACCCACACGGTGAACCTTTCAGCCCTGGGCCTGGACACCAAGGCCCAGGCCACCGCCAGCGGCGCCTACGACCCGACCACCCGCTCGATGTCGGACTACGCCAAGGACAACACCACGGGCGTCAAGCCGGACTTCGAGGTCCAGATCCCGGTCTCGGACTCCAAGGGCGGCCAGCGCACGGTGACCCTGTCGCTGCTGAAGGGCCCAGGCCCCAACGAATGGTTCGCCGAGCTGCGCGCCAAGCCGGGCGACCTGGACAACAACGCCAACGGCCAGATCGCCACCGGCAAGGTGACCTTCACCACCGACGGCAAGCTGGCCTCGGTCGGCAACCTGTTCGGCGGGGTCACCCCGACCTCGATCACCATCGGCGCGTCCGATCCGCTGGCGGTCAACCTGCCGCCGCCCGCGGCGACGCCGCCGCGCTGGGCCGACGGCCTGGGCATCGACTCGCAGAGCATCCAGATCGACCTGGCCAACGCGGCCGGCGGCCTGACCCAGTACAACAGCCAGTCGGTGGTCCAGTCGGTCAACACCAACGGCACGGCCTTCGGCAACCTCACCAACATCGAGGTCGACGACCAGGGCTATGTCTCGGCGATCTTCGACAACGGCGTGACCCGCCGCATCGCCCAGGTGGCGGTGGCGACCTTCTCGAACCCCAACGGGCTCAAGGGGATCAACGGAAACGCTTATCGGGTCACCAACGAAAGCGGCACCTTCAGCCTGAAGACTCCAGGCGGCGGCGGCGCGGGTTCGATTGCTCCGTCCACGCTGGAAGCTTCGACCGTCGACCTGTCGACTGAGTTCACCGGCCTGATCACGACGCAAAGAGCCTACTCGGCTTCTTCGAAAATCATCACTACAGCCGATCAGATGCTAGAAGAGCTTCTGAGCATTAAGCGGTAATTACAGGTCTTAACCGACCTTAATTGCCCTGTGTCACATTGATACATCACGGGAGTGGGAAGAAAGTCCATGTTTCAGTCTTTCTTTACTATTGGAATTAAGCGCCTGTTATTTCCCGGCGCCTATATTCCTCTCCAACAGTGATGGTTGTGGGAAAGGCGTAAAGCCATGTTGCAGCAGCAGCGCACGAACAGCCGGGGTGAGAAGTACGTGATCGGTCCGACCGGCGCGCCTCTAACTCTCTCCGACTTGCCGCCTCCGGAAACCCAACGTTGGGTGATCCGGCGCAAGGCCGAGGTGGTCGCCGCAGTCCGCGGGGGCCTGCTCTCGCTCGACGAGGCGTGCGATCGATACAAGTTGACCAACGAGGAGTTCCTCGCCTGGCAGCAATCGATCGACCGGCACGGTCTGGCGGGTCTTCGGACCACGCGGCTCCAGCAGTACCGCTAGTCGCGGGACTGAAAAGTCATGGCGCGCGGGGGCTTACCTTCCCGCCGGGCCTCTACGAGACAGATCAGCGGCCGCGTCCCCCTGGGGCGCGGCCGCGACCTTTTGGCGCTTCCGAAAGTCCTCGGCGGCGGCGGATGTAAACGACCCGTTTACCTTGCACTGGGTAAATCCTGCCTAGCGACGGCGTGCTCCGGCGCGCGGCGGCTGGCGTCCCTTCGGGGCGTTGTTCAGGGGTAGGGCGTAGGTTGGACAAGTTCCTCAGCGCGATTCAGAGATTTGGCGTCGGCCGTCTGGCCGCCCTGATCGGCGTCGCCGCCGGCGCGATCGCCGTGATCGCCGCCGTGGTGCTGATGATGGGCAAGCAGCCCAACGAGCTGCTGCTGTCGAACGTCGACCCCAAGGAATCGGCCGCCGCCACCGCGGCGCTCGACACCGCCGGCATCAAGTACGAGACCAAGGCCGACGGCGCGACCATCCTGGTCCCCCGCGACAAGGTCAACACCGCCCGCCAGCTGATCTTCACCAAGGGCCTGGTGACCTCCGGGTCGGTCGGCTACGAGATCTTCGACACCGGCAGCGCCCTGGGCCAGACCGATTTCGTCCAGCAGCTGAACCGCCAGCGGGCCCTGCAGGGCGAGCTGGAGCGCACGATCACCGGCTGGGACGGCGTCAAGGCCGCCCGCGTCCACCTGGTCCTGCCCAAGCGCCAGCTCTTTGAAGAAGACGCCGAGAAGCCGACCGCCGCCGTCAGCATCAGCATGGGCCGTGAGCCCTCGGCCGACATCGTCCGCGCCATCCAGAACCTGGTGGCCGGCTCGGTGGCCGGCATGAAGCCCGACGCCGTCAACGTCATGGACCAGCACGGCAAGACCCTGTCGGCCGGCAGCGACGGCAGCCTGGCCGGCAAGATCGCCCAGGACGCCAAGAGCGAGTCCGAGGCCCGCATCGCCAAGACCGTCAAGGACATGATCGACGGCGTGCTGGGCCCGGGCAAGGCCCGCGTCAACGTCACCGCCGACCTCGACCTGAACCGCGTCACCACCCAGGAACGCAACTTCAACCCGGACGGCCAGGTCATCCGCTCGGAAAGCACCAACGAGAACAACGCCAGCGAGACCAAGGACGGCGACACCGGCGGCGTCACCTCGACCCAGAACATCCCCGGCGCCGCGCCCAACGGCTTCCAGCCCCTGGGCTCGCGGTCGGGCAGCAACGAGAGCGTCACCAACTACGAGATCTCGGAAAGCACCAAGACCACGGTCCAGGAGCCGGGCTCGATCCGCAAGGTCGCCGTGGCCGTGGCCGTCGACGGCGTCGTCGCCCCTCCCGGCAAGGACGGCAAGCCGGGCGCCTACACTCCGCGCAGCGCCGAGGAAATGGCGCAGCTGGAGCAACTGGTGAAGACCGCGGTCGGCTTCGACCAGGCTCGCGGCGACCAGGTCTCGGTGGTCAATGTCCGCTTCCCGCAGCCGGAGGAGCAGGGCCTGGGCAAGACCGGCCTGATGGCCGCCCTCGACAAGAACGACATCATGCGTTTCGCCGAGCTGGGCGTGCTGGCGATCGTCGCCCTGCTGGTCCTGCTGTTCGCGGTCCGCCCGTTCCTCAAGAGCCTGATGAGCCCGCCGCCGACCCCGCTGGGCCTGGCCCTGAACGCTCCGCAGGTGACCCGCATGGTCACCCTGTCGGATGGCACGGTCCAGGAGGTCATCGTCGACCAGATGGGCGAGCCCATGGCCCTGGCCGGTCCCGACATGGACCAGCGCATCGACATCGCCAAGATCGAGGGCCAGGTGAAGGCCTCGTCGATCAAGCGGGTGTCCGAGTTCGTGGACCGTCACCCCGAGGAATCGGTGGCGATCCTGCGCTCCTGGCTGCACGAGTCTGAATGATGGCGAAAAGCTCCATCACCGACGTCAAGCGCCTGGCCGGTCCCGAGAAGGCCGCGATCGTGCTGCTCGCCCTGGGCGAGGAGCACACCGCGATCTGGGAAGCCCTGGACGACGAGGAAATCAAGGAAGTCTCGCAGGCCATGGCCGGCCTGGGCTCGATCTCGGCCTCGGTCGTGGAAGAGCTGCTGGTCGAGTTCGTCTCGGGCATGAGCTCGACCGGCGCGATCATGGGCTCCTACGAGCAGACCCAGCGCCTGCTGTCGGCCTTCATGCCGCCGGAGAAGGTGGACCAGCTGATGGAGGAGATCCGCGGTCCGGCGGGTCGCACCATGTGGGACAAGCTGGGCAACGTGAACGAGGCGGTGCTCGCCAACTATCTGAAGAACGAATATCCGCAGACCGTCGCGGTGGTGCTGTCGAAGGTGAAGAGCGACCACGCCGCCCGGGTGCTGGCCTCGCTGCCGGAAGACTTCGCCCTGGAATGCGTCACCCGCATGCTGCGGATGGAGCCGGTGCAGCGCGAGATCCTCGACAAGATCGAGCAGACCCTGCGCACCGAATTCATGTCGAACCTGGCGCGCACGTCCAAGCGCGACAGCCACGAGATGATGGCCGAGATCTTCAACAACTTCGATCGTCAGACCGAGGCCCGCTTCATCGCGGCGCTGGAAGAGCGCAACCGCGAGGCCGCCGAGCGCATCCGCGCCCTGATGTTCGTGTTCGAGGACCTGTCCAAGCTCGACCCGGGCGGCGTCCAGACCCTGCTGCGCGCCACCGGCAAGGAGCAGCTGGCCCTGGCCCTGAAGGGCGCCTCGGACAAGCTGCGCGAGATGTTCTTCTCCAACATGTCGGAACGCGCGTCGAAGATCATGCGCGAGGACATGGAGAGCATGGGCCCGGTGCGCCTGAAGGACGTCGACCAGGCCCAGGTCGCCATGGTGCAGGTCGCCAAGGACCTGGCCGCCAAGGGCGAGATCATGCTGGCCGGGGCCGGCGCCGAAGACGAACTGATCTATTGAGGAGGATGGCAGCATGACCGACATCCCCCACAAGCGCTTCGCCTTCGACACCGTGTTCGACGACCACGGCGGCGTGGCCTTCGCCCCGCCCAAGGTGAAGAAGAACTTCACCCTGGAGGAGCTGGAACTGGCCAAGGCCGAGGCCTATGCGGCCGGCGAGCAGTCGGCCGTGGCCCAGGCCGAGCGCGAGGCCGCCGTGGCCCTGAACCAGGTCGGCCAGGCCATCCACAGCGCCTTCTCGACCCTGGCCGCCGTGGCCCACGAGCACCGTGAAGGCTCGGCAATGCTGGCCCTGGCCTGTGGCCGGGCGATCGCCGACGCCGCCCTGGACCAGTTTCCCGAGGCCCCGACCCAGGCGGCCCTGGTGGCCCTGGCCCGCGAGGTCGAGGCCAGCCCGAAACTGACCGTGCGGGTCGCCGCCCACCTGGTCGAGCGCACCCAGGCCGCCCTGGAGCAGACCGCCCAGGCCATCGGCTTCCCCGGCCAGGTCCTGGCCCGGCCCGACGCCATGCCGGCCGCCGCCTTCCTCCTCGACTGGGGCGACGGGCGCGCGGCCTTCAATCCCGACGACGCGGCCGCCCGCGTCACCCAGGCCCTGGAAGCCGCCATCGCGGCCGAAGGGCTCCACGCCGAACCACTTCTTCCTAGCGAAGGCTGACCCCGATGTCCGACGACAACCTCACCCTGGACGAGTTCGGCGGCGCGATGCTGGCCTCCGAAATGCCCGTCGAGATGTCCGACAAGATCGCCTCGGACCTGGCCCCGGTCTTCGACGTTCCCGTCAACATCTCGGCCGTGCTGGGCCGGGCCCACATGTCGGTGGCGCAGCTGCTGCAGCTGTCGGCCGGCAGCATCCTCGAGCTGGACCGCAAGGTCGGCGAGGCGATCGACATCTATGTGAACAACCGCCTGGTGGCGCGCGGCGAGGTCGTCGTCGTCGACGAGCGCCTGGGCGTGACCATGACGGAAATCATCAAGGACGGCGACGCCGCCGGCTGACCGCCCAAGGTCGCCTCTGGGCGACGTCGAGTGAAGCTTAACCAGTTGAACTACCGGGGCACGAAGGCCCCAACGGAGAGAAAACGATGCGCCTCCTGGTCGTCGGAAAACTGAACGGACAGCTCTCGGTCGCCGTGAAGATGGCGATGAACACCGGGGCCAAGGTCTCGCACGTCGAGACCATCGAGGCGGCGACGCACGCGCTGCGGGCCGGGCAGGGGGCCGACCTGCTGATGGTCGACTACGCGCTCGACATCGCGGGCCTGATCGCCACCAACGAGTCCGAACGCATCCGGGTGCCGGTGGTGGCCTGCGGCGTCGACGCCGACCCGATGCGGGCCGCCGCGGCGATCAAAGCCGGGGCCAAGGAATTCATCCCGCTGCCGCCGGACGCCGAGCTGATCGCCGCCGTGCTGGCCGCCGTCACCGACGACAACCGCCCGATGATCGTCCGCGATCCGGCCATGGGCGACGTCATGCGCCTGGCCGACCAGGTGGCGGCCTCGGAGGCCTCGATCCTGATCACCGGCGAAAGCGGCTCGGGCAAGGAGGTGATGGCCCGCTATGTCCACGCCAAGTCGCGTCGGGCCAAGGCGCCGTTCATCAGCGTCAACTGCGCCGCCATCCCCGAGAACCTGCTGGAGAGCGAGCTGTTCGGCCACGAGAAGGGCGCCTTCACCGGCGCCGTGGCCCGCCGCATCGGCAAGTTCGAGGAAGCCAACGGCGGCACCCTGCTGCTGGACGAAATCAGCGAGATGGACGCCCGCCTGCAGGCCAAGCTGCTGCGCGCCATCCAGGAGCGCGAGATCGACCGGGTCGGCGGCTCCAAGCCGGTCAAGGTCGACATCCGCATCCTGGCCACCTCCAACCGCGACCTGGCCGCGGCGGTGAAGGACGGCACGTTCCGCGAGGACCTGCTCTATCGCCTCAACGTCGTGAACCTGCGCCTGCCGCCGCTGCGCGAGCGTCCGGGCGACGTCATCACCCTGTGCGAGCACTTCGTGAAGAAGTACTCGGCCGCCAACGGCGTCGCCGAGAAGCCGATCTCGGCCGAGGCCAAGCGCCGGCTGATCGCCCACCGCTGGCCGGGCAACGTCCGCGAGCTGGAGAACGCCATGCACCGCGCGGTGCTGCTGTCGCCGGGAGCGGAGATCGAGGAATTCGCCATCCGCCTGCCCGACGGCCAGCCTCTGGCCCCGGCTCCGGACACCGCGGTCGCCCGCGGCGCCCAGATGGCGGCCGACGCCATTTCGCGCACCTTCGTCGGCTCGACGGTGGCCGAGGTCGAGCAGACCCTGATCATCGACACCCTGGAGCACTGCATGGGCAACCGCACCCACGCCGCCAACATCCTGGGCATCTCGATCCGCACCCTGCGCAACAAGCTGAAGGAATATTCCGAAGCCGGGATCGCCGTGCCCGCTCCGCAAGGGGGCGTGACGAACGCGGCGTGACCCGTGACTCGACCCGTGATGGGGCCGCGACCATCGGTCCGGCGCCCGACATGGCTAATTTGCATTAAGCACGTGGCGGTCCCGCGCAAATCGCTTCATGCGCGAGGAGGCCTCCACCGGATCCAGGGTTCGCATGACTGACGCCGCCGTCCCCAAGGCCGCCTCGTCCCTCCCCAGCGCCAGTTCGCTGTGGGCCGGGATCCTGCGCGGCGAAATGGGCCTGGCGGTCGGCGTCGTCGGCATCATCGTCCTGCTGATCATCCCGGTCCCGCCGATGCTGCTGGACCTGCTGCTGGCGATTTCGCTGACCGGCTCGGTGCTGATCCTGATGACGGCGGTGCTGATCAAGAAGCCGCTGGAATTCACCTCGTTCCCGACCGTCCTGCTGGTCGCCACCCTCTATCGCCTGGGCCTGAACGTGGCCTCGACGCGCCTGATCCTCGGCCATGGCCAGGAAGGCTCGCACGGGGCCGGCGCCGTCATCGCCGCGTTCGGCAACCTGATGATGCAGGGCAATTTCGTCATCGGGGTGATCGTCTTCATCATCCTGGTGGTGGTGAACTTCATGGTCGTCACCAAGGGTTCGGGGCGGATCGCCGAAGTCGCCGCCCGCTTCACCCTGGACGCCATGCCCGGCAAGCAGATGGCCATCGACGCCGACCTGTCGACCGGCCTGATCGACCAGGACACCGCCAAGCAGCGCCGCAAGGACCTGGAGCAGGAATCGACCTTCTTCGGGGCCATGGACGGCGCCAGCAAGTTCGTGAAGGGCGACGCCGTCGCCGGCCTGATCATCACCGCCATCAACATCGTCGGCGGCATCCTGATCGGCGTCGTCCAGCACAAGATGCCGATCGGCGAGGCCTCGGCCAGCTACACCCTGATGACCATCGGCGATGGCCTGGTCAGCCAGATCCCGGCCCTGATCATCTCGATCGCCGCCGGCCTGGTGGTGTCCAAGGCCGGGGTCGAGGGCAGCGCCAACGCCGCCCTGACCACCCAGTTGGCCATGAACCCGGTGGCCCTGGGCATGGTCTCGGCCTCGTCCGGCGTCATCGCCCTGATCCCCGGCATGCCGATCGTTCCTTTTGCCGCTCTAGCAGTGGGTTCGGGATACCTGGCCTATCGCCGGGCCCTGAAGGCCAAGGAGCCCAAGCCGCTGGACGCCTCCGCCCTGGCCGCCCTGGCCGAGGCCTCGGCCGAGCCGGAGGAGGAGCCGATCAGCGCCTCCCTGGCCATCGACGACGTCAAGATCGAGCTGGGCTACGGCCTGCTGACCCTGATCAACGACCTGGACGGCCGCAAGCTGACCGACCAGATCCGCGCCCTGCGCAAGACCCTGGCCACCGAGTTCGGCTTCGTCATGCCGCCGGTCCGCATCCTCGACAACATGCGCCTGGCCAACCAGGGCTACGCGATCCGCATCAAGGAGATGGAAGCCGGGGCCGGCGAGGTCCGCCTGGGCTGCCTGATGGCCATGGACCCACGCGGCGGCCAGGTGGAACTGCCCGGCGAGCACGTGCGCGAACCGGCCTTCGGCCTGCCGGCCACCTGGGTGGAAGAGGCCCTGCGCGAGGAAGCCACCTTCCGCGGCTACACCATCGTCGATCCGGCCACCGTGCTGACCACGCACCTGACCGAGATCCTCAAGGAGAACATGGCCGACCTGCTGTCCTACGCCGAGGTGCAGAAGCTGCTGAAGGACCTGCCCGAGGGCCAGAAGAAGCTGGTCGACGACCTGATTCCCTCGGTGGTCAGCGCCACCACCGTCCAGCGCGTGCTGCAGGCCCTGCTCAAGGAGCGGGTGTCGATCCGCGACCTGCCGCAGATCCTCGAGGGCATCGGTGAGGCCGCGCCGCACACCGCCTCGGTGGTGCAACTGGTCGAGCAGGTCCGGGCCCGCCTGGGCCGGCAGCTGTGCTGGTCCAACCGCGGCGAGGACGGCGCCCTGCCGATCATCACCCTGTCGGCCGAATGGGAGCAGGCCTTCGCCGAGGCCCTGGTCGGTCCGGGCGAGGACAAGCAACTGGCCCTGGCCCCCTCGCGCCTGCAGGAGTTCATCCGCGGCGTGCGCGACGCTTTCGAGAACGCCGCCCTGCAGGGCGACTCGGCCGTGCTGCTGACCAGCCCGGGCGTGCGGCCCTATGTGCGCTCGATCATCGAGCGCTTCCGCGGCCAGACCGTGGTGATGAGCCAGAACGAGATCCATCCCCGGGCCCGCCTGCGCACGGTGGGCATGGTTTAGGGCTTCCGCTGGCCCGGCCCTGAGCTGGGTTGGGGATACGCACATGTGCGTGTCCATGTCCGGAAATCAGAAGTGTCCATTAAGTTGAAGAATGCTCTAGCTTCCTGATGTCTCACAGCGAGGCGACAAGCTGAAGTTATCGGTAAGCTTGGCCGTGTGTCGTGCCTTCTTCAATCTTCGCCTTATCGAGTGGATGCAGAATATCAGCCGCGCTTTACGGCGGATTTGCCATATTTCGCCCAGAAATGGTCACGGTCTGTTGCCGATTATTTCGGAACCGTGGCTGATAGGTCGCGTTGATTGGCCGAGGCGGGGGACCCCTTCACGACGGAGCGCAACACATGAAGACCAAGATCGCCTATCTGGCCGCCGCCGCGACCCTTTCGTTGGCCAGCGCCGCCTTCGCCCAGACCACCGGTTCGGCCGGAGCCCCGGCCCCGGGCGCGGCCCCGGCCAGCCCCGCCACGGGCGCGGCCGCGTCCACCGGCGTGACCGGAAGCGCCGGCGCGGCGGCTGACGCCGGCGCGGCCGGGACCCCGTCCTCGGCCAGCGTCGCCCTGGACCTCAAGGTCGGCTCGGAGGTGAAGGATCCCTCCGGCGCCGTGGTCGGCACGATCGCCGGGACCTCGGCCGGGGCCGACGGCTCGACCAACGTGGTCGTGACCAGCGGCGACAAGAAGTTCGCCCTGCCCAAGGCCAGCTTCAGCCTCGGCGCCGACGGCGGCTTGGCGACCACCGCCACCAAGGCCCAGATCGACGCCACCCTGGCCGGCGCCAAGCCGCAATAACCAACCAGACCACGTCGGAACGACCGCAAGCCCGCTCGGCATTGCCGAGCGGGCTTCGCGCTGCTAGCGATGGGGCCAGTACCCGGCGGAGCTCCCGCTGACATGAGGAGTGTCGGATGGCTTCGGCCAATAAATCCAAGCCGCGCGGCTCGAGCGGCCTGTTCTGGGACCTGCTGACGTTCGATCGGCTGGTCACGGGGCCGGTGATTCACCTGATCTACTGGTCCGGCCTGGGCGTCGTCGCCCTGTTCGCCTTTTCCGTGGTCGGCGCGGCCGTCGGCCTGGCGCTGAAGGAGCCCGGCCTGCAATCGCTGCTACTGGCCTTGCCTGTGCTGGTGGCCGGCCTGCTGGTTTCCGCGGCCATGGTGCTGCTGTGGCGGGCGTTCTGCGAGTTCTACGTCGCCATCTTCCGCATCAGCGAGGATCTGCGCGCCCTGCGCCAGGCCAGCGACGCCGACCATGCGGTGGCGGTCGTGACCCGTCCGCCAACTCCGGCCCCGGTCCAAAAGCCGACCGCCTGAGGCCTTTCGCCGGCGATCGGCGACCTGCGACCGAATGGCACAGCTTAGGGATAATGCGCCTTTATCCTTGAGGGGGCGGGCGTTTATCGGCGTCTATGCGGCAGGAGACATGTCGCGTCTCCCGCCGGAGACGTCCCTTGGCCGCCGATCAAGAACCCCATCTCGTCGATATCCACGTCGGCGCCCGCATGCGGATGCGGCGCAAGGCGATGGGCCTGAGCCAGACTCAACTGGCCGAGAGCGTGGGCATCACCTTCCAGCAACTCCAGAAGTATGAACGCGGCGCCAACCGCGTCAGCGCCTCCAAGCTCTACGGCATGGCGGTGACGCTGCAGACCTCGGTGGCCTGGTTCTTCGACGGGCTGTCGTCCGACCTCGGCGGCCTGGCCGACCCGACCGACGAGCGGCGCACGCGGGCGTTGCAGCGCTTCATGCTGTCGAGCGAGGGCGTCGAGCTGGCGACCCTGTTCCCGCAGGTCCCCGAGAGACAGCGCCGGCAGGTCCTGGCCCTGGCCCGGACGCTGAGCGACATGGGCGGCGACGACGAGGAGGAAGGCTGAGGGCGCGCCAGTCCAGGGATCGATCGACAGCGGCGACTTTCGCCCGGCGTCGCGGCGCGGGAAAAGATCGAGCGCTTAATCACTGGTTGTGGATTGGTTAAATCTCAATGTATGGTTAAGTTCCACGGATCACCGGGAACGAAGCGCCATGACAGCCTTGCGATTGGGAGTGCTTACGCCGGCCGTCCTTGGCCTGGCTCTATTGGCTAATCCGCCCGC
>NZ_AKKF01000267.1 GCF_000281955.1 Caulobacter sp. AP07 | reverse complement strand
CGTCAGTATGGGGGTGGTTGTGGGTACGCCAGCGGTGGTGACGCTGATTTTTCTTCAGGGCGTTGAGATCGTTGGGGTTCGTTCGGCCCGCGACGGGGATAGACGCCCGCCCGTCCCCCTTCCCCGCCTCACCTGCTATCCAGGGACGTCACAAAGTGAGTCTCCATGGCCCGCCACCTCGCCCTCCTGTCGCTGCTCGTCGAAGACTACGACCAGGCCCTGGCCTTCTATGTCGGCAAGCTGGGCTTCAGCCTGGTCGAGGACAGCGACCTGGGCGGCGGCAAGCGCTGGGTCGTCGTCTCGCCCGGCCCCGGCGGCTCGCGCTTCCTGCTGGCCCAGGCGGCCGACGACCGCCAGGCGGCGCGGGTCGGCGACCAGGGCGGCGGCCGGGTCTGGCTGTTCCTGCACACCGACGACTTCGCCGGCGACCACGCCCGGATGACCGCGGCCGGCGTGCGGTTCCTGGAGGAACCGCGCCACGAGGCCTATGGCAGCGTGGCGGTGTTCGAGGACCTCTACGGCAACCGCTGGGATCTCTTGCAGCCCAAGACCTGACCTCTATCGGAGCCTTCGATGAAACTTCTCGGCGTTTCCGGCAGCCTGCGGGCCGCCTCGTTCAACACCGCCCTGCTGCACGCCGCCCAGGAGGTGGCGCCGGACGGGGTGACGATCGAGATCTTCCGCCTGCACGACCTGCCGCTGTTCAACCAGGACGTCGAGGACCAGGGCGACCCCGCGCCGGTCACGGCCTGGAAGGACGCCGTGCGCGGCGCCGACGCCCTGCTGCTGGCCTGTCCGGAGTATAACGGCGGGGTGACCGGGGTGCTGAAGAACGCCATCGACTGGGCCTCGCGCGGCGCGCCGTCGGCGCTGCAGGGCAAGACCGCCTGCATCATCGGGGCCTCGCCGGGCGTCACCGGCACGGTGCGGGCCCAGGACGGCCTGCGCCAGTCGCTGCGCAAGGTCTCGGCCGAATACTGGCCGCTGAGCGAGATGCTGGTCGGCCAGGCCCACACCAAGATCGAGGCCGGCGTGCTGAACGACGAGAAAACCCTGGCCTATCTGACCCGGCACCTGGCGGCGTTCGTCGAGCACATGCGGGGCGTCGACCGCCCCTAGTCGAACCGCATGCCTGGCGGCGGCGGCGATCGCGTCTGCGGGCATGGCGGCGAGGCCTGCATCCGCGCCTTGTATTCGACGTACGGCAATTTGAAGCCGATCTCGGACCGGCGCGCCTCCACCTTCGCTTCGTCCTCCATCGGGTAGGGCCGCCACTTGCCGAAGTCGCAGCGAAACTGGGTTCCGTACCGCTGTGGCCGGCCCTCCGAGGTCGCGACACGATCAAACATCAACCCGAAATTCTGACCGTCCGCTTCGCCGTTCCTGGCAAAGGCTTCGAGCTTGGGAAGGAAGCGGCGCTGCATCGCCGTATCGGCATGCTGGACGATGTCGAAGGCCGCGCGGGAAGCCTTGTCGCCGTACCGGCTCCGCGCGAACCAGCCTTCGGGCGGAGCCATCTTCAGAAGTTCGGCCTGGTTCTGCTGGTCGGTCGCCTTCATGGGAACAACCGCCGCCTGAAGGACGGCGTCCCGTTCGGACAGCGGGAGGGTCGAGAAGTCGAAGCTCGTGAGCACCATTCTCGGCGCCCGATCCAGTTCGCCCATCCGCAACAGACGTTCCGTGTCGTTCCCCGGCGGGGGCAACTGGGCCTGCCGAGCGCGCGCCTCATCGACCGACGCCTGAACGGACACAATGAGCGCCTGGCCCTGGGGCGAAAACCGGGACGCGGGCGCGGCGTCGACCATCGCCACCGACAAAAGCAGTTCCACGAACATCCGCCCCTCCGCCCCGCTCAAGATCCGTCGGGCCCGCGCGGACACTCCAAGGTGCTCATGGCGTCAAGAAGGCAACCTCACGTCGCACCGTCGCTCATCCCCCTTCCGGCTCAAGCCCGAGATAACGGCAATTGCGCCCCTCCCGCGTTGCACCGCGGCAAGCGCGGGCGTAAGACCGCCGCAATCCTGAAACCGGTCTTTCGAGTCCACGTCCTCCCAGGGGAGTCCTGAACCATGTCGCTCGAGTCCGCCGCCCTGCGGCGCATCGCCCCGTCCGCCACCATCGCCATCAGCGCCAAGGCGCGCGCCCTGAAAGCGGCTGGCCGGGACGTGATCGCCCTTTCCGCCGGCGAACCGGACTTCGACACCCCCGACAACATCAAGGAAGCCGGCATCGCGGCGATCCGGGCCGGCAAGACCAAGTATACCGACCCCGACGGCATGCCCGAGCTGAAGGCGGCGATCTGCGCCAAGTTCAAGCGCGAGAACGGCCTGGACTACAAGCCGAGCCAGGTCCACGTCGCCCCGGGCGGCAAGCCGGTGATCTTCAACGCCCTGGTCGCCACCCTGAACCCCGGCGACGAGGTGATCATCCCCGCCCCGTACTGGGTGTCGTATCCCGACATGACCCTGCTGGCCGGCGGCACGCCGGTGCCGGTGGAGACCACCGCCGAGAGCGGCTTCAAGCTGACCCCCGGCGCCCTGGAAGCGGCGATCACGCCGAAGACCAAGTGGCTGCTGATCAACAGCCCGTCCAACCCGTCGGGCGGCGCCTATACCCGCGCCGAGCTGCAGGCCCTCGCCGACGTGCTGCTGCGCCATCCGCACGTGTGGGTGCTGACCGACGACATGTACGAGCACCTGGTGTTCGACGACTTCGAGTTCACCACCATCGCCCAGGTCGAGCCCAGGCTCTATGACCGCACCCTGACGATGAACGGCGTGTCGAAGGCCTACGCCATGACCGGCTGGCGGATCGGCTACGCGGCCGGGCCGGAAGCCCTGATCAAGGCCATGGCCAAGATGATCAGCCAGACCACCTCCAACCCCTCGTCCATCTCGCAATGGGCGGCTCTGGAGGCGCTGAACGGCACGCAGGACTTCATCAAGCCGAACGCCAAGCTGTTCCAGGAGCGCCGCGACCTGGTGGTGTCGATGCTGAACCAGGCCCAGGGCCTCCACTGCCCGACCCCGGAAGGCGCGTTCTACGTCTATCCGTCCTGCGCCGGCCTGATCGGCAAGACCGCCCCCAGCGGCAAGGTCATCGAGACCGACGAGGACTTCGCCGGCGAACTGCTGGAGGCCGAGGGCGTGGCCGTGGTGCACGGCGCGGCGTTCGGCCTGTCGCCGTTCTTCCGCATCAGCTACGCCACCAGCAACGACGTGCTGGAGGACGCCTGCGCGCGCATCCAGCGCTTCTGCGGCAACGTGAAATAGGGTCAAGCGCCCGACGATACGGGGACACACACTCATCCCGCCAGCGTCCGACCATACGGACCAAACGCCTCGCGATGAGTGTGTGTCCCCGCCTTCCCCGCCCCGAAACGCAGAAATCGCAACCCTTTCAGCGCGAACCGCGCTAGGGGATCGCCGTCGCGTCTCTGCGACAAAGGAGGTCGCCGCATGGCCCGTACACCGAACTATTCCTTCGAACGCCAGGAACGCGAGCGCCTGAAGGCCCGCAAGGCCGCTGAAAAGGCCGCCGAGAAGGCCGCCGCCAAGGCCGCCGGCCAGCCCTACGGCCAAGACGACGCCGACGCCAAGCCCCCGGCCGACGACCAATAGACCGCGACCGCTGAAAGACCGCCCATGCCCAGCTCGACCGCCTACAACCACGAGACCGTATCGCTGGATGGCGAGCACTTTTCCGACTGCGAGTTCCGCGACTGCCGCCTGACCTACGCCGGCGGCCAGGCCCCGACCTTCGACAACTGCAAGGTCGTGGACTGCGAGTGGAAGTTCGAGGGGCCGGCCGAGCAGACCCTGGCCCACCTGAAGGCGGTGTGGAACGCCGGCGGCAAGGCTCCGGTCCAGGCGCTGATCAAGGAAATCACCGGCGGCGGCCGCTAGGCCTTCTCGGAGCCTTGCGCGCCGACCGGGGTTAGTACTCCAAGGGCAAGGCGCGAGGTTCGAAGAAAACGGCGATGCGCAGCGCGACGGAATGTCTGGTCAAGGCCGCCGAAATGGAATGGCGGGGCCGCC
>NZ_AKKF01000266.1 GCF_000281955.1 Caulobacter sp. AP07 | reverse complement strand
CCGGCGGCCCGCCGGTCTCGCCGCCCACCCGCCGGGGCTTCGGCTCGCGGCTGATCGAACGGGGCCTGGCCTCGGAGCTGTCGGGCGAGGCGCATATCGACTTCCAGCCGGACGGCGTGGTCTGCCGGATCGAGGCGGGGCTGGAGGGGTGATCGCGGCGGCTTCAGCGAAGACGCCGCGACCCAGGCGCTTCAGTTCGGCGGCGTGCCGGGAAACAGCGCCTGGAGATAGGGTCGCGACGCGCCAGCGTTGATCGCCCATACCGTGGCGAAATTGAAGCCGACATAGGTGGCCTGGGCGTAGGCGTCGTTGCCCGTCCCCGGCCCGACCGCGGTCACGTTGGTGATCGTCCCGGCGCCGCCTGGCCCCACGGCCAGATTGCTGCCGACATACCGCCGGGAATAGTAGAGGTTCGACAGCGTGGCGCCCGCCGCGTTGTAGCCTGCGACGAAGCCGCTGGACCCGTAGGCCGGGCTGAAACCGCCGCCGTTCACCCAGGCGTTCTGGATCGTCCCGACGTTGAGGCCGACGATCCCGCCGACGATCCCGCCGTCGGCGGATGCGCCCAGGTCGGTATAGGCGTTCTGGACCAGGCCGCCATTGATGCCGACCAGGCCACCGGCCGCCGATCCGAGCGCGATGACATAGAGATTGCTACCGCCGGCGACGGCGTAGGCGCCGTTGACCGATCCGGCGCTGGCGTTGAAGCCGACAAGGCCGCCGATCTGGGAGTCCCCGCTGACCTGACCGCCTCCGGCGGCCACGTTGGTGAGCGCCGCCCCGTTATAGCCGACCAGGCCGCCGACCCCGGTCGATCCGCTGACGGCGCCCGTGGCGTTCGATCCGCTCACCGCGGCGCTGTTGTAGCCGATCAGGCCGCCGACATAGCTGGCGCCGGTGACCGCGCCGATCGCCGTCGAGCTGCTGACGGCGCCGTAGTTGAGGCCCACCAGGCCGCCGCTGTTGGCGCCCCCGGACGAGACCGCGCCGCTGGCCCGGTTGTTGGACAGTGTCCCCGCGTTGAAGCCGACCAGACCGCCGACGTTGTCGACCGCCGCGCGGATGCCCACGACGTTGGAGGACGAGGAACCGGTCACGAAGCCGCCGTTCAGGCCGACCAGCCCCCCCACCGACGACAGCGACGCCGCGATCAGGGCCGAACCCGTCACGCCGCCGTTGATCGTACCCGCGACCGCGTTGTAGCCCACCAGACCGCCGACCTGGGTGGTCCCGCTCACCTGGCCCGTGCCGGCCGAAACCGACGTCAGCAGGCCGGCGTTATAGCCCACCAGACCGCCGACCCCGGTCGCGCCGGTCACCGCGCCCGTCGCCGAGGATCCGGTCAGGGCGCCGGAATTGTAGCCCATCAGGCCGCCGACATAGTTGAAGCCGTTCACCGACCCCGTCGCCGAACCCCCGTTGAGCGCGCCGTTGTTGTAGCCGATCAGACCACCGGTATAGGCGCTCAAAACACCCGCGATGACCGTGCTGGTGGATTGGACATTGATGAGCGCGCCGCCGTAATTGCCGCCCACGAGCCCGCCGATATTGCTGGAGAACGCCGCGCCGTTGACGATGTTCGCCGATGATGAATCGCTGATGGTTCCGCCATTGGCGCCCACCAACCCGCCGACGGAGGATAGGCTGGCCGTCACGTTCGCCTGCGTCGTGTGGGTGTTGGCGATGGAGCCGCCATTGAAGCCCACCAGGCCGCCGACCTGGTCCGCGCCGCTCACCGCGCCGCCGCCGGCGCTCGCCGTGTTGATCACGCCGCTGCTGTAGCCCACCAGGCCGCCCACGGCCTTGATCCCGGTCACCGCGCCGGACGCCAAGGACCCGCCGTTGATCGTACCGGGATAGGCGCCGGCGGGAACCAGCGGACTGCCATAGGATGTGGCGACGTTCTGGCCGACAAGGCCGCCGACGTAGGACTGGCCTGACACCGAGCCCAGGGCGGTGCTCGCCGTGACGGTTCCGATATTGCTGCCGACCAGACCGCCCGTGAAGGTGCTTGAAGCGCCGGCGACGACGCCGCCGGTCGCGGTGTCGTTGCTCAGCGTGCCGGCGTTGAACCCGACCAGGCCGCCCGTATGGCTGCTGGACGTGCCGACGATCACCGCGCTCGAAGACGAGGAGTTGGTGATGGTGCTGACGTTCAGACCGATCAAGCCGCCTACATAGGTCGACGAATTCTGGCCGGTCACCGTCCCCGACGAGGTGGCGGCGTTGATCGTCTGCGGCCAGCTGTAACCCGCGAGGCCGCCGACATAGGCCAAGCCCGTCACCGCGCCGCTGGCGCTCACGGTGTCGAGGATTCCGAAGTTGGAGCCGACCAGGCCGCCGACAAACTTCCCGCCGGTCACCGCGCCAGACGCCGTCGAGCCTCCGTTGATCACGCCGCTACTGACGCCGACGAGCCCGCCTGCAACGGCCGTCATCCCGTCCCCGGTTTGAACAACATTGTTGCTGACGGCGCCGGTCGCCTTGCCCCCCGTGATGGCGCCCTGGTTGACGCCAACCAGGCCGCCGACGCCTCCCGTCCAGTTGCCCCAGCCGGTGACCGCACCCGTGGCCAGGCTATTCGCGACCGTCCCGATACTTTCACCGATCAATCCCCCCAGGGCGCCCGCGAACGTATTGGAAGACTGGTCGTTCGACACCGAAACGGCCGCGACATTGTCTTTCACGTCACCCGTGTTGTAGCCCGCCAACCCTCCCACGGAACCGTAGAAGGAGGTCGTGGCCACTGCCCCCGAGACAAAATTGCCCGTCAGGGCGCCGCCGTTCCGTCCAACCAGCGTCCCGCCATAGACACTGTCGCCATGCGGCCCGTAGAAAGTCACGCTGATTGCTGCGTTCGTGAGCCCCAAACCGGTCACTGATCCGCCGAACATGATCTCTTGAAACAAACCGACCTTGTCGAAGCCAAAATTTGGCTGGTTGAAGTCGTAGTTTTCCAACTTCAGATTTGAAAGACTGTTTCCCAGTCCGTTAAACGAACCACCGAACGTGTAGATGATGCGGTTTTTGTTTGTCGCGTACAGGCTGGCGACGTCGATCGTTCGGGCCAAGGCATAGCGACCGTTTGGACTGTTATTGACGTTCAGAAGATCGGCCGTCGAATAGATCAGGGTGTAGGCCTGGCCATTGATGACCAGGTCCTGGCCGCTGTTGGCCGCGCCGGTGAAGCTGAGGCCGCCGGTGAAGCCCAGGGTGGGAGAGATGGCGAAGGCCAGCTTGCCGCCCGTGCCGCCGTTGTTGGTGGTCAGGGTGACCTTGCCCGCGCCGGACGCCACGATCGGCGCGTTGACGGCGATGCCGTGATAGGCGTCGAGGGTCAGGCGATTGGCGCTGGACCAGGAAATCCCGGCGTCGACGGTGATGTCGCCCTGGCCGCCCGGGGCGACGACGCCCGGCCCGGTCGCGCCCGAAGCCGTGGTCTGCAGCGTGACATTGGTCGAGGCCAGGTTGGCGCTGATCGTCGCCGCGGCCGCCGCGTCCACGGTGAGGTTGTAGGGATCGACCAGCCAGTCGCCGCCGCCGGTGTCGATCCTGACCCCGGAGAAGTCGACCGCGGCGCCGGAGGTTTCCACGAAACCAGGCCCGCCGCCCGCGCCACGCGCGGTGATGTCGCCCCGGGCGGTCAAGGCCCCCCCTTCGGCGATCAGGAACACCTTGCCGTCGCGGCTCGACACGCCGGTGGCCGAGATGGCGCCGCCGGTGTTGCCGGCCAGGGCATAGACATTGCCGCCGTTGGCCTTCAACTCGACCATGGCCGCGCGAAGATCGCCGCCATTGGTGACCGAAGCGCCCGGGCTGACGATGTCGACCGCGAACTTGCCGTCGTGCAGCGCCTGGTCGCGCAGCCGTACGCCGCGCCCGGCCAGCAGGCCGACGTCGCCGCCGGGCGCCGAAACGGTTCCGGCGTTGCTCACCGTGTAGGCGGCCAGCACCACGTCGCCGCCCAGGGCGCCGATCTTGCCCAGATTGACCACCGAGGCCCCCGACGCGCCGGCCAGGCTCAGCGCGCCGCCGCCCATGAAGGCGTCGTTCGGAACGTCCAGGGTCGAGGCCACGAACCCGCCACCGACGTCGACCACGCCCGACTTGCCGATGATGACGCCCGAAGGGTTGAGCAGATAGACGCTGCCCGTGGCGCTGAGCAGCCCGTCGATCGACGAGCGCTCGCCGCCCGTCACGCGGTTCAGGGTGGCGCCCGAGCCATTCTGGAAATCGACCTTCCCGCCCTCGCCGATCGAGAAGCTGGTCCAGTCGATCACCGCCCGGCCGGACGACTGGTTGACGGTCAGGGCGCTGTCGGACGGGGCCGAAATCGTCGCCGATCCCGCCTGCAGCGTCGCCCCGGTCGGCAAGGCCGGCGCCTGGGCCATGGCCGGCGAAACCGCCATCAGCCAGGGCAGCAGCGACAGGCCAAACAGCGGAAACCTGGCGATCCGTCCCCGCCCGCCCGCGGGCGCCCTCGAACCCAGCCCAATCGTCATCACGGCCCCCCCGATGCACGTTTCAAGCGCCCTGCTTGGGCGTCATTCGAATCGAGCAGCGAGCCAACCAGCGCCCCCGCCCGTCCGTCACACCGAGACATGAACACCTGAACAACGTCAAGTTGCTCCGAAGATCGCGCCGTCACCGCGCCCCTCGAGGCGCGAGGGCGGGGCGGGGACATGGTCGCCCGTTCGATGGCGGGGGGACCGGAGCGCCTCCCCGCGAACAGGCGCCCTTGTGGCCGGATAGCGGGACTATTTGAGGGGCGACGGCGGCGCGGCGACGCGGAACGCGCCGCGCAGGCTCTTGAACAGCAAGGCGCCCAGGGCCAGCAGAGCGGCGGGAACGATGGCCAGCAGCCACACCAGCACGACCAGGCCCAGCTGCAGCGCGCTGATCGCCACGACCAGGGCCTTGGACTCCTGGCGCTCCTGCGAGCGAACCCTGTGCGGCACGGCGGTCATGCGCGGCGAACCAATCCTGTGTGACTGCACCCAATCTACATGCGTCGGAATGCCGCGCTATGCGGGGAATGCCTAATTGGCTTTTTACCGCGTTCGGAGGTTCCGGGCGATCTGGGCGTCGCTGCGCCGCAGGCTCAGCAGGGCCGCGCCGGCCAGGAACAGCGGGATCAGCGCCCAGGGCGCGAAGCCCGCCACGGCGACGCCGGTCGCCCCCGCCAGCAGGGCCGAGACCACCATCTCGGCCAGGGTGGCCATCCACGACGCGCCGCCGCGGCGCTTGAACTCCGACCGCTTGCCCGGCCGCTGGTGCCAGACATTGATCAGGCCGCTGCTCCAGGCGGCCAGGAAGGCGCCCAGCGTCGTCCAGGCGGCGGCGACCGGCGCGAACCAGGCCAGCACCGCGATCGGCAGGGCCAGGAACAGCCCGACCGGGATCAGGGCGGCGGTCAGCTTGGCGCGGCGCACGGTGGCGATCCCGGCCGGCGACACGGCCAACAGGTCGGGCGCCTCCTCGGCCGACAGGGTGATCCAGGCCAGGCTGCCGGCCACCTGCCCGGCCAGGAAGGCCACGACCCCCGCCCCGCCGGCCAGGGCCGCGGCGGTGCCATTGGCGGCGTTGCGGCTGAGCACCAGGGCGGTGGGGATCAGGTACAGCACCCGCAGCAGCACCTGCGACAGCAGGGCCGAATCGCGGCCGATCAGCAGCAGTTCCTTGCGCAGGGTGGCCAGGAAGGCGCCGGCGGCGAAGGCCCGGGCCGAGACCAGGCCGCCCTTCTGGGGCTGGGCGTCGGTCTTGCCCTGGGTGGCGGCGGCGGCGTCGGAGAACCGCCGGCCCAGGACGGCGGCGGACAGGGCGAACAGCACCATCGCCCCGGCCAGCAGGGCCAGCAGCGGCAGGGGCTCTCCCAGCATGGCCCGCAGCGGCAGGCTGGCGATCGGCGGCGGCCTCAACCGGCCCTCCTGGGCCTGGCGGGTGATGTCGGCGAACAGGCTGCGGCTGGTCTGCTCGCCCAGGATGGTCCGCGCCTGGCTGATCAGGAAGAACGCCGCCCCGACCAGGGCCGCCATCACCTGGGCCACGGTGCGGGTGCGGCGCGGGCCGATCAGGGCGAACAGCCCCATGGCCAGCAGCAGGCCGACGGCGGTCGAGGACAGCGCCAGGGCGCCCAGCACGCCGAACACCCCGATCCAGCCCGGATGCCCCCAGATCACCGTCGGCAGCAGCAGCGGTATGGCGGCCAGCAGGAACAGGGTGACCACCCCGCCCGCCACGCCCAGGGCCCGCACGAACAGCACCTTGGCCGGGCCGATCGGCGAGGAGAACAGCAGGTCCAGGTCGCCCCGCTCGTACAGCGCCTCGCTGGAGGCGCTGAGGGTCTGGGACAGCATCAGGGTGAAGACCACGGCGGTGAACAGGGCGGCCAGGCTGACCGACAGCGGATTGATCGGGGCCTGCCGGCCGTGCAGGCCCAGGGCGATGAACACCCCGCCCGTGATCAGCAGCGCCCCGATGACCGCCAGGCTGATCAGGCCGCGCGCGCTCCTCCCGGCCCGACCGGCCCGGAAGTTGCGCCAGTAGAGCCGCGTCTCGTGGGCCAGCAGCCAGAGGACCGAACCCGGCGCCGTCAGGGTCACGCGGCGGCCTCTTCGGGCGTCGCGGTCAGTTGCAGGAAGACGTCCTCCAGGGTGGAGTCGCCCTTCCCCTCTCCTGCCTGGGCGCGCAGCGCGTCCAGCGTGCCCTCGGCCAGCAGCCGGCCGCCGGCGATGATGCCGATGCGGTCGGCCATGCGCTCGGCGACCTCCAGGATGTGGGTGGTCAGGATCACCGCGCCGCCGGCCCGCACGCGGTCCTGCAGCATGTCCTTGACCAGCCGGGCGGCGGCGGCGTCCAGGCCGGTCAGCGGCTCGTCGAGGATCAGCAGCTTGGGGTCGTGGATCAGCGCCCCGGCCAGGGCGACCTTCTGCTTCATGCCGCGCGAGAAGCCTTCGCACCGCCGGCGCGCCTCGGACGCCAGGCCCAGCTTGGCCAGCAGCCCCTCGGCCCGGGCCTTGGCGGCCTTGGGCTCGACGTTCCACAGGCCGGCGACGAACTCCAGATATTCCAGCGGGGTGAGCTTGTCGTAGATCATCGCCTCGTCAGGCGCCCAGGCGGTCAGGGCCTTGGCGGCGGCCGGGTCGGCCCGGGCGTCGACCCCGAAGATGCTGATCTCGCCCTTGTCGGGCTTGGTCAGGCCGGCCACCATCCGCAGGGTGGTGGTCTTGCCCGCCCCGTTGGGCCCCAGCAGGGCGTAGAGTTCGCCGGCGTGGACCGTCAGGTCCAGGTCCATGACCGCCGGCTTCGTGAAGGTCTTGTCGAGGCCGCGGACGATCAGGGCTTCGGTCAAAGGCGGGTTCCCGAGGGTTGGCGTTCGGGCGCATGTGAACTGGATTGGGGACGGGGTTCAAGGTGTGAAGCTCCGTGTCGAATTCGGGCACCTTCCCTCCCCTTTATGGGGAGGGGGGACCAGCGAAGCTGGTGGGTGGGGCTTCGCCGACGCACTTGGCGCCCTGCACCGGCCCCCACCCGTCGGCTTCGCCGCCCCCCTCCCCACGAGGGGGAGGGACAGACGCAATGGCTACAGCATCACCACCGTCATCCCCGCCAACCGCTCATGGTCCGCCACCGCCTCGATGCTGGTGATCCGGCCGTCGGCCACCGCCAGCCGCAGCACCACGAACAGCCGCCCGTCACGCTCGACCGCCAGGGCCAGGGCGCCGTCGACCAGGGCCGGGCGGGCCGCCTGGGCGCGGCCGACGAAGGTGGCGGCCACGGCGTCGGCGCCGCGCAGTTCTTCCGCCCCGCCCACCCGCACCGCCTGGGCGTCGGAACGGAACACCACGTCGGGATCGAGCACCGCCAGCAGGGCCGAGAGGTCGCCGCCCCGCGAGGCGGCCAGGAAGGCGTCGACCACCTGCCGCTGGCGGACCTGATCGGTTTGCGCCGAGGTGGTCGCGCCGCGCACTCGGCGACGGGCCCGGCTGGCCAGCTGCCGGGCCGCGCCGGGCGTGCGGCCGACGATGACGGCGATCTCCTCGAACGGCAGGTCGAACAGGTCGTGCAGCACGAAGGCCACCCGCTCGGCCGGCGGCAGGGCCTCCAGCACCACGGTCATCGCCAGGCCGATCGAGTCGGCCAGCAGCATCTCGCGCCCCGGGAAGTCGGCGTCGTCCTCGTCCACCGCCGGCTCGGGGACCTGCGGCCCCAGGGCGTCCTCGCGCCGCGACCGGCGCGCCCGCAGCATGTCCAGGCAGACGCGCGAGACCACGGTGGTCAGCCAGCCGCCCAGATTGGCCACGGCGGCGGCGTCGGACCGGCTGAGCCGCAGCCAGGCCTCCTGCACCGCGTCGTCGGCCTCGCCGTGCGAGCCCAGCATCCGGTAGGCCACCCGGCGCAGGTGGGCGCGATTGGCCTCGAACTGGCCGGCCAAAGAATTTTGCTCGCTCACCGTCACACTCCCTCGTCGCGGTCCGTCAGAGGGGTGACGGTCGAAGAACGGCCGATGTGACCAGCAGAGGAAAACAAGGCCATGCCGCAAGCCAGAATGACCAACCCCGCCCTCGTCCTGCCCGACGCCCTGAAGGCCCTGCAAGCGCTGGACGCGGCGACCAAGGCGGCCGGCGTCTCGGTGCGCACCCTGGAGCTGATGCACCTGCGCGCCAGCCAGATCAACGGCTGCGGCGTCTGCGTCGACATGCACCCCAAGCTGGCTCGCAAGGCCGGCGAGACCGACGAGCGGCTGTTCGCGGTCGGCGCCTGGCGCGACACCCCCTATTTCACACCGGCCGAGCGCGCCGCCCTGGCCCTGACCGAGGCCGTCACCCGCCTCAGCGACCGCGCCGACCCGGTACCGGACGAGGTCTGGAACGAGGCCGCCGAGCATTACGACGAGGCGCAGCTGGCCTCGCTGGTGCTGTCGATCGCCTCGATCAACGTCTGGAACCGGCTGAACGTCTCGGTCAAGCAGGTGGCGGGGGCGAGCTGGGCGTAGAACGGGAGGGGACACACACTCGCGGCCAACGCCCGACGTCCTGCCGAGGCGTCGGCGGGCGAGTGTGTGTCCCCGCCTTCGCCTAGAGCAAGCGGCCCCCTAGCTCTGGATCAACAGCGGAACGAGATCTTCGTTCGGCATCACCTGGGTGGCCGAGGCCGCCAGGGCGTTCCAGCCCAGGTTGATGTCGAACTGGACCGTGCAGGTGTCCTGGGCCGAGAGGTCCACCAGGAGGCCTTGCGACAAGGCCCTGTAGATGACCGTGCCGGTATTGACGTAGTTCTGCGCGAACATCAGCAACACCTGCTCGACCGGCGTGATCACGTCCAGATTTTGGCCATAGAGCGGCAGGGCGCAGACGGGCGAGGACCGGCCGTCGACGGACTGCGACAGCCCCGTCGTCCACGGCTGGTTACCCTGGTTGAGGATCGAGACCGCGCCGGCCGCGCCGCCGCCGCCAACCGTCATGCCGCCCGATTGGGCCACGTAGGCGGTCTGGTCCAGGTCGATATCCACGCTGGTCGTGACGTTGATCTCGGCATTGGCGATGATCTGCGAGGTCGAGACGAAGGCCGCGTACTGATCCTGCCAGGTCACCTGCATGACGGAGGTGAAATTCGGCGTGCTGTACCAGATCAGCGGCGCGCCGCCCGACGCCGTCGTGCTGACGGCCTTCATGGCGTAGAGCGCGTACCCGTTCTGGGCCAGGGCGTCGATGGTCTCCGGCGACAGCTCGATGTCGATTGTGTAGTTGGTCATTGGCGTTCCCCCCGGGCCGATCGCCGCCTTCGGGCAAGACGCGCGATTGCAACCACCGGGTAGGTGGCCCTCGAACTCGCGTGAGTGCAAGGGGGGACCGGACGGGGACACACACTCATCCCACGGCCCATGTGAACCTGGCGCGGACAGCGGGATGAGTGTGTGTCCCCGGTTGATCCGCCGCGCCCGCCGTCTATCCACCGGTTCTAAGACCAAACCCTGGCCGAGAAAACGCTCTGGACCCTCGTGCGCAATCGCCGCCTGGGCGGGTTCAAGTTCCTGCGGCAGGTGGCGATCGACCGCTACTTCGCCGACTTCGTTTGCGAGGCGGCCAGGGTGATCGTGGAACTGGATGGCCCGACCCATGACGGTCGCGAGGCCTATGACAATCGTCGCACCGAGATCCTGGAGTTATTTGGATACATCGTGGTGAGGTTCCGCAACGA
>NZ_AKKF01000265.1 GCF_000281955.1 Caulobacter sp. AP07 | reverse complement strand
GAGAGAGGGTTTTTTTTGGGGGGCGCCCTCGAAGCCAGGTTCTCGCCAGGGTGGCGCCGTGGCGCCGGCGCCTGTAGCGTCGGTGCGGGGGTCTTCCTTGGCCGCGAGGTCGGAGCGCCGAATGACTGTCACCCTTAGCCGCCGCCTGATGATCGCGACGGCGGTCGCCGCAGGTCTCTGCGCCTCCACCGCCCATGCCCAAGGCGCCAAGGCCAGTTCCGCGGCCGAGTTCGCGCGGATGGCCGACCAGCTCAAGCCCGGCCAATGGGTCTGGGCTCCGCAGATCGCCCCCAAGGGACCGTTGCTGGTCTATGTCGACCTGTCGCGGCAGCTGGCCACGGTCTATCGCAACGGCGTGCGGATCGCGGTCAGCACCATCTCGTCCGGACGGGCCGGCTACGAGACTCCGACCGGCGTGTTCACGATCCTGCAGAAGGACGCCGACCACAAATCCAACAAGTACAACAGCGCGCCCATGCCCTATCAGCAGCGCCTGACTTGGGACGGGGTGGCGCTGCATGCCGGCGGCTTGCCAGGCTATCCCGAGAGCCACGGCTGTGTGCACTTGCCGATGGGCTTTTCCCAGGCCCTGTTCAAGATCACCACCCTGGGGGCGACCGTCGTGGTGGCCGGCGACGCGGCCAAGCCGATGCAGGCCAGCGACGCCCCGCTGCTGGCGCCCATCGACGCGACCGGCGCGGCGCGCCCGCCGGAAGGACTCGACGCCGAGGAATACCGCTGGACGCCGGAGCGTTCGCCGACCGGTCCGCTGACCATCGTCGTCTCCAAGCGCGACCAGGCGATCGTGGTGCTGCGCAACGGCGTCGAGATCGGCCGCAGCCGGGCCCAGATCGCCGACGATGATCCGGGCACCCATGTCATCAACCTGACCACCGGCCCCGGCGGGGCCGAGCGCTGGCTCTATGTCGGCGTGCCGGGCCATGACGCCGACGCCGGCCAGCCGCTGGACGAGGCGGCCCTGAACCGCGTGAGGATGCCGCGCGGCTTCTACGAGGCCGTGAAGGGCCAGCTGAAGCCGGGCGCGACGATCCTGGTCACCCAGTCCAGCGTCGGCGAGGGCGAGCCGGGCCGGCCCTTGACGATCCTCGACAGCGTGACGCCCACGCCTTAGGGCCGGACGTGGCCCGCCGCGAGATTAGGGTGCGGCCAATGCGTCGGCCCCTATCGCACGCCGGCCTGACGCCCTATATTGCTCCACGGCGGGTCAGCTGTGGCCCTCGTCGAAGATTTCTATTCCCAGGGACCTTAATCTCTCTATCGGGATCTGTTCCCTCCCGTGGCCGTGGCTGCGGGAACACGGAGCCCACCTGTAACAAACAGGTTCGAGTGGATTGAAACGTCTTCACGGTTCTTCGCGGCGCCGCCACCTTCTCCCCCTTTCTCCCATGAGCGGAGGCCCGCATGGGCCGGGTCGCATCCCTGCTGGGCAGCGCGGTTTTCCTGGTCGTCGCGCCGGGCGTCGTGGCCGGGCTGGTTCCGTGGTGGCTGACGCGGTGGACCTTCGCCCCGCCGCTGCTGGATCTGGCCGCCAGCCGGTGGCTGGGCGCGGCGCTGATGGCGCCGGCCCTGCTGGTGCTGCTGGACAGCTTCGCCCGTTTCGCCCTGGAGGGCCGCGGCACCCCGGCCCCGGTGGCCCCGCCCGAAACCCTGGTGGTCGGCGGCGCCTATCGTTTCGTCCGCAATCCCATGTACGTCGCGGTGGTCACCCTGATCCTCAGCCAGGGGCTGCTGCTGGGACAGCCGGCGCTGCTGGCCTACGGCGCGGCCGTGTGGCTGGCCATGCACCTGTTCGTCGTCTCCTACGAGGAACCCCGGCTGCGGGCCGACCATCCCGGCTACGAGGCCTATGTCCGCCACGTGCCGCGATGGTTGCCGCGCCTGAGGCCCTGGCGTCCCTAGCGCGGCGATGGCAGACACAGGAACCATGGTCCACGCCGATCCCGCCACCGCCAAGACCGCCCTGCGGATGCTCGTGCGCAACCGCCGCCGGCAGCTGGCCCGCGAACATCCGCAGGCCGACTGGAGGCTGGTGGACGCCGGTCGCGCCCCGCTGGGCGCCCGCTTCCCCGATCCGGCCGGCAAGGTGGCCGCGCTCTATGTGGGCCTGGGTTCGGAGATCGATCCCCGCCATCTGGGCGACTGGCTGGTCGAGCAGGGCTGGAGCCTGGCCCTGCCGCGGGCCGAGGACGCCCAGGGCGCGATGGTGTTTCGCCGCTGGACGCCGGGCCAGCCGCTGGCCCGCGACGAGATCGGCCTGAGCTCCCCCGACGTGTCCAGCCCCGCCGTCGAGCCGGACCTGGTGGTCGTGCCCCTGCTGGCCTTCGATCGCGACGGCCGGCGGCTGGGCCAGGGCGGCGGCTATTACGACCGGGCGCTGGAGGCCTTGCGGAGCCGGCGCGCGGTGTTCGCCCTGGGCCTGGCCTATGCCGGCCAGGAGACCCACGGCCTGCCCGTCGAGCCCCATGATCAACGATTGGACGCCATTCTGACGGAAAGCGAGTATATCGCCGTCCAAAAGGACTGATCTCCCATGCGCTTTGCCTTCTTCGGGGATGTCGTCGGCAAGTCGGGCCGCGACGGCCTGGCCGACCATCTGCCCGCCCTGCGTCGCCAGCTCCAGCTGGAGTTCGTGATCATCAACGCCGAGAACGCCGCCGCCGGTTTCGGGATCACCGAGAACACGGCCCGCGAACTGTTCGAGGCTGGGGCCGACTGCCTGACCCTGGGCAACCACAGCTGGGACCAGCGCGAGGCCCTGACCTATATCGTCCGCGAGCCGCGGCTGATCCGCCCCGCCAACTACCCGATCCTGTCGGACGCGCCGGGCCGGGGCAGCCACCTGTTCCAGACGCAGGGCGGCCGGACCATCATGGTGATCAACCTGCTGGGCCGGGTGCACATGGACGCCATGGACGACCCGTTCGCCGCCGCCGACCGCGAGCTGGACAAGGCTCCGCTGGGCCAGGTGGCCGACGCGGTGGTGGTCGACATGCACTGCGAGGCCACCTCCGAGAAGATGGCCATGGGCCACTATTGCGACGGCCGCGCCTCGCTGGTGGTCGGCACCCACACCCACGTGCCGACCGCCGACGCCCAGATCCTGCCGGGCGGCACCGCTTACCAGACCGACGCCGGGGCCTGCGCCGACTATGACAGCGTGATCGGCAACCAGAAGGATGAGCCTCTGCGGCGCTTCACCACCAAGATCAGCGGCGGCCGCTACACCCCGGCCAGCGGCCCGGCCACGGTCTGCGGCGTGTTCGTCGAGACCGACGACCGCACGGGCCTGGCGGTGCGGGTCGAGCCGATCCGGGTGGGGGGGCGGCTGAAGGAGACGGTGCCGAGCCTTTAAAACCCTCTCCCGGAGGGGAGAGGGAGGGGCCCGCCGCGAAGCGGTGGGAGGGTGAGGGGTGACGCCGCCAAAGGTAAAACCCCGGTTACTTCGCTTGCCACGCCCCCGAGCGAAGCCAAGCTCGTTCCATGGACCCGATCCCTAACGCGCGGCGCCTACGTCGCCATCAAACCCTCGCTGAAGAAAAGCTCTGGGCGATCGTGTGCGGTCGCCGCCTCGACGGTTTCAAGTTCCGCCGCCAGGTCCCGATCGAGCGCTATTTCGCCGACTTCGTCTGCCGCGACGCCCACCTGATCGTCGAGCTGGACGGTCCGACGCATGACGATCGCACCGAATACGACGCCGCGCGGACCGAGGTGTTGGAACGTTGCGGCTACCGGGTCCTGCGCTTCAACAACGAGATCGTGCTGGCCGATCCCGGGGGCGTGGCCGAGGCTATCGGCGCGGCGCCCCGGCTGAGGGCGTGACCCCTCACCCTCCCACGCTTCGCGCGGGCCCCTCCCTCTCCCCTCCGGGAGAGGGTTTCAAGCATGAGGCGCCGCTTGCGCCCGTCACACCTTCGGTCTCAAGTTCGCAGCGCGACCTCAACCCCCGAAGGAGCCTCCCATGACCGACGCCATCTACACCGCGCACGCCCACGCCGTCGGCGGCCGACAAGGCACGGCCAAGACCGACGACGGTCATCTGGACGTCCAGCTGGGCTATCCCAAGTCGATGGGCGGCAACGGCGAGGGGACCAATCCCGAGCAGTTGTTCGCGGCCGGCTACGCGGCCTGTTTCCTGGGCGCGCTGGGCCTGGTGGCCCGCAACCAGGGGGTCAAGCTGGGCGAGCACAGCCTCGACAGCGAGGTGGACCTGATCAAGGACGACGTCAGCTTCCACATCGGCGCCCGCCTGACCCTCAACGCGCCGGACCTCGACCGCGAGACGGCCGAGAAGCTGCTGATCGCCGCCCACGAGGTGTGTCCGTACTCGAAGGCGACGCGGGGCAATGTGGAGGTTGAGCTGAAGGTCGCCTGAGGCGGCTGGATTGCGCGACCGGGGACATGCCGCAAGGGCATGTCCCCGACCGTATAGCCCTACCGCCGCCGTTCCGTTACGCGGCCGACGATCAGCTCGTCGATCTCCAACCGGCGGATCCTCGCCCGGCCGATCGACAGGCGGCCGATGGCGAGCGCGCCGATGGCCAGGGCTCCGACCGCCAGCGCCCCGACGGCCAGGCCGCCCAGCGCGGCCGCGCCCGCCGACAGCGCTCCGGCGGCCGTCGCCATCGCCGGGGCCTTGTCGACCGCGTGGATCGCGTCTTGGTCCTGCGCCTCGAGCGCCCCGAGGCGAGCCGGATCGAACGGTTCGGACAGGAAATCGGACGGGGTCATCGAACGCCTCCAGCGTGGTCTTCTAAGCTTGGAGGATGACAATATGGGGCGCCAGACGGTAGAAGCGCGCCCTACCTTTCCATTTCCAGATCAGAGAAGAGCCTCCGAATGGCCGGCCACTCGAAATTCAAGAACATCATGCACCGCAAGGGCCGCGCCGACGCCGCGCGCTCCAAGCTGTTCTCCAAGCTGTCGCGGGAAATCACCGTGGCGGCCAAGGCCGGCCTGCCCGACCCCAACATGAACCCGCGCCTGCGCCTGGCCGTGAACAACGCCAAGGCCGAAAGCCTGCCCAAGGACGTCATCGACCGGGCGATCAAGAAGTCGCAGATGGGCGACGCGGCCAATTATGACGAGATCCGCTACGAAGGCGTCGCGGCCGGCGGCGTCGGGATCATCGTCGAGGTGCTGACCGACAACCGCAACCGCGCCGCCGCCAATGTCCGCTCCTACTTCACCAAGCTGGGCGGCAACATGGGCGCCACCAATTCGGTGGCCTTCAACTATGACCGCGTCGGCCAGGTCAGCTATCCGGCCAAGGCGGCCAGCGAAGACGACATGATGGAAGCCGCCATCGAGGCCGGCGCCGACGACGTGGTCTCCGACATGGACGAAGAGGGCGAAGGCCACACCGTCTACACCGCCTTCGAGAGCCTCAACGAGGTCTCGGCCGCCCTGGAAGCCAAGTTCGGCCCGGCCTCCAACACCAAGATCGCCTGGCGCCCGAAGCTGCAGGTCCCGGTCACCGGCGAGGCGGTGGTCACCCTGATGAAGCTGCTCGACGCCCTGAACGACGACGACGACGTGCAGGCGGTCTATTCGAACGAAGAGATCAGCGACGAGGACGTCGCGAAACTGGGGTGATCCCCAGATACCGTCATCCCCCGACTTGTTCGGGGGACCCAAGCCGAGCTGACCAGGAACTATCGGTGACGCCGCTTGGGTCCCCCGCATGAAGCGGGGGATGACGGACGTTTGAGATAGGGGACGCGCGAGGGAGCCACCTCCCCCTTCGTCCGTTACCTCCACCATGGACGCGCCCCTGCAATTCGCCCTCCCGATCCTCGGCGCCCTGGTGGCCGGCGGGGCGATCGGGTTCGAGCGGGAGTATCGGGGCCGGCCCGCCGGTCTGCGCACCCACATGCTGGTCGCCCTGGCCTCGGCCCTGCTGATGCTGGGCGCCGTGCACCAGATCACCTGGCTGGAGGGCGCGCCCCAATCGGTGTTGCGCATCGATCCGGTGCGCATGGCCCACGGCATCCTCACCGGGATCGGCTTCCTGTGCGGCGGGGTGATCTTCCAGCAGGGCGCCTCGGTGCATGGCCTGACCACGGCGGCGTCGCTGTGGACGACCTCGGCGATCGGCGTCCTGTTCGGGGTCGGCCTCTACGAGCTGGCGATCGGCGGCGCGGTGCTGGCGCTGTTGATCCTGACCTTCGCCCGCTGGCTGGACCTCCATATGCCGCAGAGGGAGTTCGCCGAGATCACCGTACGATCGCGCCGCGACGCGGTGATCGACGAGCCGGAACTGCGGCGGCTGCTGGACACCTTCGGCCTGGAGGGTAAACGGTTGAACCAGCGCCTGGTCGAGGGGGGAGCGGTGTTCGAACTGGCCGGGCCGTTCTCGTGCCGGAGCGACTTGAAGCTGGAGACCCTGGCGGAGGCCCTGCGGGCCGACCCCCGGGTGGTGGAGTTCGACATCCTGCCGCGCAAGGACTGAGGGCCGTCCGCGCTTCACGCCATCTTCTCCCCGTCACGCCAAGCGCCTACAATCCCCCCATGCCGTTGCGCCTGCATATCGACACCGACTGTGGCGTGGACGACGCCCTGGCCCTGGCCATGCTGGCGCGCTCGCCGGACGCGGTGGAGATCGCGTCGGTCTCGGCGGTGTTCGGCAACACCTATGTCGACCAGGCCGCCGCCAACGCCCGGGGCGTGCTGCGGCTGGCTGGCTGCGGGGCCGAGGTCTATATCGGGGCCGGTTCGGGCCTGGCCAAGCGACGGGTCGAGCGGATGCGCCCTGCCCACGGCGTCGACGGCCTGAACGGGGCCGGCTTCTCGCAGCGCTGGAAACTGCCGGAACTGGATCACGGCCACGGGGTCAGCCTGCTGGCCTATTGCGCGCGCCGCAAGCTGACCGGTCTGTTCCTGGGGCCGCTGACCAACCTCGCCCAGGGCCTGCTGGAGGACCCCGGGGCCTTCCGCGGCTGGCGGCCGACCGTGATGGCCGGGGCCTTCGCGATCGACGGCATGGCGGCCGGCGGGGCCGATTTCAACAGCTGGAGCGACGCCGAGGCCCTGGCTCGGGTGTTGGGGGCCGGGGTCATGCCGCGCCTGGTGCCGCTGGACGTCACCTCGCGGGTGACCCTGACGCTCGAGGCCATGGCGGCCGGGGCGACGGCCTGTGGCACGCCACTGTCGGCGCGGCTGAACCGGGCGATCGGCCCCTATGCGGCCTTCCACCGCCAGGCCTGGGGGATCGAGGGCTGTCATCCGCACGACGTGGTGGCCGCCGTCAGCCTGATCGCGCCGGAGCTCTACACGTTCGAGCCCGCCCGCCTGCGGGTCAATATCGACGGCGCGGCGATGGGCCGGCTGCAGCGGGTGGAGGGCGAGCCCAACGCCGAGGTCTGCGTCGCCGTGCAGGCGCCGGCCGTCGAGGCCCTGATCCTGGAGCGGCTGTTCTGCGCCGCAGAGGTCGCCCGCCGTCAGGCCTGAAGGCGCGGCGGCTTAAGACTTCGTTAGGCAAGTCACGTCTTCTGCTGGAACGCGCGGTCCTCTTTTCCTGCGGCGGAAAAGGGACGATGGTGCGAGAACACATGATGAACGCGAATCGCATCCCGATCCGAATCCTGGGGCTGGACCCCGGCCTGCGACGCACCGGCTGGGGCGTGGTCACGGTCGAGGGCTCGCGCATGAGCCACGTCGCCCACGGGGTGATCGTCCCCGACGAGAAGGCCGACTTCGCCAGCCGTCTGCTGCATCTCTTCGAAGGCATCTGCGCGGTGATCGAGGACCATCGTCCGGACGAGGCGGCGGTCGAAGAGGTGTTCCTCAACACCAACGCCCAGTCGACGCTGAAGCTGGGCCACGCCCGCGCGGCCGCCCTGATCGCTCCGGCGCGCGCGGGTCTGCTGGTCGCCGAATATTCCACCCGCCTGGTCAAGAAGGCGGTGGTCGGCACCGGGGCGGCCGACAAGGCCCAGATCGGCTTCATGATCGCCCGCCTGCTGCCGACGGCCGGCAAGACCACGGCCGACTGCGCCGACGCCCTGGCCGTCGCCATCACCCACGCCAACCTGCGCATCGCCAACCGGAGGGTCGCATGATCGGTCGTCTTCGCGGGGCCGTCGCCGAGGTCGGCGAGGAAGAGGCGCTGATCGACGTGATGGGCGTGGGCTACGTCGTGCGCTGCGGGTCGCGGACCCTGCAGCGCCTGCCGGCGTTGGGCGAAGAGGCGCTGCTGCACATCGAGAGCCAGTGGAGCGAGAGCGCCGGCCTGCGGCTCTACGGGTTCGGCTCGCGGGAGGACCGCCGGGCGTTCGTGCTGCTGCAGGCCATCCAGGGCGTGGGACCCAAGGCCGCCATGGCGGTGCTGGACGTGCTGTCGTCGGCCGAGCTGGCCTCGGCCGTGGCGCGCGAGGACAAGGCCGCTGTCGGCCGGGCGTCCGGCGTGGGCCCGAAGCTGGCGCTGCGGATCGTCACCGAACTGAAGGACAAGCCGATCACCGACGGGCCGGTGCTGATGACCGCGCCGGGCGCCGCGCCCTCGGCGTCCGCCAAGCCGGCCCCGACCGGCGACGCGGTGGCGGCGCTGATGGGCCTGGGCGTGGCCGAGGTGAACGCCCGCCGCGTGGTCGAGGCGGCGGCGGCCAAGCTGGGCGACGAGGCGACCGTGCAGGCGCTGATCAAGGCGGGATTGCAGGAGTTGGGGCGGTGAGGGCGGCGCTGGCCCCCTCCGGCCCTCCGGGCCACCTCCCCCAAGGGGGGAGGATTTACGTCGCCCAGATGCTCCCCCTCTGGGGGAGCTGTCGCGAAGCGACTGAGGGGGCCTTCCGCCCATGACCCGCATCATCTCCGGCGAACCGCAACACGGCGAACAGATCCCCGGCGCCAGCGACCGCGCCCTGCGGCCCCAGACCTTGGCCGAATTCGTCGGCCAGGAGCAGGCCAAGGCCAATCTGCGGATCTTCATCGAGGCCGCCAAGGGCCGGGGCGAGGCCCTGGACCATGTGCTGCTGTTCGGTCCGCCGGGCCTGGGCAAGACCACCCTGGCCCAGATCGTCGCCCGCGAGCTGGGCGTGAACTTCCGCGCCACCTCCGGCCCGGTGCTCAACAAGGCCGGCGACCTGGCGGCGATCCTGACCAACCTGGAAGCCAACGACGTCCTGTTCATCGACGAGATCCACCGCCTGCCCTCCACCGTGGAGGAGATCCTCTATCCGGCCATGGAAGACCACGTGCTGGACCTGGTGATCGGCGAGGGGCCGTCTGCGCGCTCGATCCGCATCGACCTGGCCCCCTTCACCCTGGTGGCGGCGACGACCCGGGCCGGGATGCTGGCGACGCCCTTGCGCGACCGGTTCGGCATCCCGATCCGGCTGGAGTTCTACACCCCCAAGGAACTGCAGCACGTGCTGCTGGGCGCGGCCCGCAAGATGGGCGCGCCGCTGGCCGAGGACGGCGCCGCCGAGATCGCCGCCCGGGCCCGCGGCACCCCCCGCGTCGCCGGCCGCCTGCTGCGCCGGGTGCGCGACTTCGCCTCGGCGGACGGGGCGTCGGTGATCGACCGCAAGGCGGCGGGCATGGCCCTGGCGCGGCTGGAGGTGGACGAGCTGGGATTGGACTCGCTCGACCGCCGCTACCTGCGCGCCCTGATCGAGAACTACGGCGGCGGCCCGGCCGGGGTCGAGACCCTGGCCTACGCCATCGCCGAGGCCCGCGACGCCGTCGAGGACGTCATCGAGCCGTACCTGATGCAGCAGGGCTTCATCCAACGCACGCCGCGCGGGCGGATGGCCTGCGGCAAGGCGTATCTGCACCTGGGTCTGCAGGAACCGGTCTCGGCGCCGAAGATCGTGCAGGGCGGGTTGTTCGGGGATGAATAGACTGGCCCCCACCTGGCGGCTGCGCCGCCTGTCCGCCCCCATAGGGGGCGGAGTTCGCTCGGCGCGGCTCTTCCCCCTATGGGGGAGGAGCGCCGAAGGCGCGGAGGGGGCAAGTGCAGTGAGCAAATCAAGATGAGCGAGATTCCCCAGCCTTCATCAGGCGTCTTCGACGGCCGCGAGCACCAGCTGCCCGTCCGCATCTATTACGAAGACACCGACTTCACCGGCATCGTCTACCACGCCAACTACCTGCGCTATTTCGAGCGCGGGCGGAGCGACTTCTTCCGGATGGTCGGGATCTCGCACACCGAGCTGGCGGCGGTGGACACCGCCTTCGCCCTCACCCGCATGGAGATCGACTTCAAGCGGGCGGCGCGGGTCGACGACGCCCTGGTGGTGCACACCACCTATGACCGCGTGAAGGGCGCGCGCCTGCACGTCAGCCAGCGGATCACCCGCGGCGACGAACTGATCGCCGTGGCCGGCGTCGAGGCGGTCTGCATCACCCTGGACGGGCGGCCGCGCAAGCCGACGGCGGAGATGGTGGCGCGGCTGGCGCCGTGGTTCGAGAGCTGATTTCAAATCCGCCGCAACACTCACGTCCGTCATCCCCCGCTTCATGCGGGGGACCCAGGCTGCGTCACCGATAACTCTCCGTCAGCTCGGCTTGGGTCCCCCGAACAAGTCGGGGGATGACGAATAGGAGGCGGTTGGGCGTGAAGGCGGGCAAAGCACATGCCGCGACCGGCAAAAAACCCACTCGCCCGCCTATCGTCATAGTTTCACCATTGCCCCGCTTCATGCCAGTAAGGCGCAACGGAACCGGAGTGGGTGCGCTATCACCTCCTCCAACGATTTAGACGCCCCAACGGAGCAGGACCCCGCATGGACGCCGCCGCAGGCCCCCAGAGCTTTTCCTTCATTTCGCTGTTCCTTCAGGCCGACTGGGTGGTCAAGGCGGTGATGATCGGCCTGATCGTGGCGTCGCTGGGCTCGTGGGCGGTGATCATCGACAAGCTGTTCCGCTTCGGCGCGGCCAACAGGGCCGCCAACCGATTCGAGGACCAGGTCGGTTCGGGCCAGGGGCTGGAGGAGGTCGCGGCCCAGGCCGGGGCCGCTCCGCGCGACCCGCTGCCGCGCATGCTGCAGGCCGCCCTGAAGGAATGGCGCGAGGCCAAGGTCAAGGGCGCGCTGGGCGAGGGCCAGGCGGCCTTCCTGATCCAGCGCATCGACCGGATGATGGACACCATGATCGCCCGCGAGAGCAGCAAGGCCGAGGACGGCCTGGGCAGCCTGGCCATCGTCGCCACCGCTTCGCCGTTCATCGGCCTGTTCGGCACGGTCTGGGGCATCATGCACGCCTTCCAGAACATCGCCCTGTCGAAGAACACCTCGCTGGCCGTCGTGGCCCCGTCGATCGCCGAGGCGCTGTTCGCCACCGCCATCGGCCTGATCGCCGCCATCCCGGCCTATATCGCCTACAACAAGTTCTCGACCGACGCGGGCAAGTACGCCGGCCGGCTGGAGAACTTCGCCGACGACCTGTCGACCGCCATCCAGCGTCGCCTGAGCGAGCGGGTCTGACCTTATGGCGATGTCCGCGAATGACGCCTTCGCCACCGGCGGCCGCCGCGGTCGCC
>NZ_AKKF01000264.1 GCF_000281955.1 Caulobacter sp. AP07 | reverse complement strand
TTCGGCAAGGTCGACATCCTGGTCAACAACGCCGGCATCATCCGCCGCGCCGACAGCATCGAATTCAGCGAAGCCGACTGGGACGCGGTGATGGACACCAACCTGAAGGTCGTGTTCTTCCTGACCCAGGCCTTCGCCAGGCAGGTGATCAAGCAGGGCGGCGACGCCGCCAGCATCGGCAAGATCATCAACATCGCCAGCCTGTTGTCGTTCCAGGGCGGCATCCGCGTGCCCAGCTACACGGCCAGCAAGAGCGGCCTGGCGGGCCTGACCAAGATCCTGGCCAACGAGTGGGCGTCGAAGGGCGTCAACGTCAACGCCATCGCGCCGGGCTATTTCGACACCAACAACACCGAAGCCCTGCGCAACGACGCCGACCGCAACGCCTCGATCCTGGCCCGCATCCCGGCCGGCCGCTGGGGCCAGCCGGGCGACCTGGGCGGGGCCGCGGTGTTCCTGGCCTCGTCGGCCGCCGACTATGTCCAGGGCATCACCTTGCCCGTGGATGGTGGCTGGTTGGCCCGCTAGGGAATATTTCTGCGCAAAATGGTTCATGGTAGCGCAATCATTGTGCGCGCCGCCTTTTCGTGAAGATCAAAGCGCGGTAAGGGCGCCGCTGCGTCAGACAGGGCCTGGAGCCCGCCTGCCGCCTCGTTCGTTCTTTCCCTGATGAGCCGTCGCCTCTCGCGGCGGCCGCGGAGCTTCGCGCATGCGCAACCCCCTGTCGCTCGACCTCTCGTCGCCAGAAGGGGATCGCCCCACCAGCCGCCACGTGCGGCAGAACGCCAGCCTGCTCAGCGACCTGCTGAACGAGGCCATCGCCTATCTCGACGGCGACGCCGCCGCCGAGCTGGTGGCCACGGCCCGCAAGGCCGCCTCGCAGGAAAGCTCCGACGGTGAGGCCGCGCGGCTGGACCACCTGTTCGCCGACCTGTCGAGCGACCAGGCGATCTTCCTGGCCCGGGCCCTGGCCAGCCACTCGATGCTGGCCAATATCGGCGAGGACGTCGCCGGCCGCCGCCGTCACGCCGAGGCCGACGCCCAGCCGGGCGACGAGCGTCCGCGCACCCTGGTCGACGCCGTCGAGCGGCTGATCAAGGCCGGCAAGACCAAGGCCGAACTGACCCGGGTCCTGGCCGCGATGAACGTGGTGCCGGTGCTGACCGCCCACCCCACCGAGGTGCGCCGCCGCAGCATGGTCGACCGCGAGACCGAGATCTCGCGCCTGATGGCCCTGCGCCGCCACCACCTGCCGGCCGACCTCGACGCCGACATCCGCGAGCGGCTGTTCCGCGAGATCGCCCTGATGTGGCGCACCCGGCTGTATCGCCCCGAGCGGATCACCGTGAAGGACGAGATCCGCAACGCCCTGTCGATCGTCCGCACCTCGATCCTGCCGGCGATCATCGACCTGTATGGCGACTGGTCGCGGCAGGTCGGCGAGCACGGCCAGATGGCCCCGCTGCTGAAGATGGGCTCGTGGCTGGGCGGCGACCGCGACGGCCACCCCGGGGTCAACGGCGACACCCTGAAGCTGGCCCTGGCCTCCCAGGCCCGGGTCATCCTCGACTGGTACGCCGGCGAGGTGCGCAAGCTGTGGTCCAACCTGGCGGTCTCCACCGCCTACGCCCCGGTGTCGCAAGAGGTCCTGGCCCTGGCCGCCCAGACCAGCGACCCGTCGGTGCATCGCCTGGACGAGCCCTATCGTCTGGCGCTGGAACTGATCTTCGACCGCCTCAACGCGGTCTCCAAGAAACTGACCGGCTCGCGGGTGATCTTCGCCACCGAGGACGCCAAGGTCGAGCCCTACGGCCATCCCGAGGCCTTCGTCTCCGACCTCAAGGTCATCATCGACTCGCTGGGGCGCCATGGCGGCGAGCGCCTGGTCGGTGGTTCGCTGCGCACCCTGGTCGAGGTGGCCCAGGCCTGCGGCTTCCACCTGATGAGCCTGGACCTGCGCCAGAACGCCGACGTCCACGAACGCACCCTGGACGAGCTCTACCGCCGGGCGGGGGCCGGCGTGAAGTACCTGGAGCTCGACGAAGAGGCCCGTTCCAAGCTGCTGATCAGCGAGCTGTCGCACCAGCGGCCCCTGGTCTCGCCGTTCACCGCCTATGGCGAGGAGACGACCAAGGAGCTGGCGACCATGGAGGCCGCCGCCCAGATGGTCCGCGACTACGGCCACGGCTGCCTGGGCGCCTATGTGATCTCCAAGTCGGCCACCCTGTCGGACATCCTCGAGCCGCTGGTCCTGCTCAAGCAGGTCGGCCTGGTCTGGGGCGGGGCCGCGCCGCGCGCCTCGGTCAAGATCAGCCCGCTGTTCGAGACCATCGGCGACCTGGAGAACGGTCCCCGCGTGCTGCGCCAGTGGCTGGGGCTGCCGCTCAGCCGCAC